>NZ_JABAFB010000019.1:0-36177 GCF_012843405.1 Rhodococcus sp. BL-253-APC-6A1W
GTGTCCGTGTCGCTCTGACCTGGATTAAGTTACGCGAGCACCCCCACAAACACCAAATCGCCAGGTCAACGCCGATTCCGGCCGCGTTCAGGGCACCCAGTACTTCGCAGCGAGGCTCTGGACCACCTCGTCGTCCTCGCCGGCCTGGGACAGCAACGCGAGATCGCCGTCGATATCCGTCAGGCGGGGGTCGTCGGCCTCCGCGGCGTCGATCGGCCGGCCCCCGTCCTCCGCACGCTGACGCATGATCTTGTCGCGGACCCGGTCCTTCAGAGAGTCACCCATATACCGAGCATGAGTGCGCCGGTTGCGGTTGTCGAGCGCCTCGGAGGGCGTGTCACCGGTCGTCGCGATCCCGGAACACGCGGATCGCCATGGGGATCACCACGACGAGCGCACCGATGATCAGGATCAGGGAGAAGATTTCCATCAACATGACTCCATGGTCCCTGTCCGCACGACATCACGCGAGGACGACCGAGCCCTGGAACCAGAAGAGCCCCTCACCGGTGGGTGAGGGGCTCTTCGTGGAGCTGCCTGTCGGAATCGAACCGACGACCTTTTCATTACGAGTGAAATGCTCTACCGACTGAGCTAAGGCAGCATGCCGTTCGGCGTCCGAAGTCTAGCGGACTACCCCCACCGGGATGCAAACCGGCACTTCAGTCACCGGAACGCAGCACTCAAGCGCGCCGCCATGGCTGCCAGCGCGAACTTCGGCTTGACGTTCTGCGCGAGAGCCTCGCGGCACTCGAGGATCGCTTCGATACAGTCGAGCAGGGCCTCCGGCCTGGTACGGGAGGCGAGATCGGCTGCACGCTCGGTCATGTCCGGATGGTTGGGCGTCGCGGTGGAACCGAACGCGTGGGCGAGGGCATCCCGGTACAGCCCCGCGAGGTCGATGAGCGCGCGGTCCATGATGTCGCGTTCGGTCCGGGTCTTGCGGGACTTCTGCGTGCGCTCGAGTTCTTTCAGTACGCCGGCCGAACCGCGCAGCGCACCTGCGGCTCCCTTACCCGTACCGCCGGCACCGAGCGCCGTCCTCAGCTCTTCTGTCTCACGCTCATCGCGTTCGACACTGACCTCCTTGGCTTCCACCTCGGCGCTGCGTCCGAGTTCCTCGGCTGCGGAGTACGTCGTCGCAGGCCGGAGAACGGCCCCGGCGAGCTCGAGGGCGCGGTTGCGGTTTTCCCGCGCGATCGTGTCGGTGGCCAGACGGCGGGCCCTGCCGACGTGGCCCGCACTCACCGAGGCGGCCCACCGCGCAGTCTTCTCGTCGATGCCGTCGCTGAGCTGCAAGACCTCCGCGATCGACGCGGCGCTGGGCGTGACGAGACCGACGTGCCGGCAACGGGACCGAAGCGTCACCGAGATGTCCTCGGGATCGGTCGACGGGGCGCACAGCAGGAACACGGTGCGTTGCGGCGGTTCTTCCACCACCTTCAGCAGCGCGTTGGCCGCTCCCTCGGTGAGACGGTCGGCATCCTCGATCACCACGACTTGCCACCGGCCGGTGCTGGGCCGGCGCGATGCGACCTGCACGATGGCGCGCATCGCCTTGACGCTGATGGTCAGGCCTTCGGGGATCACCCGCCGCACGTCGCCGTGGGTACCGGCCATCGTGGTGGTGCATGCGTGGCAGTGTCCACATCCCGGAGTCTGTTCGTCGGTGCACTGCAGCGCGGCCGCGAAGCACAACGCCGCGATGGACCTGCCCGATCCGGGCGGGCCGGTGAACAGCCACGAATGCGTCATCGCCGAGCCGGTATCGCCGTTGCGCGCAGCGACTGCAGCCGCAACGAGATCGGTCTCGACATCGTGCTGGCCGACGAGACGATCGAAGACACCGGACATGCCGACCAGCGTAACCACCGGCACCGACCTGTTCCGTCCGGCTGTCCGAAACGTTCAAGACCTACGTGCCCGGCCCGCTCTACCGTCGGGTCATGACCATTCGATTCTCTGCCATCGGCCTGGTTGTCGAGGACTTCGGGCGCTCCTTCGAGTGTTACCGCACACTCGGCCTCGACCTGCCCGCCGAAGCACCCGACGCGCCGCACTTCGAGGTGACGGCGGCCGACGGTGTCCGTCTGATGTGGGACACGATCGACTCCGTGAAGTCGTTCGATCCGGGTTTCGAACCGGGGGCGGGCGGGCCGAGCCTCGCATTCGAGTGCGGTTCACCGGGCGAGGTCGACGAGATGTACGCGGCACTGGTTGCCGCCGGGTGCACTTCGGCGATGAAGCCCTGGGATGCGGCGTGGGGGCAGCGTTACGCGAGCCTGCTCGATCCGGACGGCCACGGCATCGACCTGTTCGCTGCACTTTCCGAGTAGTTACGGCCCGGACCGCGGACGGACGAGGTCACCGAGCGTCGATCCCGACAGGGCGCGCACCTCACGCGCGAGGTGCGACTGGTCGCTGTACCCGCACTCGGCCGCAACCCTGGCCGGGTCTTCGCCCGCACGAGCGCGTTCCACCGCCCGCCGGAAGCGCAGGACGCGGGACAGCGTCTTCGGCCCGTAGCCGAACGCCTGGTGTGCGCGCCGGCGGAGGGTTCGTTCACTCCAGCCGGCAGCGGTCGCGGCATCGGCGACCGTCATACCGGATGCGAATGCATGCGCGAGCCCCGACAGAGGACTTCGAGGTGCTTCGTCCAGATCGCGGCGAGCGGCATGGACGAGGCCGGACACCGGGTCGTCTTCGACGGCCGCCACGATGTCGCGGACCCGGCGCGGGGACCAGATCTGGTCGAGGGAGACGCGCCGGTCGCGTAATTCGGAGGCGTCGACACCCAGGAACACGGGCCCGAGGCCGGGTGCGAACCGCACTGCCGCCAGTTTTCGCCGCGCCGCGAGGTCCGAGAACTGTGCGCGCGTGTCGGGACCCGCAACGAGAAGGCCGTCTTCGTGCCAGATCAGATCCATGCATCCGTCGGGCAGAACGGTGTTTCCGGCCGGTCCGGCGGGATCGGGCGTCGACACCCAGGCGATGACCCCGGGTATCCCGGACGCCCATTCGCGGTACACACCGCAAGGGTAGGCGTCCGGGCCGGGATCAGTCTGCTGCCTTCTTCGCCGCGGCTTTCTTGGCCGGGGCCTTCTTCGCCGCGGTCTTCTTCGCTGCGGTCTTCTTGGCGGGCGACTTCTTCGCCGCGGCCTTCTTGGTGGCCTTCTTCACCGGACCGCGCGCACGCCGGTCGGCGAGCAACTCCGAAGCCCGCTCGTCGGTGATCGTCGGGACCTCGTCACCCTTGCGCAGGCTCGCGTTGGTCTCGCCGTCGGTGACGTACGGACCGAACCGCCCGTCCTTGATCACCATCGGCTTTTCGCTCACCGGGTCCACGCCCAGTTCACGGAGAGGCGGCGTGGCCGCAGCCTGCCGGCCACGGCGCTTCGGCTCGGCGTAGATCTTCAGCGCCTCGTCGAGCGTGACGGTGAACATCTGCTCTTCGTCCGCCAGGGACCGCGAGTCGGTGCCCTTCTTCAGGTACGGACCGTAACGGCCGTTCTGCGCCGTGATCTCTTCACCCGACTCGGGATCGACACCCACGACGCGCGGGAGAGACAGCAGCCGGAGCGCGTCCTCCAACGTGACCGTCGAGAGATCCATCGTCTTGAGCAGCGACGCGGTGCGCGGCTTCGGACCGGTGGCCTTCTTGGCCGCCTTCTTCGCGGGTGCCTTCTTCGCCGCCTTCTTGGCGACAGCCTTCTTCGTCGCGGTCTTCGTGCCACCGCCGGCGGCCTCGACCTCCTCGACGGGGATCGGTGTCACGTCCGGTTCGGGTTCCGGCTCCGGGGTGGGCTCGGGCAGCAACTCGGTGACGTACGGACCGAAGCGGCCCTCCCGCGCGACGACCTCGTGACCGGTTGCGGGATCGACACCGAGCACGCGCCCCTCCTGGGGCGTGGAGAACAACTTCTCCGCGTACTCGAGCGTCAGCTCGTCCGGCGGCAGGTCGTCGGGGAGATTCGCGCGCTGGGAGATCGGGTCGCCGTCCGGGTCGTCCGGGTTGACCACCATCCGCTCGAGATACGGGCCGAACCGCCCGACCCGAACATGGACCTCGCGGCCCTCCGCGTCGTCGAACAGGCGGATCGAGTTGATCTCGCGGGCGTCGATGTCCTCGAGGTTCTCGCTGACGAGCTTCTTCAGGCCGCCCTGTCGTGCGACCGACTGCTCGCCGCCGTGCTCGCCGCCGAAGTAGAACCTCGTCAGCCAGTCGGTCCGGTGTTCGTGACCGGAGGCGATCTCGTCGAGGTCGTCTTCCATACCCGCGGTGAAGTCGTAGTTCACGAGCTGCGAGAAGTGGGATTCGAGTAGGCCGATCACGGCGAACGCCACCCAGGACGGGACGAGCGCACTGCCTCGCTTGTAGACGTATCCGCGATCGAGGATCGTCTTGATGATCGAGGCGTACGTCGAGGGCCGGCCGATGCCGAGTTCTTCGAGCGTCTTGATGAGGCTCGCCTCGGTGTACCGCGCCGGCGGGTTCGTGGAGTGGCCGTCGGGATCGAGCTTCGTCGCGGTGACCGCGGAGCCTTCGCTGAGGTTGGGCAGGCGCGACTCGGCGTCGTCGGACTGGCCGCCTGCCTCTTCGTCGACGCTCTCGACGTAGGCCTTGAGGAAGCCTGCGAACGTGATGGTGCGGCCCGACGACGAGAACGTGCACTCCTCCCCCGTGCCGGCGGTGCCGGTGATCCGGAGGGTGAGGGTGGTGCCGCGGACATCAGCCATCTGCGACGCGACGGTGCGCTGCCAGATCAGCTCGTAGAGGCGGAACTCGTCGCCGTCGAGACGCGCATGCAACTCACCCGGGGTGGCGAACACGTCGCCGGCGGGGCGGATCGCCTCGTGCGCTTCCTGCGCGTTCTTGACCTTACGGGTGTACTGGCGCGGCGTCGGGTGCACGAATTCGGCGCCGTACAGCTGGGTGGCCTGGGCGCGCGCTGCGCTGATCGCCGACTCGGACAGCGTCGTGGAGTCCGTACGCATGTACGTGATGTAGCCGTTCTCGTACAGCCGCTGCGCGATGCGCATGGTGCGTTCCGACGAGAACCTGAGCTTGCGCCCGGCTTCCTGCTGCAACGTCGAGGTCATGAACGGCGCATACGGCTTACGGGTGTACGGCTTGCTCTCGGCCGACGACACCGTCAGCGCGGTTCCGGCGAGCGCCTCGGCCAGACGACGCGCGTAGGTCTCGTCGAGAACCACGACGCCGGTGGACTTCAGCTTGCCGTCGGCACCGAAGTCACGGCCGGAAGCGACGCGGGAGCCGTCCACTCCGACCAGACGCGCACCGAACGAGCGGGGGCTCGTGGTTTCGCCCGCGTCCATGGTCGCCGCGATGTCCCAGTACTCGGCAGACCTGAATGCCATCCGCTCGCGTTCGCGCTGCACGATGATGCGGGTCGCGACGGACTGCACGCGCCCGGCCGACAAGCGCGGCATGACTTTCTTCCACAACACCGGGCTGACTTCGTAGCCGTACAGCCGGTCGAGGATGCGCCGGGTTTCCTGCGCGTCGACAAGGTCGGTGTCGAGTTCGCGGGTGTTCTCCGCGGCCGCCCGAATGGCGGATTCGGTGATCTCGTGGAACACCATGCGCCGGACCGGAACCTTGGGCTTGAGGGTCTCGAGCAGATGCCAGGCGATCGCCTCGCCCTCACGGTCGGGGTCGGTGGCGAGATAGAGCTCGTCGGCGTCCTTGAGGAGACTCTTCAGTTCGGAGACCTTGGACTTCTTCTCCGGGCTGACGACGTAGAGCGGCTCGAAATCGTGATCGACGTCGACACCGAGGCGGGCCCACGACTCACCCTTGAATTTGGCAGGGACATCCGCGGCGCCGCGCGGCAGATCCCTGATATGACCGACCGACGCCTCGACGACGTAATCGCGCCCCAGGTAGGGGGCGATTTTTTTCGCCTTGGTCGGGGATTCGACGATGACCAGCCGACGTGTACCCGAGGACCCGTCCGAAGTGCTCTTGTCTGCTGCCACCGTGCCGCCTGTGCCTTCCCTCTACCGACATGTCGCGCTTCTCGAAGACATGTATACCGACCACGTCCCCCCGACGTAGCCACACACAGGGTCGCACATCCTGGGCGGACGCCTCATCACGTGTGGTGGTCCCACGGCGCGGCACGAGGCCAGACCTCCCACGCCCCGGGGTCGTCGGGCGGTGCCCCGATGTTCTCGACGAGCCTGGTCAGGCGCTTGCGGCCGGACACTCGCAGGCCCGGCGACGACCCGCGTGTGCCGATGAGAGTGGGTGCGATACCGGCCCGCAGGAACGCCTCGGCGAGGGGCGCATGGGTGTCGGGTGTCTGTGGATCGAGGCCGAGGACGTATCGCTCTCCGTCCACTTCTTTCGTACCCGCGGCAAGAAACCATGCGCGCTGAGCACGCGAACTCGGCACCCACTCGAACGGCACCGTCTTCACCGTGCCGCGCATCCACAGCAAAGCCAATGGCACCGTCTCTGCGGCGAACGCCGTGCACACTGTCGTGCGGCCGTCGTCGGTGGTGCCGATCTCCGGTTCCAGCCCCGCCTCGGACATCAGGTGTGCGATCCCGGTAGCGCGCCAGGGGGCATCGACAACGGCGGAGATCCGGGCCCGGTCTCCGCGAATCGCGACCCGGCCCTGGGCTGCCAGCACCCCGCTCAGGTCTGCGACCGAAGGTGGCCCGAGCTCGGCGCCGAAGAACGACAGCTGGCTCACGATCCTCCTTCCGGTCGATCGATACCCGAAAATGCATCGTCCCCCATCACCGGAGGTGACGGGGGACGATTCAGATGAGGAGTCGAGCCTCACCTTGCGCTCATGGGAGCAATCTCTCAGACAGCGCGCACGCCGGTGGCCTGCGGGCCCTTGGTGCCCTGACCGACCTCGAACTCCACGCGCTGGTTCTCCTCGAGGGTCCGGAAACCGGCGCCCTGGATCTCGGAGTAGTGAACGAACACGTCTGCAGAACCGTCCTCGGGAGCGATGAAGCCGAAGCCCTTCTCCGCGTTGAACCACTTCACAGTGCCCTGTGCCATGCTTTTCCTTCTCTTTCTTACCACCGGATTCGACAGACCACCGGAAACGCGGCCCGCCCGGCCCCGGTTCCGACCGCTGTACTTCCGAACCCCCGTGGGAAGAGCAAAGCACCGCGCCCGCAACCATCGATCCTGCGAGCGTTCACTCTCTCAAGTCCACGAACACAGAAGCTGCGACCGCGTGCCAGTCAACCATGCCCGGAGCGGTCGCGACAGTAGTAATGGGCACAAACGTCCCAGAAAAATCGAAGGTCCCCGACCGTCGGTACGATTACCGATCGGTAGTGGTTTCCGCCCGCCGCAGACGGCAGAACCGCCGCCCCCGTTCGACCCCGCAACCCCCGGAGCGCTCCGTGCCCAGCTCACCCCCGTTCGATCCGGGTAACGGCACGGCTGCGACCTACGGACGTGAACTCCTCGACCGCCTCCTGGCCGGAACACCCGCCGGCGAGTCCCCGCTCACCCACGTCGCCGCGCTGCCCACCCGGCCGGCGCAGCACACCGATTGGCCTCGCTGGGCAGCCGAGCCGGTGGTCCGGGCGCTGCGCGAGCACGGGGTACCGCAGCTGTGGAGCCATCAGGCCGCCGCCGCCGATCTCGCCGCCGCCGGGGAGAACGTGGTCGTCGCCACCGGAACCGCGTCCGGCAAGTCGGTGGCGTATCAACTTCCCGTGCTCACTGCCCTGGCAGCCGACCCGCAGGCCACCGCGCTGTATCTCTCCCCCACCAAGGCACTGGGGGCCGATCAGCTTCGCGCCGTCACCGAACTGACCATGATGGAGCCCGAACTGTCGACGGTGGCGGCGTGCGCGTACGACGGCGATACCAGCACGGAGATGCGGCAGTGGGCGCGCCGGCACTCACGGTGGATTTTCACCAATCCCGACATGTTGCACGTGTCGCTACTGCCCGGGCACGCACGGTGGGCGCGGATGCTGCGTCGGCTGAAATACGTGGTGATCGACGAATGCCACTCGTACCGAGGAGTTTTCGGGTCGCACGTCGCACTGATCCTGCGCCGGCTCCGGCGGCTGGCCCGACACTACGGCGCCGATCCCGTGTTCATCCTGGCCTCCGCGACCACCGGCGAACCGGCCGACGCGGCGTCCAGGCTCATCGGTGCACCGTGCCGTGCGGTGACCGAGGACGGGTCGCCACACGGACCCAGGACCGTCGCGATGTGGGAACCTCCGTTGCTGCGGGAGGTCACCGGAGAACACGGGGCTCCCGTGCGACGCGCGGCCGGAACCGAAGCGGCCCGGCTGCTCGCCGACCTCGTCGTCGAAGGTGCACGAACGCTGACGTTCGTGCGATCCCGGCACGGTGCGGAACTCACGGCCATGGGCGCGCGACGGTTGCTCGCCGCGGCAGCGCCCGACCTCGTCGATCGCGTTGCCGCCTACCGCGCCGGTTACCTCGCGGAAGATCGCCGCGACCTCGAGGCGGCGATCTCGGACGGACGTCTGCTCGGGGTGGCGAGTACGAACGCACTCGAACTCGGAGTCGACATCGCCGGTCTCGACGCGGTGGTCGTCGCGGGTTTTCCCGGCACCGTGGCCTCGTTCTGGCAGCAGGGCGGCCGCGCCGGGCGGCGCGGGCAGGGATCGCTGGTGGTGCTGGTCGCCCGCGACGACCCCCTCGACACGTATCTGGTGCACCATCCTCAGGCGTTGCTGGGCAGGCCGGTCGAGTCGACCGTGACCGACCCGGCGAACCCGTACGTCCTGGGGCCGCAGTTGCTCTGCGCGGCGTCGGAAAAGCCGCTGAGCGACGACGAAGTCGAGGAATACGACGCGTGGGAAGTCCTCGCTCGCCTCGCGGAGGACGGCCTCGTCCGCAGACGTCCCCACGGCTGGTTCGTCACTCCCGGTACGCATCCGCACGCGGAGATCGACATCCGCGGCGGCATCGGCGGGCAGGTCGCGATCGTGGAAGCGGAGACCGGGCGGATGCTCGGCACCGTCGAAGGCAATCGCGCGCCCGCGACGATGCATCCGGGTGCCGTACACCTGCATCGGGGGGAATCCTTCGTTGTCGACGAACTGCACCTTGACGACGGAATCGCACTCGTCCACGCCGAGGACCCCGAATGGTCCACCAGCGCACGGGAAGTCACGGAGATCTGCTGCACGTCGATCGACGAGCATCGGGACCACGGCCCCGTCACCGTCGCGGCGGTAGGTGTCGAGGTGACGCATCAGGTGGTCGGATATCTCCGGCGTCTGCCCTCCGGCGAGATCCTCGATCAGATCCCGCTGGAGATGCCCGAGCAGACCCTTGCGACCCGCGCTGTGATGTACACCGTCGATCCCGGACTGCTCTCGCAGATCGGCCTCACGGCCGAGCGGATCCCGGGTTCGCTCCACGCCGCCGAACACGCGGCGATCGGTTTGCTCCCCCTCGTCGCCACGTGCGATCGAGGGGATATCGGCGGCGTCTCCACCGACCTGCACCCGGACACCGGTCTTCCCACGGTCTTCGTCTACGACGGGCAGCCCGGCGGAGCCGGATTCGCCGAGCGCGGCTACCGCCGGATCTCGCAATGGCTCGAGGCAACCCGAGACGCCGTCGCAGCGTGCGAGTGCGTCTCGGGTTGCCCGTCGTGCGTGTATTCACCCAAGTGCGGCAACGGCAACGATCCGCTCGACAAGTCGGGCGCCGTGCTCGTCCTGACCGCCGTGCTCGACGCGATCGGCAGCCAGGACTGACACCGCATTACAACCGTCAGACCGCCGGCCTGTGCTCGTCCTCGGCACGTTCGGCGGCCAGCAGTGCCGCACGCTCTTTCCGCCGGAGCGCCTGCTGGGCCGGGTCCGGAACCGGGACAGCCGCCAGCAACCGCTTGGTGTACGGATCGGACGGCGACCGCAGAATACGATCGGTCCGGTCGAACTCCACGAGCTTGCCGGCCCGCATCACCGCGATACGACGTGCAAGCACCTCCACGACGGCAAGGTCGTGGCTGATGAACAGGCATGCGAAGCCGTATTCGCGCTGCAGTTCCTGGAACAGCTCGAGCACCTTGGCCTGCACCGAGACGTCGAGCGCCGACGTCGGTTCGTCCGCCACCAGCAGTGTCGGTTCGAGAGCCAGCGCCCGGGCGATACCCACGCGCTGACGCTGACCACCGGAAAGCTGATGCGGGTAGCGGTTGCGCATGTCTCGCGGCAACTGAACCTGATCGAGCAGTTCCTCGACCTTCTTGTCGCGCTGGGTGCGGTCCATTTCGGTGTGCAGCAGCATCGGCTCGCCGATGGACTGTCCGATGGGCCAGCGCGGGTTCAGCGACGAACCCGGGTCCTGGAACACGATGCCGACCTTGCGGCGGACCGGGCGCAGATCGCGTGTCGACATCTTCGTGATGTCGGTGCCCGCAACGGACAGTGAGCCGGAGTGCAACTTGAGCAATCCCACTACGGCCTTGCCGATCGTCGACTTGCCCGAACCGGACTCTCCGACGAGTCCCACGACCTCACCGGGCTCGATGTTGAGGCTCACGCCGTCGACCGCCCGGAAGCCGCTGTTGCGACGCGCCCCGGGGTACTCGATCACGCCGTCGACGATTTCGAGTGCGTACCGCACGTCCGGAGTGTCGTCGGTTCCGGCCTCGCCGACTCGCGAGCCGAGGTGGGGCACCGACGCCAGCAGTTCACGGGTGTAGGCGTGCTCCGGCTTGTTGAAGACCTGGTCCGACGTCCCCTGCTCGACGATGACACCGTTGCGCATGACGAGCATGCGGTCGGCCATGTCGGCGACGACACCCATGTCGTGCGTGATGAGCACGATCGCGGCGTCCACGCGCTCACGCAGATCCCGCATCAGTTGCAGGATCTCGGCCTGCACGGTGACATCGAGCGCGGTGGTGGGCTCGTCGGCGATGAGCACCGCCGGTTCGGAGGCCAGCGCCTGGGCGATCATCGCCCGCTGGCGCTGACCGCCGGAAAGCTGATGCGGGTAGTACTTGACCCGCTTCTCCGGTTCGGGCATATCCACGAGACGGAGCAACTCGACCACGCGCTCCTTGGCTTGCGCCTTGGTCATGTCCGAGTGCGAGCGAATGGCCTCGCTGATCTGCCACCCGATCGTGTAGACGGGGTTCAGGGCCGTCATGGGCTCCTGGAAGATCACGGCAATGTCTTTGCCGCGCACCGAGTTCAGTTCACGTTCCGACAGACCGACGAGTTCACGACCGTCGAGAGTGATGCTGCCGCGGACACGGCTGTTGTCGGCGAGCAGACCCGGTACGGCCATGGCCGTCGTCGATTTACCCGATCCGGATTCGCCGACGATCGCCAGGATTTCGCCCCGCGCCACCTCGAACGAGACGTCACGTACGGCTGTTCTCCAGGTCTTGTCCACCTCGAAGTCGATGGTCAGACCGGAGACTCCGAGGATTGCGCGGTCGGTCGTGGTCTCGTCGATCGTGTCGACACTCATTGCGTCAGCTCCGTTTCGGGTCGAGCGCATCTCGCAGCGCATCACCCATGAGAATGAAGGCCAGCACGGTCACCGACAGGAACGCGGCCGGGAACAGCACCAGGTGCGGCGACGTCGAGATGTAGTTCTGGCCCAGGTTGATCTGCAGGCCCCATGACATGGCGGGCATTTGCAGGCCGATACCGAGGTACGACAGTGCTGATTCCGCGGCAATGAACGTACCGACGGCGATGGTGGCGTAGACCAGAACAGGGGTCAGCGCGTTCGGCAGAATGTGCCGGACCAGGATGCGGAAGGTCGAGGCTCCCAGCACCTGGGCGGCCTGAACGTACTCGCTCTCCTTGATGGCGATGACCGACGAACGCACCAGGCGCATTGCTGTCATCCAGCCGAAAGTGATCAGTGCCAGCGACACGGTCCAGATGGTCCGCTCGGACGTCACCGTCAGCAGCACCAGCGCGCCGAGCAAGAGCGGGATGCCGAAGAAGATGTCCGTGAAACGGGCGAGCACGCTGTCGAGGGCGCCACCGAAATAGCCTGCGAGCGCACCGATCAGCACACCGATGATCAGGACACCGATGACTGCGAGGAGGCCGATGCCCAGGGAGACGCGGGCACCGTAGATCACGTTGGCGTAGTAGTCGCAGCCCTGCAGATCCGTTCCGAACCAGTGCTGTGCACTCGGTGGCCAGCGGCTGTCGGACAGGTTGCACGCCCGAGGGTCGATGCCACGGGCGAACAGCTGCGGCATCAGCGCCATCATCACCAGGACGATGGTGATAATCCCGCCGAACCAGAAGAACACGCTGCGGCGCAACTTCTTCCACGCGTTGCCCCACAAGCTCGCCTGGCCCACCAGTTGGACGGCTTCGCCCGTCATGACATTGCCCGGCTCGCCCTCCTCCACGGCATGTGTACGGGCGGCCTCGGCATTTTTGGAATCCATACCACTACTCGTATCTGATCCGGGGGTCGAGGAATGCGTACAGCACGTCCACGACGAGGTTGAAGAAGATGTAGAAGAAGACCATCAGCGTGACGATGCCGACGACCACCGCACCTTCCTGGTTCTGTACAGCGTCGAAGATTGCGCGGCCCAGTCCGGGAATGTTGAACACCGATTCGGTGATGATCGCGCCGCCCAGCAGTGCGCCGATATCGGCGCCGATGAAGGTCACCACGGGTATCAAGCTGTTACGCAGCGCATGCCGGACCACGATGCGTCGATACCCGACGCCCTTGGCCCGCGCGGTGCGAATGTAATCGGCGGCCATCGACTCCGACACCGCGGTGCGAGTCAGCCGGGCAACGTATGCCATCGACAGCGACGCGAGCACCAGGCCCGGAAGCAGGAAGCTGTACCAGCCGTTGTGGATACCGGCGATCGGGAACAGCCCCAGCTTGTATCCGAGGACGTACTGCGAGACGAAGCCGAGGACGAACACCGGCACCGACACCAGCAGTGTCGACGAGACGAGCACCAGGTTGTCGAAGAAGGAGTTGCGACGCAGGGCTGCGAGCACGCCGGCCGTGATACCGATGAGGACCTCGAACGCGACGGCCACCGCCGTCAACTGCATGGTCACCGGCATCCGTTGCGCGATGGTGTCCAGCACCGGCCTTCCGGAGAAGTCGGAACCGAAGTCGCCCTGCAGAAGTCCGCCGACGTACTTGATGTACTGGACGAAGAACGGATCGTCGAGGTTGTACTGGGCGCGAAGCTGCGCCATGACCGCGGGCGCGAGCGGACGATCACCCGCGAGCGCGCGAATGGGGTCGCCCGGGAGGGCGTAGACCATCGCGAAGATCAGAAAAGAGGCGCCGATCAGGACCGGAATGGTCAGCAGCAATCGGCGCGTGATGAAGCGACCCACTGGGTTCTCCTATACGGAACAGAACGTCCTACACAGTGGTGGGGTGCCTCGCTTGTGCGAAACACCCCACCACTTGTCACTCAGTTGACCGTGACCTCTTCGACCACGATGTCGCCGAACGCGTCGATCTTCACGTTGTCGACCCGGTCGCTGTACACGGCCTGGTTGAGACCGTAGAACAGCGGCGCGGAAGGCATGTCGCGGAACAGGATGTCCTCGGCCTTCTGGTACTCCGTCGTGGCAGCCTCGAGCGAGTCGGCGTTGTTGCCGGCCGACAGGGCCGCGTCGAACTCGGGGTTGCTGTAGAAGGTGTTGTTCGAGCCCGCGGGCGGCAATGCGCTGGTGCTGTAGATCGGTGCGAGGAAGTTGTACAGGGACGGGTAGTCCATGATCCAGGCGAAGCGGAACGGGCCGGTCATGCCCTTCTCGTCCTGCAACGGCAGGTACTGCGCGAACTGCAGATCGCCGCGCAGCACGTACTCGATACCGAGGTTGCTGCGGATCTGGTTACCGACCGCGGTCATCCACGGGTCGTGCGCGGCTCCGGCGTTGAACCACAGATCAACCGGCTGGCTGCGATCGAAGCCGGCCTCGTCGAGAAGCTTGTTGGCCTGCTCGACGTTCAGCTCACACTTGGCGCCACAGGCGTCCTCACGGTAACCCTCGACGACCGGGGACCCGAAGGACTTGGCCGGCGTACGAGTGTTGGTGAAGATGGCCTCGGTGATGGCTCCACGATCGATCGCCATCGAGAAGGCTTCACGGACACGGGGATCCGAGAAACGCGGGTCGTAGGTGGGGAAGCTGAGCGAGGTGATGTCGGGGCGCGGGCGCTCGAGGTAGCGATCACCGAACTGATCGCGAGCGGTGGCCCACGCGTCCGGCGGCAGGTCCAGCATCACGTCGAGGCCGCCGGCCTGGACGTCCGTGTAACCGGTGGCCAGTTCGGTGTAGACCTTGAACTGCACGCCGTTCGACTGCGCGGCGTTCTCACCGGCGTAGTCCTCGTACTTGGTCACGGTGAAGCCCTGACCGTCGACGAAGTCCTCGTCGGCCTTGAACGGGCCGTTGCCGATCGGACGACGGCCGAAGCCCTCGGGATCGGAGAAGAAGGCTTCGGGCAGCGGCATGAACGCCGAGTACCCGAGCGTGATCGGGTAGATCGCGAAGGGTTCCTTCAGCTCGACCGAGATGGTCGAGTCGTCCACTGCCTTCAGACCGGACATGGTGGTCGCGGCCGGCTCGCCGCCCTCTGCGGCCTGCAGATCGTCGTAGCCCTTCACGTTCTCGAAGAAGTACGACGCGCCGTATGCGTTGGTGCTCAGCGCGGTGTAGTTCCAGGCGTCGACGTAGGACTTGGCATTGACGGGAGTCCCGTCGTGGAACGTCCAGTCCGGCTTCAGCTTGATGGTCCAGTTGACCTGGTCCTCGGACTCGACCGACTCTGCGACGCCGGTGTACTCGACCTCACTGGTCTCGTCGTTGTAGTTCACCAAGGGCGCGAACAGCGCCTTGAGGACCTGGTTGCCCTCACTCTCGGTGGTGTTGCCGGGAACCAGGGGGTTCTCGGGTTGATCGATGTACAGGCTGTACGTGCCCTCACTACTGCCGGCAGCACTACTGCCGCCACATGCCGCAAGCATGCCGACGGCTACGAAGCCCACCGACACGACCGCGATCGTGCGCTTGATCCTCAAAATCAATCCTTCCTCAGCCCCAACGGGACAGCACCGCTGTCCACGAAGTCCGCGATGATCCACGGTGTCGGTGTGAGCCACAAGAACAAGACCGTGCGGCCCGGAACGTCGGTTGACTCTAGACACACGCCTAGCGACGGACGTGCACGCCCCGCCGGAAAGAAAGCCCGACGAACCCGACGAAATGCGTCCTTAACGCGACGAGCGGGGGTCGCACGGGCCGGGCGAGCCGAGCGAATCCGCACTCCCATCCACCGGAAGCGTTATCGCAGCACTACACCGCGCCCCGAGGCCTCGTAAATCCGGCAAGTGGCCGACGGCGCCGGAGCCCTCAGTCATGTGTGACACCCGTCATATGTGATGGGTGTCGCATCGGTCTCGATCGGACGGTCCGCTCCTCATTCGGTGCCTGTCACCGCGGCCGGACCCGCTCGCGCGACCGCCCTCGCTTCGTCCCCGCCGAAGAGCGACGACACCGGAGCGGTCACCTCGAGGAGCGCGTACCAGTTCTCGATGTCGCATCGTCGCACCCGCACGTGCATGCGAAGCGCGATGGGCTCGGCCGCCTCGCACGCCGCCACGACACCGCGATCGAGCGCCGACGCGACGGCCACCGCGGCGAGGTCGGCCGCGCCCTGCGCACGGTGCCGTGCGACGACGACCGATCCGACATGAAGCAGCGTCGCGGTGACGGCGATCAGGGCCGCCATCACGGCGCAGCCGATCACGCTCGCGCTCCCGCGGTCACCCGCCGGAAGCCGGTCCGACATCACCGCAACCCCTCCGGTTCCCGCACCGAGACGGCTTCGGCCGTCAAGGTCACCAGAGGAAACAGAGGACTCTCGGCCGTCACGACAGCCACGATCAGATCTCCCTCCTCCCGCAGCGTGATTCCGGCGTCGGGGGGCGCGACACGGGCGGCCACCTCGACCGCCCGTGTGCGATCACCTCGTGCGGCGAGTCGCGCCGCCTCTCGCGCCGCGTCGTGACACCGCACCTGATACGCGATGCTCAGCACCGCACCGAGGCACAGGACCAGCACGGTCACCAGACTCGCGATCGCAAGCGCCGCTTCGACGGTGACGCCGCCGGCATCCCCGGCCCGGAATCCCCGGATCGCCTCGCACCGACCGACGCTCGGCCCCCGGCGTCTCACACCGCTGTGTTGAGCGCGCGCTCGACGATGCCGGTCAACGCCGACACGATCGAGTCGCCGGTCACCACCGCGTACAGGACCGCACCGAACGCCGCTGCCGCGATGGTTCCGATCGCGTACTCCGCCGTACTCATTCCGTCGTCGTCCACAACGAGATCCGACACGCGACTCCGGAAACCCCGAAAACCGATGGTGCGCATAATTTTCCCTCCTTGCGGCGCGGACGGTCCGCACCGACGTTTCACAACAGCCCTCCCCCGAGCACGTCCCTGGCCAGGCCGATCACTACCGGCACGATGCCCAGACACACGAACGCAGGCAGAAAACACAACCCGAGCGGGCCGCTGACGAGCACACCCGCGCGCTCGATATCGGCGGCCACCCGGTCCTCCGCCTCCGTCCGGTACCGGACGGCCAGTTCGGCCACGGTCTCCGACAGGGGTGAACCGGATTTCGCCGAACGCCGCGCAGCCCTCGCAAAGTCCTCGAGCAGGTCGTCACCCGGGCCGTCCCATGCCTCGGCCGGATCGGCACCGAGCGCGAGCCTGTCGGCGCCCCTGCGCAGCGCCGCGGCGAAATCCGGTGGAGCCGACTCCGCGACGACACGGGCCGCCGACGGCGCCGGCATTCCGGCGCGCAGACATGCGGCGAAGAGGTCGAACGCAGCCGGCGCAGCATTCGGGTCGGGGCGTCCGGCCGATACCTGCAGGCCGGGAACACCTTTCGCATCTCTGAGGCGAGCGTTGCCGCCGGCGATCGGAAGGATCAGCAGGGCCGCGGCAGCGAGCGCGGCAGCGACGGCCGCCGTCATGCGCTCACCCTGTCGGCGATACGGTCGGTCCACAACAACCCGGCGCATGCCAGCACCGTGCCCGCGACGAGAAGCATGCCGCCGAGTCCGTCGGAAAGCAGAATCCCCACCGGCGCCGCACCCATGAGTTGCCCGAGCCCGACTCCGAGCAACGGGAGGGCCGCGAGGACGGATGCGGTTGCGCGCGCCCCTGCCAGGCCCGCGTCCGTGCGAGAGCGAATCCGCATCCTGGCGGAGAGGTCCGTCCGGGCCGCAGCCAGGAGTTCGGCGAGCGCCAGACCGTGCCGATCCGATACAGCCCATGCGTCGGCTAGTCGTGCCAGACTTACCGCCAGTCCGTCGCTGTCGCCGGACGGAACCGAGGAACGCAATCCGTCCGACGCTGAGCCGCCGAGGCGGGAGCGGGCAGCGGCGACCCGGAACGCATCTGCCGCAGGTCCGGTGGTTTCGCGCGCTGCGGTATCGCAGGCGTCGGCCGGATGCGCACCCACTCGCAGATCCGCGATGACCGCCTCCAAGCCGGACAGCAACATTCGCCGATGTGCCTCGATCTGCGCCGCGCGGCGTTTCCGGCGTATCCGCCACAGGTGCGACGCCGCCACCGTGGCGGCGGCCACCGCAGGTGCGACGCCGACAAGCATGGCGAGTGCGACACCTGCAGCGGCGGCGAGCACTCCCGGGTGACCGGCAACGGGAAAACGAAAGGGAACGTGGGGGCGGATTCGGTGTGCTCCCGACGAACCCGGGACGACGAGCAACGCGGCGGCAAGGCACAGTGTCGCCCCGATCACGGGACATCCCGTCGGCGAAGAGCACGTTCGAGCGACGCCATACCGGCGACCGCGCCGTGGTCGTACGTCCAGGCCGGCGACACGACGACTCCGGATACGGGATCGCGTTCGACGACGCCGATCTCGACGAGGCGGCGGGCACCACCGGGGCTGCGGTGAACATGAAGGACCACCTGGACTGCGGCAACGAGCTGACTGTGGAGGGCCGCTCGGTCGAGGCCGCCGAGCGCCGCGAGTGCCTCGAGCCGCGCCGGTACTTCGTCCGGTGAATTGGCGTGCACGGTGCCGGCGCCCCCGTCGTGGCCGGTGTTCAACGCCGTCAGGAGATCGACCACCTCCGCCCCGCGGACCTCCCCCACGACGATCCGGTCGGGTCTCATGCGCAACGCCTGGCGGACGAGGTCCCGCACGGTGACCTCCCCGACCCCCTCGACGTTGGGCGCACGCGCGACCAGCCGAACGACGTGGGGATGCGCGGGCACCAGTTCGGCAGCGTCTTCGACGCAGACGATCCGCTCCCGGTGGTCCACCGCTCCCAGCAGCGCCGCGAGCAGTGTGGTCTTTCCCGCACCGGTGCCCCCGACCACCAGGAACGCGAGTCGCGCACGGATGATGCGGTGCAGCAGACGGTAGGCGTCGTCGTGCACCGCACCGCGCTCCCGCAGGGCATCGAGTCCTTGGGTGGCGGGTCGCAGCACCCGCAACGACAGGCACGTTCCGCCCTGCGCAACCGGCGAGAGCACCGCGTGCAGCCGGACTCCGAACTCGCCGTGGCCGGGCAGCCTGCCGTCCACCCACATCTGCGCGTCGTCGAGTCTGCGTCCGGCGAACAACGCCAGACGCTGCGCGAGGCGGCGTACTGCGGTCTCGTCGGCAAAGGTCACGTCGGTCAGGTGCAGTCCGGAGCCTCGGTCGACCCACACCCGATCGGGTGCGGTGACGAGTACGTCTGTGACCGCGGGATCACCGAGCAGCACTTCGAGCGGTCCGGCTCCGGTGAGCTCGGTCTGGAGGTGCCGGAGGGCGGAGAGAAGGTCGGAGTCGCCGAGCACGCCCCCGGCTTCTGCGCGTAGCGCCGCAGCTACCCGCGCGGGGGTGAGATCCCCGGGTTCGTCCGCGAGGCGGTCGCGAACCCGGTCGAGCAGGTCGGCGGCGACAGTCCCGGTCACGCGATCCACCGCGTTCGCGGGCGAGCCGGATCGAGCCCGTCGAGCACGGCTTCCGCCGCACCGACGAGCGGTGACCGCGACCGCAACCGGATACCCCCGCGTTCGAGTGTCTCGGCAAGCCCCGGTTCGGGGCGCATCGACGCGAGCAGCGGTAGCCCGGTGACCTCCGCGACGTCGTCGGGTGTGAGCCCACCCGGGGCCGGTCCCCGGACGACGAGGCCGGCCGGCACTGCGCGGTCGAGGAGTCGATCCGCGATCCGTGCCGACGACAGCGCTGCACCGACGCGGGCCGGCACGACGACCGCCGTGAGATCTGCGAGGGACAGGAGTGCGTCAGCGACGGGACCGAAGGCCCGCCCGATGTCGGCGATCACGGTCGTCCCGGACCGGTGCACCGCGTCCACGACCGCCGTCGCCGCGCCGGCGGTGAGTTGCGCGCCGGAATCCCGATCCGTGGACAGGACCCCGAGCCCCTGAGTCCACGAGGGGACGGCGTCGCGGAGCGCCCGGGCAGAGATGCGTCCGCTCTCGACGGTGAGCCCGGACCATCGCACGCCGGGCCGTTCCTCGAGTCCGGTGAGCACGTCGATACCGCACCCGTAGGGATCGGCGTCGACGAGCAGGACGTCGCGGCCGGCGTCTCGTCGCGCCGACGACCAGGCCAGGGCGGCGGCGAACGTCGACGCTCCTGCACCACCACAGCCTCCGACGACGGCGATCACCGTGCCGCCGGCCGCGTCGGGCTCGGCGGTCGCACCGATGACGGCGAGCAGTTCCACTTCGCTGTCGGGCAACCCGAGGACGTGTTCGGCTCCCACGACCGCAGCGGCCTGCCACTCCCGCAGGTCGGCGGCTCCCGGACACACGAGTACGACACCGGGCCGCCGCGGAAGATCGGCGGCACACGCCAGCGCCGACGCGTGGTCCACCACGACGACGGCGGCATCGGTCCAGGAACGGCGGGACGGCGGCGCGACGGCTTCGTGGAGTTCGCGATCGGCGGCCGCAGCGACGCGGCGCAACGCCGCGATCAGAGCGGTATCGTCGGTCAGCCCGAGGACGTGGGTCATGTGCTGAGCGTGCGGGGTGAACGCTCCGGCGGGACCGCAGAACTGCGTGCGACGCCGAATCTGGGGATCGTCGGAACGCCTGTGGACAAACCCCGTCACCTGCGGACTTTCGGGGAGGGAACGCCGCCGCGAGGGCCGGCGGGAACCCCCGGAACGAGGACGACCCTCGCCAGGGGGGAGGAGGCGAGGGTCGTCTGTGTTCAGCCCCGGGGGGGTCGGGCTGAACACAACCCGGACGGATCCGGGCAATCGTGATAGTACACCGAACGTGCACGCTGTTTGCAACTGAGCGGACCGGCGTGGCGAGGGCCACGCGCGACCCCCACAGTCCGCCTCCGGGCACCTATTGTGGTGCTCGTGACTGACGCGTCCGGGAACACGAGCACCGGCATCTCGACAGTGGATCATCCGGCAGGAAGTGGCCGCATCGCCGCCTTCTTCGACCTCGACAAGACCGTCATCGCGAAGTCGAGCGTTCTCGCCTTCACGCGCCCGTTCTTCAACGAAGGACTGCTCAGCCGCCGTGCCGTGCTCGAGAGCAGTTACGCCCAGTTGCTGTACGTGCTGTCCGCCGCGGATCAGGACCGCATCGAGCGGATGCGCGAGCACATCGCGCACATGTGTGAGGGCTGGGACGTCGAGCAGATCAAATCGATCGTCGACGAGACTCTGCAGGAAGTGGTCACTCCCCTCGTCTACGCCGAAGCGAAGGACCTCATCGCCGATCACCGGGCGCGTGGTCACGACGTGATCATCGTGTCGGCCTCGGGCGAGGAGGTCGTCACGCCGATCGCGCAGGCACTCGGTGCCTCCCACAGCGTCGGTAGCCGCATGCGGATCGTCGACGGACGGTACGCCGGTGAACTCGAGTTCTATTGCTTCGGGGAGGCCAAGGCCGTCGCGATCCGCGAACTGTCGGACCGGTACGGGTACGACCTGGCACAGAGCTTTGCCTACTCCGACTCCGCGACCGACCTGCCGATGCTCCTGGCGGTCGGCAATCCCCGTGTCGTCAACCCCGGTCGGGCGTTGCGACGTGTCGCGACCGAGAACCATTGGCCGATACTGCGATTCACACTTCCCGTGCCGTTGAAAAGACGTATTCCGACGTCGCCTCGCGCACTCTGGATGGCGGGTGGGATCGCCGGCGCACTCGCCCTGATCATCGGTGTTTCGAGCCGTCTCGCGCGCCGGTCGCACGCTTCGCTGCGGTACTGATTCCGGGCGACCCGCGGCGGATGGCGCACACCGCGTCCGCGGCCCTCCGTGCCACCCGAATATCGCACTGCACAACACGATTTCGCCGAACGGCACAGATGCGACGCGAAGCCGGCATGGGGCTTGCCTACGCCACCGCAAGGGGGGTAGAAAGGAACTACGGAACGACGGAAGGCCAAGAGCGAATCAGAAGAGAAGATTCGATCTCCCGACCGGAGTTCCCAGCACGGAAGCCGAGTACCCACGCGGAGCAGGTGCCACTATAAGGGCAGAAGCGTTGTGGGCTTGCGAGATGTGACTCTTCGAAGGTAAAGACCCCGCACCCGTTGCGAGGCCGAGCCGAGATAATCGCACCGTCGCCGAGGCCGTTGAGACACAACCCATTTCAGCACGCATGGTAACGCGGTTCACCGTGTCAGCGGGTGGTACGCCGATTCTATATCGACGCGTCACCCGCTTTTCCTGTGTCCAGCGCTTGTCGCTGCGGCCCGGTGGCCTCCGTCGAATCTCCCGAGTGCCGGGCCGATCAGCCCGCGAACGCCTCGGCGATCGAGGTGGCTTCGCGCGCTCCCGCCTCGAGCGACCCGCAGCAGAAGATCACCCACCCGCCGACGCCCTCGGCGGTACCACCGGCGAAACCGTCGATCCCGCTGCGATACGCGTCGAGCCGGCGCATCCAGTGGACCTCGGGCACTCCGAGGTTCCGGGTGTCGAGACCGGTCGCCACACACACCAGCCGCGACGCCGCCCGTGCGACCACGCCGTCCGCGACGCCGAACGGCTTCAATGCCTGCAGTTCGCCGTGCACGATCGCCGCGAGCACCGGCGCGGGTGCGTCCGACCCACCTGTCACGAGTTGCGCCAACGCGTCCAGACGTTCTCCGACCCCGCTCCCGGTACGTGGCCGCCCGAGCTGACCCGCGTCCTCGACGAGGTCCGCCGCCGCGAGCAGATGCAACCGGGCCAGGGCTTGCAGAGGCGCGCGGCGCCAGGTCGACACCATGTTGCCCAGCGCGTCACCGTCGAGCGTCTGCGCGACACGCAGCGCACCGGCGAGGATCGGGTCACCGGCTTCACCGGGCTGCGGCAGCTCCATCGACCCACCGTCGATCGCGGCAGAGGCTCGTGCCGCGCGCACCGACGCCTCGGCTGCGGTGTTCGCCCAGCCCCGCCGGTTCGTGCGATGGCGATGGACCTCCGCGAGCGCGTCGCGCGCACGGTCGGCGGCGTCGCGCACGCCGGGGAGGTCGAGGAGCGGTGCAAGCGGGTCGGTCACAGTCTCCGACGGTACCGCCGGTGTTCCCGGCGACCGCCGGTGGGACCGGGCGTACGCACCGCACCACACCACTCGTCCGCGCCTCAGACCACCCGTCGCTCGAAACCGACCGATGGGCGACTGTGGCGTGACCATATACAGGCGCAACGGTGCGACGCGCGTCACAGATGATTACGCTCTCAGGAGCCCGACGATAGACGACCCGAAAGGTGCCCCGCATCATGACGAGCGCAGCTCCGGACCACGAACAGCAGGCCTTTCCTCCGAGTGCCGAGTTCACAGCCACCGCCAACGCCGGTCCGGAGTTGCAGGCTGCTGCCGACGCCGATCGCCTCGGATTCTGGGCGACCCAGGCCGAACGACTCGAGTGGGCCTCCCCGTGGACCGAGGTGCTGGACTGGTCGGACGCACCGTTCGCGAAGTGGTTCGTCGGCGGGCAACTGAACGTCGCCTACAACTGCGTGGACCGGCACGTACTCGCCGGCAACGGTGACCGCGTCGCCATTCATTTCGAAGGTGAACCCGGCGACACGCGAGCACTGACGTACAACGACCTGCTGGCGGAGGTCTCCCGCGCCGCGAACACCTTCACGGAACTGGGCCTGGTGGCCGGCGATCGCGTTGCCATCTACATGCCGATGATTCCCGAGGCGATCGTCACGATGCTCGCCTGCGCTCGTCTGGGCCTGACGCACTCCGTGGTGTTCGCAGGTTTCTCCGCGACGGCGCTCCGCTCACGTATCGACGATGCCGAGGCGAAGCTTCTGGTCACCGTGGACGGTCAGTGGCGCCGCGGCGCCGCCGCGCCGCTCAAGGCGTCGGCCGACGAGGCGACCGCCGGTGCCGCGTCGATCGAGCACGTTCTCGTGGTTCGGCGCACCGGCATCGACGTCGAGTGGACCGAGGGCCGGGACCTGTGGTGGCACGACACCGTCGAGCAGGCATCGCCCGAGCACGAGGCGCAGCCGTTCGACGCCGAGCACCCGCTGTTCATCCTCTACACCTCCGGCACCACGGGTAAGCCGAAGGGAATCATCCACACGTCGGGTGGCTACCTCACGCAGGCGTCGTACACCCACCACAACGTGTTCGACCACAAAGCGGGCGAGGACGTGTACTGGTGCACCGCCGATATCGGCTGGGTCACCGGACACACCTACATCGTGTACGGACCGCTGTCGAACGGCGTGACGCAGGTCGTCTACGAAGGCACCCCGAACTCACCGACCCAGCACCGGCACTTCGAGATCATCGAGAAGTACGGGGTGAGCATCTACTACACCGCTCCCACGCTGATCCGCACCTTCATGAAGTGGGGACGGGCGATCCCCGACGCGCACGATCTCTCGTCGATCCGCGTGCTCGGCAGTGTCGGCGAGCCGATCAACCCCGAGGCGTGGCGCTGGTATCGCGACGTCATCGGCGGGGGCAAGGCTCCGATCGTCGACACGTGGTGGCAGACCGAGACGGGTGCGATCATGATTTCCCCGCTGCCCGGGATCACCGCGACCAAGCCGGGCTCGGCGATGGCGCCGCTGCCGGGCATCTCCGCGAAGATCGTCGACGACGAAGCCCGTCCGCTCGGTCCCGGAGGGAACGGCTACCTGGTACTCGACCAGCCGTGGCCGGCCATGTTGCGCGGCATCTGGGGTGATCCGCAGCGGTACCGCGAAACGTACTGGTCACGCTACGAAGACCAGGGTTGGTACTTCGCCGGCGACGGTGCGCGCTACGACGAGGACGGGGACCTCTGGGTGCTCGGCCGTGTCGACGACGTCATGAACGTCTCCGGCCACCGCATCTCGACCTCCGAGGTGGAGTCGGCGCTGGTGAGCCACCAGACCGTCGCCGAAGCCGCCGTCGTGGGCGCGGCCGACGAGACCACCGGTCAGGGCATCGTCGCCTTCGTGATTCTGCGGGAGAACGTGGAGAACACCGGTGACGCGCTGATCAAGGAACTCCGCGAGCACGTGGCGGTGGAGATCTCCCCGATCGCGAAGCCGCGTCAGATCACGGTCGTACCGGAACTGCCGAAAACCCGTTCCGGCAAGATCATGCGACGGTTGCTGCGCGACGTGGCCGAAGGCCGCGAACTCGGTGACACCTCGACCCTCGTCGATCCCGCGGTGTTCGACGCAATCCGGGGCAAGTAGCTCCACAAAGGGTGCGGCCCCTTCCGGACTTCGTGTCCCGGGAGGGGCCGCACTCGTCTCCGGGCAGCGCGGGTTTGCGGTCGCGCCCGATCGGTCACTCAGGGGCGGGCGCTCCGGCGGGTCTACAATTTTCGACGGTGTGCCGGGAAGTCTGGTCGGCGAGCGCTCGACCCTACCGGAATCCGCCGAACCGAAAGCCGCCCGTTGTCCAACCCCGCCTGGAGCACCTCGCTCGCCCGTTTCCTCCGTACCGAAACCGTGGGCGGATCCCTTCTCCTTCTTGCCGCCGCGCTGGCCCTGATCTGGGTCAATTCCCCCCTCGGCGACTCCTACACCGCCCTGCGCGACTTCCAGATCGGTCCGGAGTCGCTGCACCTGCACCTGTCGCTGGGGACGTGGGCCAAGGACGGGCTTCTGGCGGTGTTCTTCTTCGTCGCCGGACTCGAACTCAAACGCGAACTCGTGGTCGGCGAACTCGCAGACCGCAAGAAAGCCCTGCTCCCGGTGATCGCGGCGTGCGGAGGCGTCGTCCTGCCCGCTGTCATTGCCGCGACCGTCGGCTGGGGCACGCCCGGAATGGATCGCGGCTGGGCGATTCCCGTCGCGACCGACATCGCCTTCGCACTGGGCGTCCTGGCTCTCACCGGTTCTCGCATACCGACCAGTGCACGAGTCTTCCTGCTCAGTCTCGCGGTGGTCGACGACCTGATCGGTATCGCGCTGATCGCGGTGCTGTTCACCTCGGGACTCGCGTTGATGTGGCTGGTGGCGACCGTGGTCCTCGCCGCAGCGTACTGGGTTGCCCAGCAGCGCCGCATCACCACGGCATGGCTGTACGTGCCGCTCGCGCTGCTCACCTGGTACGCCATGCACCAAGCCGGGATCCACGCGACGGTCGCCGGAGTCGTTCTGGGTCTGCTCACACGCGTCCGCACCGACCCCGGCGAGGACTACGCACCCTCCGAGCGTCTCGAGCACCGGATCCAACCCTGGTCGGCAGGATTCTGCGTGCCCGTCTTCGCGCTCTTCGCCTCCGGGGTGCCTCTCGGCGCGGAGATGATCGGCAACGTCTTCACCGACCCGGTCGGTCTTGCCATCGTCCTCGGTCTGCTCATCGGCAAAACGGTGGGAATCTTCAGCAGCGCCTGGCTCGCGATCCGGGTGGGTATCGCGACCCGCCCGACCGGTCTGATGTGGGGAGATCTGTTCGCGCTGGCGGTGCTCGGCGCGATCGGGTTCACCGTCAGCCT
This sequence comes from Rhodococcus sp. BL-253-APC-6A1W, assembly GCF_012843405.1. Classification (NCBI taxonomy): domain Bacteria; kingdom Bacillati; phylum Actinomycetota; class Actinomycetes; order Mycobacteriales; family Nocardiaceae; genus Rhodococcus; species Rhodococcus sp. BL-253-APC-6A1W. The sequence continues at coordinate 25,945 of NZ_JABAFB010000019.1, forward strand.
GCTCATCGCGGAACTTTCGCTCGGGGGTGTCGACGGTGGCGCCGCCGCCGAGATCGCCAAAGCCGCCGTCCTGGTTACCTCGTTGATCGCGTCGATACTCGGTTCGGCGCTACTGTTACGGCGTGGGCGAGCCCACCGCAAGCGGAACGAACCAACCAAAGGGGTCGACTAGTGAGCGTGACGAACGGGAACCGTCCCGGGGACGGTGTGCCGACGAGTATCTCGGGCATTCCGCTGACGAAGGTGGACGCTCCGACGCCGCGGGATGCCAGCGTCGGTGATCTTGTCCGTGACGTAGCCACTCAGGTGTCGACGCTCTTCCGCGCCGAAGTGCAGCTCGCGAAGGCGGAAGTGACCGGTGAGGTCAAGAAGGGCCTGCAAGGCAGCCTCTTCTTCGTCCTGGCGCTCGCCGTCCTCACCTTCAGCTCCTTCTTCTTTTTCTTCTTCCTCGCCGAACTCCTCGACGTCTGGGTTCCGCGCTGGCTCGCCTTCCTCATCGTCTTCCTGATCATGGTCGTGGTGACCGCGCTCCTCGCGTTGATCGGATATATGCGCGTACGCAAGGTGCGCGCACCGAGCAAGACGATCGACTCGCTCAAGCAGACGAAGTCGGTCCTGCCGAACCACCAGGACGACCAGGCTCCCGCCGGTCGTCATCACGCAGCGCGCTGATGCGCCGAGCGATATAGAGGTGGCTCCACCCGACCCGTCCACGGCCCGCTATCCCGGGCCGTGGACGCATCGTGACATCCACGCGAACGGCATCCGGTTCCACGCGGTCGAAACCGGCCCGCACGATCCGGACACCCCGCTCGTACTCTTCGTGCACGGTTTCGCGGACCTGTGGTGGTCCTGGCGTCACCAGCTCACCGCCTTCGCCGAGTCGGGCTACCGAGCCGTGTCGGTGGACCTGCGCGGCTACGGCGATTCGGACAAGCCCCCGCGCGGATACGACGGCTGGACCCTGTCCAACGACATCGCGGGTCTCGTCCGCGCGCTCGGGCACAGCGAGGCGATCCTCGTCGGGCACGCCGACGGCGGGCTGGTCTGCTGGGCGACGGCGGTTCTGCATCCTCGGCTCGTGCGTGCCATCGCCGTCGTCGATTCACCCCACCCGATCTCTCTGCGCGACGGGGCACTGCGCGACAAGGCGCAGCGAAAAGCACTCCTGCCGACGTTCCTGTCGTATCAGGTGCCGTGGCGGCCCGAACGTCGGCTGGTTCGCGACGAGAGTCGCGAGATCGAACGGCTCGCGCGCCTGCGTTCGGGACCGGAGTGGCAGGCCACGCCGGAATTCTCCGACGTCGTCGAGCGTCTCCGCTCGGCAATCCGTATCCCGGGGGTCGCGCACTGCACGCTGGAATACCAGCGGTGGGCGTTCCGGAGCCAGTGGCGGCCCGACGGGCGACGTTTCATGAAGGCGATGGACGTCACCCTCTCGCTGCCCGTCCTCCAGTTGCACGGCGTGCTCGATCCGTACGTACTGGCCGCGACGCTGCGCCGGTGCAAGCGTCACGCGCCCGGACGCGTCCTGAAGTTCGTCGACGGCGCGGGTCATTACGCGCATCAGGAGAAGCCCGATGTCGTGACGTCGCAATTACTCGGCTTCGTGCGGGGTCTCTGACTCCGACGGACAACCGCACGGTCCGGGCGCCGGCGTCAGACGATGCAGACGCCGGTTTCCACGGGTTCGAACACCGATCCGGCCAGTGCGAGTTGACGGCTGATCTCCCCGGCCGTGAGCACGAATCCCGTATCGGAGTCGTCGATGGCCGCGCCGAACACCATGCCGAGGACGAGACCCTGCGCGTCGACGAGTGGTCCACCGGAGTTGCCCTGCTGGATCAGACCGCGCACGGTGTAGACCTCGCGTTCGACCGTTCCGCTGCGGTAGATGTCGGGTCCCTGCAGATCCAGCGTTTCGCGGACCCGTGCGGCGCTCGCCGTATACGGCCCGCCACCCGGATAGCCGAGGACGATCGCGTTCTCACCCGAGTCCGCGGGCACGGGGGCGAATGCCAGCGGTGGGGCCGTGAGCCCGGGCACCGACAGGATCGCGACGTCCACGGCCGGGTCGAACAGCACCACGGAGGCGTCGAGTGCGCCCTGTTCGGTGTCGACGGTCACGGCGGCAGTGCCCGCCACGACGTGCGCGTTCGTCATGACCCGTTCCGGCGCCACGACGAAGCCGGACCCTTCGAGTGCCTTCTGGCAACTCGGCGCGAGTCCGTTGATGCGGAGCACGCTCGGATGGAGATCTGCCGCCACCGGGCTGTCGAGCAACGAAGCGTCGGGGATCGCGACCTCGGCGATCGGGGTCCTGCCGAACGGTCCGATCACCTCGGGTAGCCCGGACGTGTCGAGCAGAGCCGAGAATTCGTTGGGTATCGCCCGCATCCACTCGGGAGCGAATTCGTCGACGGTGCCGAGGACATGAGAACCCCGCACCGCTGCGGACACCACGGGCTGAGTGGTGGCCGTCAGCGGAATGGCGAGAAGCCAGGCGGCGACGAGCACGGCGACGGCCTGCAGACCCGCGCCCACGACGCTGTCGACCGCCCGGACGCCGGGGCTGTGGATGCCACTGCGGGCAGCCCGGCCGAGCACCATCCCGGCCACCTCGCCGATCACGACGAGCACCACGATCAACGCGATCCCCGCCAGGATCCGCATTCGCCCCTCTTCGACGTGCACGAGCACGTGCGGCGCGATGAGAATGCCGGCGATCGCACCGAGCAGTACACCCAGGAACGCGAGGGCCGACGCAACCGCGCCCTGCCTCAGTCCCGACGATGCCGCGATGACGACGATCAGCACGATGATCAGGTCGAGCCAGCCGGATCCGGTCACGGTTCGACCACCTCGGTCTCCATTTCGGCGAGTACGACATCGAGGTCACGAATGTCGTGGTGATCCCATTCGATTTCCCATCCGGAGACGGCGAACAGGCCTGCGAGCACTCCCGCGGTGAAACCCCACACGAGCATCCCTTCGACCCGGAAGGCCGGTCCGCGATACCCGAGGGCGTGCCGTACCTGGAAGCGGTTCCGCGGGTCGAGCAAGTCGTGCAGCGACACGCGCACCACGCGAGAAGCCTCGGCGGGATTGACCACACCGACGGGGCTCGGACGCTCCCAGTACGCGATCACGGGTGTCACGTCGAAGCCCGAGGGCGGGATGAACAGTTCGGGGAGCACAGCGAGCGGACGTACCCCGGCGGGGTCCAGGCCCGTTTCCTCCTGCGCTTCGCGCAGAGCGGTGTGTTCGGGACCCTCGTCGTCGGGATCGGCGGCGCCACCGGGAAACGCGACCTGTCCGCTGTGCTGGCGCAGGGTCGCCGCACGCTGGGTGAGCAGCACATCCGCGTCGGCCGGCAGGCCGCCACGGGCGAGCGGGTCAGGCGTCGGCGAACCACCGAACAACACCAGGACCGCCGCTTGCCGGACCGGGAGCCCGGAGGGCGCGCGCCGGTTGATGATCGGATTGTCGTCGTGCGGGTCCTTCGGCTCGAGGGTCGTGACCTTCCGCAACCAGTACGGCGTCATACCGCCACCCCCAGGTATTCGTCGACCACGGCGGCGACCTCGTCGGCGGAGCGGAAGGGCTGAGGCAGCACTTTGGCCACCGAGCCGTCGGCTCGCAGCAGGATCGTCACCGGCAGCACCGCCGGGGCTCCGACCGCGGCCTGGACTCGTCCGGAGCCGTCCTGCACTCCGGGCAGATGCACGTCGTAGTCCGTCAGCTTGCTCAGCGCATTGGCCTCGTTGGGATCGGTATGCACCGTCACCACGGTCACCGCATCTCCGGCTCGTTCGGCGAACTCCTCGAGCACGGGCAGTTCTTCGGCGCACGGGCCGCACCACCACGCCCACAGATTCACCACAGCCGGCTTGCCCGCGAGTGCGGCGGCCAGGTCCACCGTGGAACCGTCGCCGACGCATTCGAACGTCAACCCCGCGAGCGGGCTGTCCGCAGACGCTCCCGCTGCAGGCGTTCCCGCTGCCGACGGGCAGGGATCCAGAGCGGCGGTTTCCCGGAGGGGCGCGAGAGCCTGCGGGTTGTCCTGCGCTCGCCGGTCGACGGGTGCGGCCGAGGTCGCAGCGCCGGTCGCCGAGGGAGCCGGTGCGTCATCGTTGCCGCGCGGCCAGATGGCGACGATCAAGGCGATCACGACGACCAGTGCTGCCAGGCTCCAACGGCCTGCTGAGGAAGGGTGCACCGGCGTCACCTACCGGCCAGCTCGAGCAGATGCTCGGTCTCCGGTCCCTTCACCAGCGCGGCGGCGGTCGGCGGGTCGGTGGGTCCGATCCCGTAGGACGGGCAATCCTTGGCGAGCACGCACACTCCGCAGGCGGGTTTGCGCGCGTGGCAGACCCGACGGCCGTGGAAGATCACCCGGTGGGACAGCAGCGTCCACTCCTTGCGTTCGATGAGCGTTCCGACGGCGTGCTCGATCTTCACGGGGTCGGTTTCCGTGGTCCACTTCCAGCGTCCGACGAGCCGAGCGAAGTGCGTATCGACGGTGATTCCCGGCACATCGAAGGCGTTGCCGAGAATGACGTTCGCGGTCTTGCGCCCGATGCCGGGCAGCTTCACGAGGTCGTCGAGCCGAGCCGGCACCTCGCCGTCGTACTGCTCGAGCAGAGCCTGGCCCAGACCGATGAGTGCGTTCGCCTTGTTGCGGAAGAAGCCGGTGGATCGGATGAACTCTTCGAGCTCCGTCCGGTCCGCTTCGGCGTAGGCGCGGGCATCGGGGTACCGGGCGAACAACGCGGGAGTCACCTGGTTGACGCGCACGTCCGTGCACTGAGCGGACAGGATCGTCGCGACCGCCAGTTCGAGCGGCGTCGTGAAATCGAGTTCGCAGTACACATGGGGAAAAGCCTCGGCGAGCCGCCGATTCATCCGTCGCGCGCGGCGCACCAGCGCGAGCCGGGATTCGGAGCGGGGGGCCGCGCCCGAGTCACCACGGGGAGCCTGATCGGAGCTCTCGGACGGGGTCGCATGCACCTGGACCACTGTACGTAAACCCCTCCGCATCAATCCGCCCCCGTGTCTCATCTGAGACCTAACCCGTGTTTACTTCCCGGTATGCAAGCTCTCGCTGTGGTGCTTTTCCCAGTGCTGCTGACGCTGTTCGCACTCGCCATGGAGCGTGTCGAGTCCCGCCTGAGTCGTCTTTCCGTCCGTGAGGACGAGGTCGAGGAATTCCTCGACCAAGCCGACCAGGGTGATGTCGCCGCGCTCGCTCGCGAAGGTTTCCCCGGGGCTCTCGCCCGGTTCCACCGCCGTCGGCGCCGGGGGTCGACCGAGTCGGACGGCAGCACCTCACATCACGGTCTGGGGACGCGTCGCGCCAGCTGACCCACATACTCGCCGGTAGCCTGCGAGAAGGTTTTCGGAAGCAAAACACCCGATCCGTGGTGTCGGTCACTCACGCCTGACCTCGGCACAGTAGACTGGGGAGTCGTACGCCTGACAGGTGACCTCCGTCGGATGCCCGTAGACGTGCCGACACAGCAGCAAGACAACGTTTTTTCATTTCCCAAAAGGAGCGCACGTGGACGAGGTCCTGGCCAGAGCAGGCATCTTCCAAGGAGTCGAGCCCTCTGCGGTTGCGGCGCTGGTCAAAGAGCTTCAGCCGGTCGATTTTCCCCGTGGCCATGTCATCTTCAACGAAGGTGAGCCCGGCGACCGCCTGTACATCATCGTCTCCGGCAAGGTGAAGCTCGGTCGGCGTTCGCCCGACGGTCGCGAGAACCTGCTGACCATCATGGGCCCGTCCGACATGTTCGGCGAGTTGTCCATCTTCGACCCGGGCCCCCGTACGTCCACCGCGACGACCGTCACCGAGGTGCGTGCCGTGAGCATGGACCGCGAGGCACTCAAGGCGTGGATCGACCAGCGTCCCGAGATCGCCGAGCAGCTGCTCCGCGTGCTGGCCCGCCGGCTCCGCCGCACGAACAACAGCCTCGCCGACCTCATCTTCACCGATGTTCCCGGTCGCGTCGCCAAGGCTCTGCTGCAGCTCGCGCAGCGTTTCGGCACGCAGGAGGCGGGCGCTCTGCGCGTCACGCACGACCTGACGCAGGAAGAGATCGCCCAGCTCGTCGGTGCGTCGCGCGAGACCGTGAACAAGGCTCTCGCCGACTTCGCGCACCGCGGCTGGCTGCGCCTCGAAGGCAAGAGCGTCCTGATCTCCGACTCGGAGCGTCTGGCGCGTCGCGCCCGCTGACACGCGGCATCACGACACACGGGCGAGCCCGGGACGCGACACGCGTCCCGGGCTCGCTCATTTACGGGTTATGAGGTATCGCCGTCAGGCGAAGCTCCTCAGGTATTCGAGTTGCACGTTCACCGACTTCTCCGCCGCGTCCCACAACGACCGGTCGACATCCGCATACACGTGCTCGACGACGAGGCGCGCTGTCGCGTCCTCACCGAGGGTGCGCACCGCGCCACGCACCTGTTCGAGGCGCTGCTCACGATGGGCGAGGTAGTCCCGCGCGATCGTCTCCAGGTCGTCCAGTTCGGGGCCGTGCCCGGGCAACACCGTGTAACCCGGCCCCAAGCCGATCAGTGCACGCAGCGAGCGGAGATAGTCGCCGAGATCGCCGTCGGTGTCGTCGAGCACCGTGGTGCCGCGTCCGAGGATGGTGTCCGCGGTCAGGACACTGTTGTCGTCCTCCACGACGAAGGACAGCGAATCCGCGGTATGGCCCGGTGTCGCGAGTACGCGAATGCGAAGCCCGGCGGCTTCGACGACGTCACCGTCGGAAAGTTCGTTCCCGCCGCCGTGCCGGTGATCGGCCGACGACGCATGCACGGGGCAGTTGGCGAGTTCGGCGAACCGGCCCGCACCTTCGGTGTGGTCGAAGTGCCGGTGACTGATGAGTGTCGCGGCGACAGGAACCTGCGCGACGCGCGCGAGATGCGCTTCGTCGAGCGGGCCCGGATCCACCACGACGCACTCGTCTGCCCCGGGCGCACGGAGGATCCACGTGTTGGTGCCCTCCAAGGACATGACCGAGGGGTTCTCTGCCAGAACCACGGCAGCGTTCTCCGTGATCTGCCGCAACCGGCCGTACGCGGGGTGGACCAGCGCCATGTTCTTGCCTTTCCTGACAGGGACGTCGTGGTCGATCCCACTCTACGAGGGCCGCGGATCGATGTCCCGGGCCACGACCCCCGTAGATCGGGTCACCGCCGAGGTCAGCGCACCTCGACGATGAGTTCGACCTCGACGGGAGCCCCGAGCGGCAGTTCCGCGACGCCCACGGCGGAGCGGGCGTGCGCACCGACGGCACCGAACACCTCACCGAGGAATTCCGACGCGCCGTTGATCACGCCGGGCTGGCCGGTGAAACCCTCGGCCGAGGCCACGAATCCCACCACCTTCACGATGCTGGCGATGTTGTTCAGGCCGACGAGTCCATCGATGGCCGCCAGCGCGTTGAGCGCGGCGGTACGTGCCGCCTGCTTCGCGTCCTCGGGCGAGACCTCGGCGCCGACCTTGCCGGTGTGGGTGAGGGTGCCGTCGACGAGCGGCAGCTGGCCCGAGGTGTAGACGATGTCACCGGAACGGACGGCGGGCACATACGCCGCCACCGGCTTGGCGATCGGCGGCAAGCTGAGCCCCAACTCGGCGAGGCGTGCGGACCACTGTTGCGCCACCGCGTCAGCCCTTCGGACGCTTGAGGTAGGCAACGTGCTGTTCGCCGGTGGGTCCCTGCAGGACGGTGACGAGTTCCCACCCGTCGGAACCCCAGGTATCGAGAATCTGCTTGGTCGCGTGTGTGAGCAGGGGCACGGTCGCGTACTCCCACGTAGTCGTTTCACTCATGTCATGACCCTATCCGCCGCCTTAACGAGCGCACGACTTATAGGCTCGTGGTCGTGGCAACACCGACATCTCATTCCGGCGAGTGGCCGGCCGGCGCCGCACAGGCGCGACTGCACTTCGTGTCCGGCAAGGGCGGTACCGGCAAATCGACGGTCGCGGGAGCGCTCGCGCTTGCGCTCGCCGCGGGCGGCCGCAAGGTCCTGCTCGTCGAGACGGAAGGCCGGCAGGGAATCGCGCAGTTGTTCGACGTTCCGCCGTTACCGCCGGTAGAGACGAAGATCGCCTCCGCCGAGGGCGGCGGAGTCGTCTCCGCGCTCGCCATCGACATCGAGGCGGCGTTCCTCGAATACCTCGACATGTTCTACAACCTGGGGTTCGCGGGCCGTGCGATGAGGCGGATCGGTGCCGTCGAGTTCGCGACCACCCTCGCACCGGGTCTGCGTGACGTGATTCTCACCGGCAAGATCAAGGAAACCGTGGTGCGCACCGACGCGTCGGGACGCCGCGTGTACGACGCGGTGGTGGTCGACGCGCCGCCCACGGGACGAATCAGCAGTTTCCTGGACGTCACCAAGGCCATGGCGGACCTCGCGAAGTCCGGCCCGATCCGGTCGCAGAGCGAAGGCGTGGTGCGACTGCTGCACTCCGACGAGACGGTCGTGCACCTTGTCACTCTGCTCGAGGCGCTACCCGTTCAGGAAACCGCGGACGCGGTCGAGGAATTGCAGGCAGCAGATCTGCGCCTGGGCACCGTGATCGTCAACCGCACCGCGCCCGAACATCTGCCCGAAAATCTCGTCGATGAATTTGCCGGCGGGCGGGTACCCGGAGAATCGATCCGCGCCGCGTTCGGCCGGGTCGGGGTGAAGCTCTCCGACGAAGATTTTGCCGGGCTGCTCACCGAAGCCATCGAGCACGCTGCAACCTTGCAGGCACAGCAGGTCAGCGCCGCTCAACTCGACGACGTGAAGGTGGCGCGCATGTCCTTGCCCTCCATGGCCGACGGCATCGACCTCGGCGGCTTGTACGAGCTTGCCCAGGCACTGACCGAGCAGGGCGTCCGATGACCGGGAAGGCGCGCGTCGCCACTCCGCTCGATGTCGGCGGAATCCTGGCCGATCCGTCGTCGCGGGTGATCGTGTGCTGCGGATCCGGAGGCGTCGGGAAAACCACCACTGCTGCCGCGCTGGCGTTGCGCGCTGCCGAGAAGGGCCGCAGCGTGGTGGTCCTGACGATCGACCCGGCGCGTCGGCTCGCGCAGGCCCTCGGGGTGCAGAGTCTCGACAATTCGCCGCAGAAGGTGGAACTCCCGGCCGGATCCACCGGCGAATTGCACGCGATGATGCTCAACATGCGTCGCACGTTCGACGACATGGTCCTCGAGCATTCCACGCCCGACAAAGCCCAGCAGATTCTGGACAATCCCTTCTATCAGACCGTCGCGTCGTCGTTCTCCGGTACGCAGGAGTACATGGCGATGGAGAAGCTCGGACAGCTCGCGCAGAGCGACGAGTGGGATCTGATCGTCGTCGACACACCGCCGTCCCGGAATGCGCTCGACTTCCTCGACGCTCCGCAACGGCTCGGCGCGTTCCTCGACGGCCGGATGATCCGGATCTTCACCGCTCCCGGCCGGGGCATCGGGCGTCTGGTCACCGGAGCGATGGGCATCGCTCTCAAGGCCGTGTCGACGATCGTGGGCAGCCAGATGCTGTCGGACGCGTCCGCGTTCGTGCAGTCGCTCGATTCCATGTTCGGAGGGTTCCGCGAGCGCGCCAACCGGACCTATCAGCTGCTCCAGCAGCCCGGCACCCACTTCATGGTGGTGGCGTCCGCCGAACCGGACGCGCTCCGGGAGGCCTCCTACTTCGTCGAGCGGCTCGGTGAGGACCGGATGCCGCTCGCGGGCCTGGTGCTCAACCGAACGCATCCGACCCTGTCGAAGATGCCCCCGGACCATGCGCTGACCGCGGCCGACGCGCTTGCCGAGCAGGGCGGTGACGACGCGGAGGCTGCCGAAGCCGTCCTGCGTATCCACGCGCACCGCGCAGTCACAGCCAAGCGGGAACTACGTCTGCTGCGGAGTTTCACCGCCGCGAACCCGCGCGTGCCCGTGGTGGGCGTGCCCTCGTTGCCGTTCGAGGTGTCGGACCTCGAGGCGCTGAGGGCCGTGGCCGACCAGCTCACCCGCGAGGCCTGAACCTCTGCGGGTGGGCGGTGTCAGACCGCGTTCTGGTGGTGACGCTGCGCTGCGAAGAAATCTGCCCAGGATTCGACCTCGGGGTGCTGCTTGAGAAGTGCTCGGCGCTGGCACTCGGTCATGCCTCCCCAGACACCGAACTCCACTCGATTGTCGAGTGCGTCAACGCCGCACTGGAGCATCACAGGGC
>NZ_JABAFB010000002.1:0-426412 GCF_012843405.1 Rhodococcus sp. BL-253-APC-6A1W
GTACCCCCGATGGGATTCGAACCCACGCTACCGCCGTGAGAGGGCGGCGTCCTAGGCCGCTAGACGACGGGGGCCTGAGAACTTCTTCTCGTTACGCTTCCCGGGGGAAGCTCAGCCAGCTTAGCTGGCCGAGACGTGGCGGGCAAACCACCACATCGCAGCTGGGGTACCAGGACTCGAACCTAGAATGGCTGAACCAGAATCAGCTGTGTTGCCAATTACACCATACCCCAATGGACTGTCCCTTCGGCCTGCGCACTGCGCTCCGGCCTCCGTTCCCGAACCGAGAGAAAGATTAGCACCATCACCGTGCACAACTACAAATCGCCTGGTCAAAGTAGGTAAATCGGCCTCGAACCGGAAGCGCCCCCGTAGCGGAAGCTACGGGGGCGCCCGTCAGTGCCGGCCGATCGGTGGTGGCGCCGATCAGCCGACGACGGCCCGAGCCGCGCGCATGCGGTCCAGGGTGCGCTCGCGTCCGAGCAACTCCATCGACTCGTAGAGCGGCGGGCTGATGTGCGAGCCCGTGACGGCCACCCGCACGGGCGCGAACGCCTTGCGCGGCTTGAGTCCGAGATCGTCGATGAGGGCCGTTTTGAGGGCCTCCTCGATCGCCTCGGTGGACCAGTCGCCCAGACCGTCCAACGCGGTGAGCGCGGCGTCGAGGACCGGTGCCGCCTCCTCCTTGAGGTTCTTCGCGGCAGCCGCCTCGTCCAGAACGAAGTCCGATTCGTCGACGAAGAGGAACTTCAGCAGATCCCACGCGTCGGAGAGCACCACGATGCGCGTCTGGACGAGATCGGCGGCCTTCCTGAACACCGTGTCGTCCACGTCGGCCGCGAGATGACCGTGCTCGACGAGGAACGACTTCAGACGGTTCGAGAAGTCCGCCGGCTCGAGCATCCGGATGTGCTCGGCATTGATCGCGTCGGCCTTCTTCTGGTCGAACCGCGCCGGGTTCGAATTGACCTTGCCGATATCGAAGGCCGCGACCATCTCGTCGAGAGAGAAGATGTCGCGGTCGTCGGCCAGTCCCCAGCCGAGCAGCGCGAGGTAGTTCAGCAATCCCTCCGGGATGAAACCGCGGTCGCGATGGAGGAAGAGGTTGGACTCGGGATCGCGCTTGGAGAGCTTCTTGTTTCCCTGGCCCATGACGAACGGAAGGTGCCCGAACTCGGGCGTGAAGTCGGCTACCCCGATGCGCTGCAGCGCGGCGTACAGGGCGAGCTGACGAGGCGTGGACGACAACAGGTCTTCGCCGCGCAGAACGTGGGTGATCTTCATGAGCGCGTCGTCCACGGGATTGACGAGCGTGTACAGCGGGATGCCGTTACCGCGGGTGAGCGCGAAATCGGGAACGCTGCCTGCCTTGAACGTCGTCTCACCGCGGACGAGATCGTGCCATGTGAGGTCCTCGTCGGGCATCCGCAGCCGCACGACAGCCTTGCGTCCCTCGTCGAGGAAAGCCTGCCGCTGCTCGGGTGTCAGGTCGCGATCGTAATTGTCGTAGCCGAGCTTGGGGTCGCGTCCCGCCGCCTTGTGGCGCTCCTCGACTTCCTCCGCGGTCGAGAACGACTCGTAGGCCTCGCCGGCCTCGAGCAGTTTCTCCACGACGCCGATGTGGAGTCCACGACGCTCCGACTGGCGGTACGGCTTGTACGGTCCGCCGACCTCCGGGCCCTCGTCCCATTCGAGGCCCAGCCAGCGCAACGCGTCGAGGATCGCCTGGTACGACTCCTCGCTGTCCCGGGCAGCGTCGGTGTCTTCGATGCGGAACACGAACGTGCCGCCGTGGTGACGCGCGAAGGCCCAGTTGAACAGGGCGGTACGCACGAGACCCACGTGCGGGGTTCCGGTCGGGGACGGACAGAAACGGACACGTACTTCGCTGCTGGTCATGACTCGCTCAGGGTTGAGGATCGACGGGGAGACCCTCCCAGGCTATCCCCTGACCGCCGCCCGGGAAGCGGAGACCGCCCGGTCAGGCACCCTTGGCGACGACCGGATTGGTCAGTGTTCCGATCTTCTCGACGGTGACGGAAACGGTGTCGCCCGGGACGATCGGTCCGACACCCTCGGGGGTGCCGGTGAGAATGACGTCGCCCGGAAGCAGGGTCATGACCGCCGACACCCATTCGATGAGCTTCGGAATGTCGTGGACCATCAGAGAAGTCCGGCTCCGCTGACGCTGCTGCCCGTCGACCTCCGCCGTGATCTCGAGATCCGAGGGGTCGAGGTCGGTCTCGATCCACGGCCCCAGCGGGCAGAACGTGTCGTGCCCCTTGGCTCGCGTCCACTGTCCGTCGGCCGCCTGGTGGTCGCGGGCCGAGACGTCGTTCGCGACGGTGTATCCGAGGATCGCCTCACGCGCCTTCGCCGCCGGTACGTCCTTGCACGGCCTGCCGATCACGACGGCCAGCTCGGCCTCGTGGTGCACGACAGAAGCATTGCGAGGAATGACGATCGGGGCACCCGGCCCGACGATCGAGGTGTTCGGCTTGAGGAAGATCACCGGCTCCTCGGGTACCTCGTTCCCCGATTCCGCGGCGTGCGCAGCGTAATTGCGGCCGACGGCAATCACCTTGCTGGCGAGGATGGGAGCGAGCAACCGGACATCGGCGAGCGGCCAGCTACGCCCGGTGAAGGTGGGTGTACCGAAGGGATGCTCGGCGATCTCCTTCGCGGTCGCGGAATCCCCCTCCCCCTCGATGCTGACGAAAGCGACACCGTCCGGACTGGCAATTCGACCAAGGCGCATGCGGGAAGTCTAACGGGGCGGTCGCCACCTCCGATCGACGCGGCGTCGGCGGCCGTATAAAGTGAGCCCACAATTTCAAGATACGGGATGATTATCCTAGATAGTGGGAAACGATGGACGCGGGAGAAATCGGGGCACGGCGCTGGCTCATCCTGGCCGTCGGCGTGCTGGCACAGGCGGCGCAAGCCACGATCGTCAACGGAGTGGCGTTCCTCATCCCCTCGCTCCATACCGAGGCGGGCCTCTCGCTCGCGCAGGCCGGAACCCTTGCGGGCGCACCGCTGTTCGGCGGCGTCTTCACTCTCGTCATGTGGGGCGCGATCTCGGATCGATTCGGCGAGCGGTTCGCGTTGACGGCCGGACTCGGACTCGCATCGGCGGCAACGGCCGCAGCTACGCTCACCACCTCGATTCCCGCGCTGGGCATACTGCTCGTGCTCGCCGGCGCCGGCGCCGTCAGCGCGAACGCCGCGAGCGGGCGCGTCGTCGTCGGGTGGTTCGCGCCCCGCCAACGCGGACTGGCGATGGGAATTCGTCAGATGTCGGTGCCGCTCGGCGTCGCAGCGGGAGCACTCGTCATTCCCCCGGTCGCCGCGCACCACGGCGTCGCCTGGGCACTGGCCTTTCCGGCGCTCGCCTGCGGGATCGCGGCACTCGCATGCGTGCTCGGGATCCTGGACCCGCCCCGGCCCGACCGGGCGGAGGCGCAACGCACGGGAATGCTCGCGAATCCGTACCGGAGTTCGTGGACTCTCGCGCGCATCCACGCGGCTTCGATCCTGCTGGTGGTGCCGCAGTACGTCGTGTGGACCTATTCACTCGTGTGGCTGATCACCGATCGAGCATGGGACGAAACCGGTGCCGGTCTGCTGATCACGGTGGCCCAGATCCTTGCCGCTCTCGGCCGTGTCGCCGCCGGGAGCTGGTCCGACCGGGTGGGCAGCAGACTGGGTCCGATGCGACTCGTCGCCGTATCGGTGGTCCTGGCGATGGTCGCACTGGCCGCGACATCCCTGTCCGGGTCGGTGGCAGCGGTCGTCGTCCTGCTCGTCGCCTCGGTGCTGACCTCGGCCCCGAACGGGCTGGCGTTCACGGCCGTTGCGGAGATCGCGGGGCCGTACTGGGGAGGACGAGCGCTCGGCGTCCAGAACACCGGGCAATTCGTCGCGGCGGCTGCGGTGGGGCCGGTGTTCGGCGCGCTCATCGCTGTGGTCGGGTTCCCGGCGGCATTCGCGATCGCAGCGGTCGCACCGGCAGCCGCCGCACCGGTGATTCCGAAAAGCTGACCGGCGTGCTGGTTCCGGCTACCGAGGCAACCGGAACCAGCACCGCGTCAGAGTGCTGCGGCGATACGGTCGCCGACCTCGGTCGTGACGATCGGTCCCGATCCCCGCGACGCGAGATCCGCTTCCACGGCCTGCTCCACGCGGGCGGCATCCTCGTCGCGCCCGAGATGACGCAGCAGCAACGCAGTCGACAAGATCGCCGCCGTCGGGTCCGCGATGCCCTTGCCCGCGATGTCGGGAGCCGAGCCGTGTACCGGTTCGAACATCGACGGATTCGTGCCGGAGGCGTCGATGTTGCCGCTGGCCGCCAAACCGATACCGCCGGTGACCGCACCCGCCAGGTCCGTGATGATGTCGCCGAACAGATTGTCGGTGACGATCACATCGAACCGCGACGGATCGTCGACCATGTAGATCGTCGCCGCGTCGATGTGGCAGTAGGCGGTCTCGACGTCGGGGTACTCGCGGCCCACGGTCTCGATCGCGCGGGTCCAGATCGCGCCCGCGTTCGACAGCACGTTGGTCTTGTGGATGAGCGTGAGGTGCTTACGACGGGTCTGCGCCAGCGCGAACGCGTACCGCACGACGCGCTCCGCGCCGAACCAGGTGTTGATCGACACCTCGGTGGCGATCTCGTGCGGTGTGCCGACCCGGATCGCTCCGCCGTTGCCCGTGTACGGGCCCTCGGTGCCTTCACGCACGACCACGAAGTCGATGTCGGGGTTCTTCGCGAGCGGCGACACCGAACCCGGATGCAGCCGCGAAGGACGCAGGTTCACGTGGTGGTCGAGAGCGAACCGCATGTTGAGCAACAGGCCACGCTCGAGCACGCCGGGCTTGACCGACGGATCCCCGATGGCGCCGAGCAGGATTGCGTCGTGTTCACGGATCGCCTCGAGATCCGCGTCCGGCAGCAGTTCACCGGTGGCGTTGTATCGCTTTGCGCCGAGGTCGTATTCGGTGGTCTCGAGGTCCGGGACCAAGGCGCGCAACACCTTCAGCGCCTCGGCTGTGACCTCGACACCGATTCCGTCACCGGGGATGACTGCGAGTTTCATGGGTTGGTGCTCACTTCCTGTGCGACGGTGGCCGCGACCGTGCTGAGACGGTCGCGGCCACCGGACGATGCTGGGCCCGAGGGCGCCCGTAGACGCCCCGGAAACGATCAGGACAGGTCGACCTGCGCGACGCGTGCGTCGAGCTGCTCGACGATCTGCGCGACCTCGGCGTCACCCACGACGCGGTTCACGCGCAGGATGACGGTCGCGCCCGGGCCTTCGGCATCCTGGCTCAGTGCGGCGGCCTGGATGTCGATACCGGCGTTACCGAGAACGGTGCCGAGTGTTCCGAGGACACCCGGGCGATCCTGGTAGTGCACGATGAAGTTGTGGCCCTCGGCACGCAGGTCGAAGCTGCGTCCGTTGATGTTGACGATCTTCTCGACCTGCTGCAGGCCGGTGAGCGCACCCGCGACCTGCGTGACGTGACCGTCGGCGGCCACGGCGCGCACCTCGACGGCACTGCGGTGGGTCTGCGCCTCGCTGACCTTCTCGACCTCGACGGTCACGCCGCGCTGCTCGGCGAGCTGCGGTGCGTTGACGAAGGTGACGGGCTCGTCGCTGCTGGCCGAGAACAGGCCTCGCAGCGCAGCGAGTCCGAGGATCTCGACGTTCTCGGACGAGAGTTCGCCGCTCGCGACGACCTGGACGTTCTGGACTGCCTCGGGCGAGAGGGTGCCGGCGAGCAGGCCGAGCTTGCGGACCAGTTCCAGCCACGGCGCGACCTCTTCGCCGACCGGGCCACCGGAGACGTTCACGGCGTCCGGCACGAACTCACCGGCGAGTGCGAGCAGCACGCTCTTCGCGACGTCGGTGCCCGCCCGGTCCTGGGCCTCGGAGGTGGATGCCCCGAGGTGGGGGGTGACGACCACGTTGTCGAGATCGAACAGCGGCGAATCGGTGCACGGCTCGGAGTTGAAGACGTCGAGCCCCGCGGCGCGGACCTTGCCGGAGACGAGCGCGTCGTACAGTGCGCCTTCGTCGATGAGACCGCCGCGAGCGGCGTTGACGATGATCACACCGTCCTTGGTCTTGGCAAGACGCTCCGCGTTGAGCAGACCGGCGGTTTCCTTGGTCTTGGGCAGGTGCACGGAGATGAAGTCGGCCCGCGCGACGAGTTCGTCGATGTCGACAAGTTCGATCCCGAGCTGTGCCGCACGCGCTGCGGGCAGGTAGGGGTCGTACGCGATGATGTCGGTCTCGAACGCGGCGAGGCGCTGCGCGAAGAGCTGACCGATCCGGCCGAGGCCGACGACGCCGACGGTCTTGCCGAGGATTTCGGTGCCGTTGAAGCTCGAGCGCTTCCAGGTCTTCTCGCGCAGCGTGCGGTCGGCGGCCGGGATCTGGCGCGCGGTCGAGAGGAGCAGCGCGACAGCGTGCTCGGCGGCGGAGTGGATGTTGGACGTCGGAGCGTTGACGACCATCACGCCGCGCTCGGTGGCAGCGGCGATGTCGACGTTGTCGAGACCCACACCTGCGCGGCCGACGATCTTCAGGTTGGTCGCGGCGGCGAGAACCTCTGCGTCGACGGTCGTTGCGGACCGGACGAGCAGCGCATGCGCGTCGGGCACGGCTGCGAGCAGCGCCGGGCGGTCCGGGCCGTCCACCCAGCGCACCTCGACACCGTCACCGAGCGCATCGACGGTCGATTGCGCAAGCTTGTCGGCGATCAGGACTACTGGACGGCCATTCTGGCTCACGTGTGGACTCCCTGTGTCGTGAATGTGTGGGTGGTCGGCGGCGCCGACGCCTGTCGGAAGGCGCGCGTTCACCCGCGACCGCACACAGTTTAGTGCCCCTGCCCCCACTACGGACCCACCGGGATCGCCCACCGGGGTACACCGGAGCGGGGCGGAGTCCGCCACGAGATCTCGAGCCCGACCGATATCCGGTCGAAAGAGGTCGCGGGTACCTCAGCGTCGCCGCCGCAGATGCCTGGCGCCCGGCACCGGGCGCGGCCTCCGCCGTGCGCTCCGTCCGGTGGTTCCCGTCGGCGAAATGTCCGGACGCGCACGAATTGTCCGCTGCGTGATACCGGTGTCGTGCCGGTGCCGGAAGGCGATCACGGCGGCACGAGTCGTGGGATAGAACCGCTCCCGGTGGAAACGGTCCGCCGATTGCATACACAGGAGCTTGTCCCTCTCCTGACCCTCCAATGCCGCGAAAACGAATCGAATTCCGTTGTGGGACAAGTATTCGTCGAGCCGCTCGATCTCTTCGACCGATGTCGTGTCGAGATCGGTGATCGGCTGGGCGACGAGGACCACCCACTCCACCCGATCGGATCGCTCCTGTACGAGTGCGCGCACGTATCCCGTGAGAATCGAGCCGTTCGCGAAGAACAGCGGAGCGTCGAACCGTGCCAAGAGGAGACCTCTGATCCGGTGGCCTTCGGGATGGCGAGCGCTGTCGTGATATCCGGCGATTCCGGGGACTTCGACGAGTTCGGCACGGTGGGGCCGCCAGGCCTGGATCACCAACGC
Organism: Rhodococcus sp. BL-253-APC-6A1W; assembly: GCF_012843405.1. NCBI lineage: Bacteria > Bacillati > Actinomycetota > Actinomycetes > Mycobacteriales > Nocardiaceae > Rhodococcus > Rhodococcus sp. BL-253-APC-6A1W. The sequence goes on from NZ_JABAFB010000002.1 coordinate 7,586, forward strand.
CATCAGCGACAGCGCGATCGCGATCAGTACGCCTCGCAGCACGCCCGCGAGGATGACAGCGACGGATGCCGCTATACACAAACCGAATTCGATCTTGGCCACCTGCCACAGATGCCTGACCTTGGCGAGTTTGAACTGCGCGCTCGCAGCGACGATGACGACGGCGCTGAGCGCAGAGCGCGGAAGGTTGCCCGTCGCGCCGGGTGCGAGCAGGAGGAAGGCAAGGACCGTCAGTGCTCCCACCACTCCGGCGAGTTGTGTGTGCGCGCCCGCGCGTTGGACGACAGGCGTGCGGCTTCCGCTACCGCACACCGGGAACCCGCCTGTGACACCGGCCGCGAGGTTCGCGACGCCGAGCGCCCGCATCTCGGAGCTTCCGTTCACGTCCTCACCGCGCTCGGACGAGAAAGCGCGGGACACGACGGAGGTGTCGGCGAAACCGATGATGGCGATCGCGACAGCGGGGCCGAGCAGGGTCGCGACGTCGCTCCACGCGAGCCCGCCGAGGGCCGGGCCCGGGAGCCCCGACGGGAGCGCGCCCACCGTCTCGAGTTTGTCGCCCAGCCCGAAAGCGGCTGTCACCCCGGTGGCCACGACGACCCCGACGAGGATGCCCGGAGCTCGTGGCCACAGCACCTGCATCACCACGATCAGGATCAGGGTAGCGCCGCCGAGGAGGAAGGCGAGCGATCCGAGCGCACCCCCGCGCACCGCGTCCGCAGCATTCCTGAGGTTCGTGAAAAGGTCGGCCGGCCGGGTATTCGCACCGAGTAGGTGCGGGACCTCGCTCGCGATCACGATCAGAGCGATAGCGTTGAGAAATCCGACCCTGATGGGGTTGGACAGCAGTTCTGTGATGAATCCGAGGCGCAGAATCCCGCTGAACAACAGCAGAATTCCGACTATCAGGGCGAGCAGACCGGCTAGCGCCACGGCGCGGGAGGGATCTCCTGCCGCGGCGAGGGGAACGACCGCCGCCGCGATCAGCGGTGCCAGGGCGGAAGACGGAACGACCACGAGGATGCGCGACGGACCGACGAGCGCGTACACCAGCATCGGCACGATTGTGGCGTACATGCCCATGTGGGCAGGCAGTCCCGCGGCTGCCGCGTATCCCATGCCGGTGGGCACGAGCAGTGCGCTGACCACCAAACCCGCAGTGATGTCGGTCCGCAGCCATCCGCGCTGGTACCTGCGTGCCGTGGCGATGCCGGGAATCCGGCTGACAGCTGCCGAGAGCGACATTGGGCAAGTATGGGACGTGGACCCGGCCCCCGTCGGCGGATTGCTCACGGCCGTTCCGGCGTCCCCACGCCCGAACGACGGCAGCCCGGCACCTCGAGGAGGTGCCGGGCTGCCGTAGCAGGACGGAGAGACTATGCGGTCTCGGTGATCGGACGATCGACCCAGCTCATCAGGTCGCGCAGCTGCTTGCCGACGACCTCGATGCCGTGTTCGGCGTTCTCCTTGCGGAGACCCTCGAGCTCCTTGTTGCCGTTCTCGACGTTTGCGACGAGGCGCTTGACGAAGGTGCCGTCCTGGATGTCCTTGAGGATGTCCTTCATGCGCTCCTTGGTGCCGGCGTCGATGACGCGCGGACCCGAGAGGTAGCCGCCGAACTCGGCGGTGTCGGACACCGAGTAGTTCATGCGGGCGATGCCACCCTCGTACATGAGGTCGACGATGAGCTTGAGCTCGTGGAGGCACTCGAAGTAGGCCATTTCGGGCGAGTAGCCCGCCTCGACGAGGACGTCGAAACCGGTCTTGACGAGTTCCTCGGTGCCACCGCACAGCACGGCCTGCTCGCCGAAGAGATCGGTCTCGGTCTCTTCCTTGAAGGTCGTCTTGATGACGCCTGCGCGGGTGCCGCCGATCGCCTTCGCGTAGGACAGGGCCAGGCTCTCGCCCTCACCCTTGGGATCCTGGTGGACCGCGATGAGTGCCGGGACGCCCTTGCCGTCGACGAACTGACGACGCACCAGGTGGCCGGGACCCTTGGGGGCGACCATGCCGACGGTGACGTTCTCCGGAGCCTTGATGAGCCCGAAGTGGATGTTCAGACCGTGCCCGAAGAACAGCGCGTTGCCGTCCTCGAGGTTCGGCTCGATGTCGTTCGTGAAGATCGACGCCTGGGCGGTGTCGGGGGCGAGCAGCATGATGACGTCGGCCCATGCGGAAACCTCGGCCGGGGTACCGACGGTCAGGCCGGCCTCTTCTGCCTTGGCCCGCGACTTCGAGCCTTCCTTCAGCCCGATGCGCACGTCGACACCGGAATCACGCAGGCTCAGGGAGTGTGCGTGCCCCTGGCTGCCGTAACCGATCACAGCGACCTTGCGGCCCTGGATGATCGACAGATCGGCATTGTCGTCGTAGAAAAGCTCGACTGCCACAGTTCCTACCTCTTTCAGCAAATGGGTGTGTTCAGGCTAACGGGTGGCCGTGATGGACTTGGGACCGCGTCCGACGGCAACGACGCCGGACTGAACGATCTCTCGGATCCCGTACGGCTCGAGCATGCGAAGAAGCGCATCCAGCTTGGACCGGGTGCCGGTGGCCTCGATCGTGAGCGACTCCGGCGACACGTCGATCACCTTGGCGCGGAAGAGATTCACGGTTTCGATGACCTGGGTGCGAACGCTCGCGTCCGCGCGCACCTTGATGAGCAGAAGTTCGCGGGCGACGGACGCCTCGTCCTCCTGCTCGACGATCTTGATGACGTTGACGAGCTTGTTGAGCTGCTTGGTGACCTGCTCGAGAGGAAACGCATCGACGGTGACGACGATGGTCATACGCGAGATCTCCGGAATCTCGGTGCCACCGACCGCAAGCGATTCGATGTTGAAGCCGCGCCGCGAGAACAGCGATGCGACTCGGGCCAGCACGCCCGGCTTGTCCTCGACGAGGACACTGAGGGTGTGGCTCGTGCTCACTTGGCTTCCTCCTCGGCTGCAGCCTGACGGCCGCGTGCTTGATCACGTTCGATGACCGCGTCGACGACGGTGGCGTCGTCCGCGGCAGTGTCCTCGTCGAACAAGGGACGGATGTCCCGGGCGGCCATGATCTCGTCGTTACCGGTACCGGCGGCGACCATCGGCCACACCTGGGCGTCCTTGCCGACGATGAAGTCGATGACGACCGGGCGATCGTTGATCTCCTGGGCGCGACGGATCGCAGGCTCGACGTCCTCTTCCCGTTCGACCCGGATACCGACGCAACCGAGCGCCTCGGCGAGCTTCACGAAGTCCGGGATACGCAGCGAATGCGTGGACAGATCGGTGTTCGAGTACCGCTGCTCGTAGAACAGCGTCTGCCACTGGCGGACCATGCCGAGGTTGCCGTTGTTGATCAGGGCAACCTTGATCGGAACACCCTCGACGGCGCACGTCGCCAGTTCCTGGTTGGTCATCTGGAAGCAGCCGTCGCCGTCGATGGCCCACACCTCGGTGTCCGGGCGGCCCATCTTGGCGCCCATCGCAGCCGGCACCGCGTAGCCCATCGTGCCGAGTCCACCGGAGTTGAGCCACGTCCGCGGCTTCTCGTAGTCGATGAACTGCGCCGCCCACATCTGGTGCTGCCCCACGCCCGCGCAGTAGATCGCGTCCGGTCCGGCGAGCTTGCCGACAGCCTGGATCACGAACTGCGGCGACAGGGAGTCGTCGGACGGGCGGTCGTAGCTCAGCGGGTAGGTGCGACGGATGTCGTCCAGGTACGCCCACCATGCCGTGTAGTCGAGCGTGGTGTTGGTGGCGAGATGCGCGCGCATCGCCTCGATGAGCTCGACGAGAACCTCTTTGCAGTCACCGACGATCGGGACGTGCGCGTGACGGTTCTTGCCGATCTCGGCGGGATCGATGTCGGCGTGGATCACCTTCGCGTCGGGCGCGAAGGAGTCGAGCTGACCGGTGACACGGTCGTCGAAGCGGGCGCCGAGAGTGATGAGCAGGTCGCTCTTCTGCAGCGCCGCCACGGCCGCGACATTGCCGTGCATGCCGGGCATTCCGCAGTGCAGCGTGTGGGTGTCGGGGAACGCACCGCGCGCCATGAGCGTCGTGACGACCGGAATCCCGGTCAGTTCGGCGAGTTCGAGCAGTTCGGCCGAAGCCTCTGCCTTGATGACGCCGCCACCGACGTAGAGCACCGGCTTACGCGAATCGGCGATCAGACGTGCCGCCTCGCGGACCTGCTTGCCGTGCGGCTTGGTGACGGGCCGGTAGCCGGGCAGGTGCATCTCCGGTGGCCAGCTGAAGGTGGTCTGGGCCTGCAGGATGTCCTTCGGGATGTCGACGAGGACCGCACCGGGTCGACCCGACGACGCGAGGTAGAACGCCTCCGCGAGCACGCGAGGGATGTCGGCGCCGTCGGTGACCAGGAAGTTGTGCTTGGTGATGGGCATCGTGATGCCGGAGATGTCGGCTTCCTGGAATGCATCCGTACCGATGAGGGGGCGCCCGACCTGCCCGGTGATCGCGACGAGCGGCACGGAGTCCATCTGCGCGTCCGCGAGCGGTGTGACGAGGTTGGTCGCGCCGGGTCCGGACGTCGCCATGCACACGCCGACCTTGCCGGTCGCCTGCGCGTATCCGGTGGCAGCGTGGCCCGCGCCCTGCTCGTGCCGGACGAGGACGTGCCGCACCCGCTTCGAATCGAAAATGGGGTCGTAGACAGGGAGGATCGCGCCGCCGGGAATGCCGAAGACCGTATCCACGTCGAGCTCTTCGAGGGCTCGGACTACCGACTGTGCGCCGGTGACGCGCTCGGGCGCGACCTGGCGTCGGGTGGCGGGCTGCGCCGCGGCAGCGGCGGCGGCTGGGGTTCCGGCCCCCGGCTTCCGCGGCGAGGGATGAGGCCGTGCGGTTGGTGCGCTCACTGCAATTCCTCTGATTCTGGCTCCGGGCAACAAAAAACCCTCGTCAGCGTTGTGCTGTACGAGGGTGGCGCGTCGTGGGCGAGTTGCAGAATGCGGCTCAGGCGACGACGCGCCGGCCGATTACGAGCAACCCATTCTGATTCACGCGCTTGACGGTAGGCGCGTGGTGGGGAGACAGTCAACTTGGTGTGGTTACTGTCCCAGAATGTGAGATGCCGCGGCTGCAGTGACAAGATGTAGAGGTGTCATCTTCACAGCAGCCCGTGCCACCTCCCCCATCATCCCACATGCCGGATTCGACGACGCAGGTCATCCAGATTTCGCGCCTGTCGTTCCTCGCGTGCGGGCTTCTGTTCCTTGCGCTGGCCTCTCCCGCCCTCGCGTGGCCCGAAGCTTTCGCGTGGACCCTCGTGATCCCGTTCCTCGTCGCCGCGTGGGTGGTCCGCGTGCGCACCGTCGTCGGCCCCGACGGAGTCGTCGCTCGCTCGACCTTCTCCACCACGACGATCCCGTGGGAGTCCCTGAAGGGCATCCGCTTCCCCAAGCGCGGCTGGGCCCGCGCGACGCTCACCGACGACTCCGAGGTTCCGTTGCCGGTCGTCACCTTCGGACGCCTGCCGCAACTCGCCGAAGCCAGCGGAGGCCGCATCACCGACCCCTACGCAGCCGCCGACGACGCGCGCGCAGCCGAAGCGGCCGCTGCCGAACGCTCACCGGCGAAGGACGACACGACATCCGGCACACGCGACGAGGTGAGCGAACCCGACTCGGATACCGAGACGAAATAGCACACGAGTAAATTCGACTGTGCCGCCACCCGGAACAGGCCCCAGCCACGGCGACCGGATGCGGTCCGCCGCTTGCGCACAACCCGTCAAGGAAGTCAGCCATGCCCCCGTTGAGGTCACGCACCACCACCGTCGGACGTAATGCAGCCGGCGCGCGCTCACTGTGGCGCGCCACCGGATTGACCGATTCCGACTTCGGCAAGCCGATCGTCGCCATCGCGAACTCGTACACGCAATTCGTTCCCGGCCACGTCCACCTCAAGGATGTCGGCGAGATCGTCGCCAAGGCCGTCAAGGCAGCCGGCGGCGTGGCACGCGAGTTCCACACCATCGCGGTCGACGACGGTATCGCGATGGGCCACGGCGGAATGCTGTACTCGCTGCCGAGCCGCGAAATCATCGCGGACTCCGTGGAATACATGGTCAACGCACATACCGCCGACGCGCTGGTGTGCATCTCGAACTGCGACAAGATCACGCCGGGCATGCTCAATGCCGCGATGCGCCTGAACATCCCGACCGTGTTCGTCTCCGGTGGGCCGATGGAAGCAGGCAAGGCGGTCGTCGTCGGGGGCGTCGCACAGGCACCCACCGACCTCATCACCGCGATCTCCGCGTCGGCCAACGACTCGGTGAGCGAGGAAGGTCTCGACGAGGTCGAGCGCAGCGCGTGCCCGACCTGCGGATCGTGCTCGGGCATGTTCACCGCCAACTCGATGAACTGCCTCACCGAAGCACTGGGCCTTGCCCTCCCGGGCAACGGCTCGACCCTGGCGACGCACTCCGCACGACGCGCACTGTTCGAGCGGGCCGGAACCACCGTCGTCGAGGCGGCGCTGCGCTACTACCGCGACGGCGACGAGTCCGTGCTGCCGCGAAACATCGCCACTCCCGCCGCCTTCCGTAACGCGATGGCGCTCGACGTCGCGATGGGCGGGTCGACCAACACGGTGCTGCACACGCTTGCCGCCGCCCAGGAAGGCGAGGTCGACTTCGACCTCGAGACGATCGACGCCATCAGCCGCAAGGTGCCGTGCCTGTCGAAGGTCTCCCCGAACTCCGACTACCACATGGAGGACGTGCACCGGGCCGGTGGCATCCCCGCACTGCTCGGCGAATTGCGACGCGGCGGACTGCTGGAAACCGATGTGTCGACGGTGCACACCAAGAGCTTCGACGAGTGGCTCGACACCTGGGACATCCGCTCCGGAAAAGCATCCGACGAAGCACTCGAGTTGTTCCACGCCGCCCCGGGCGGTGTGCGCACCACCGAGCCCTTCTCCACCGACAACAGGTGGTCCTCGCTCGACACCGACGCGGCCGGCGGATGCATCCGCGACGTCGAACATGCGTACACCGTCGAAGGCGGACTCGTCGTGCTGCGCGGCAACGTCGCCCTCGACGGCGCGATCCTCAAGACCGCGGGTATCGAGGAGGACCTGTTCTCCTTCCAGGGGCCTGCGCTCGTGGTCGAATCCCAGGAGGAAGCGGTCTCGGCGATCCTGCAGAAGCGGATCAAGCCCGGCGACGTGATGGTCGTCCGCTACGAAGGCCCCAAGGGCGGACCCGGAATGCAGGAGATGCTGCATCCCACCGCCTTCCTCAAGGGCGCCGGCCTGGGCAAGGTGTGTGCACTGATCACCGACGGCCGGTTCTCCGGTGGCACGTCGGGGCTGTCGATCGGGCACATCTCCCCCGAAGCGGCCGCCGGCGGCACGATCGGTCTGGTCGAGACCGGTGACCAGATCCGCATCGACGTCGCGACCCGCACGCTCGAGGTGCTGGTGTCCGACGAGGAACTCGCCACCCGTCGCGCCAAGATGGAGGCGTCGGAGAAGCCCTGGCAGCCGGTCGATCGTCAGCGCACAGTCACCACCGCGCTGCGCGCGTATGCCGCGCTGGCCACCTCCGCCGACAAGGGCGCGGTTCGCTACGTGCCCTGATCACGGGCACGAACGAGACGACGGCGGGGGCCGCACACATGTGTGCGGCCCCCGCCGTTTTCCGTGGTCTCAGCGGCCGAACAGCCACAGACAGACACCCGCCGCGACGCCGAGCAGCAACGCGACGAACGATCCGAGGAAGGGACGTGTCGCCCACTTGCGCGGGCCGTCGGCCGCGATCCTGCCGGGACCGGTGAGCGTGAGCGCCACCGCCGCTGCGGCGAGGAGAACCTCGTACTCGAAGCCGGAGCGGTCGGACGCGAAGTACTGCACGCCCGGCTCGAGGTCGTGCTTGAACAACACGGCGTTGATCATGATCGCGACCACCGCCGCCGCGGCAAGAGGTGTCAGCAGACCGAGCACGAGCAGCGCACCGGCCGCCGTCTCGCCGACCGCGCCGACGATCGCAAGCACCCGGGGCTGCTGATATCCGGCCTCGCGCAGCAGTTCCTCGAAACCGTCGAGTCCGGGCCCGCCCCACAACCCGACCAGTTTCTGCAGGCCGTGGGCGATCAGGGTTCCACCGACCGCGAGTCGCAGAATCAGCAACCCGAGATCGAGGGTGCCGCGTCGAACCTTGACCGGATGCTGCTCGACGGTCGTGGACGCGGGATCCGCCACGTAGCCACCGGCGGTGCCGGGCCGGTACATCTGCTCGGTGGGCGCCGCGTGGGCACCGCTACCGAACGACGATCCGTCGAGGTCGAGGTCGTCCTCGGACTCCAGCCGGGAGGCACGAGTGCGCCGCATCTGGAGTGTCGGCTCGTCGAAAGGACTCGATCCTGTTTCCGGCGATCGGCCGGTTTCCTTGTCGGTCACGCCACCAGGGTAGGACTCCGGGCGCCCGAGCACCCGGCATCCGGAGGCGACACGCGGCGTGCCGGTAACGTTTGCGCTATGACGTGGGGCAGGCAGTCGACAGGTTCGCGCGGTGTTCGGACGGCGGCGGTGGCACTGGCCGTCGGGGTTCTCGCGCTGTCGTCCTGCGCGAGGTTCGACGATGCGGCATCGACACCGTTCACCCCCGAACCGACCTTCGATTCCGGTCCCGGTTTCGGGCCGCAGGACCCCACGACGACCACGACGACGCCGAACGCCTCCGCCGTGCCCCCGGGGCCGTGTGAAGATCCCGATCCGGCAGTGGTCGCGACCTGTCTCGACACGACCGGCGGGCTGGTGACCCTGCCCGGCGGTGGTGCCGCACTCGTGACGGAACGACGGACCGGACGAATCCTCCAGGTCGCGCCCGACACCGAGCCCGTGGAAATCGCCACCGTCCCCGTCGACGCTTCGGGTGACGGCGGCCTGCTCGATGTGGCGCTGTCCCCCACCTTCGACGAAGACCGGTTGCTCTACGCCTACATCACCACCCCCACCGACAACCGGGTCGTGCGGGTCGCGGCCGGCGACACCCCGAAGGATGTGCTGACCGGCATACCCCGCGGCGCGACGGGAAACGGTGGCGCCATCGAATTCACGTCCCCCACGGAGATGGTCGTCCTCACCGGAAATGCGGGAAACGGCTCCGCGGCAACCGATCCCGCTTCTCTGGCCGGGAAACTGCTCGAGTTTCCGCTTCCGGCGCCGGGCACCGCACCGGTGCCCACCGTGGTGCTCTCGGGCATCGGCACGGCCGGTGACGTGTGCCGCGACCCGGGCGGCAATCTGTGGGTGACGGACCGGACCGAACTCGAAGATCGTCTCCAGCGCATCGGCGCGGACGGCTCCGTCGGTGCGGGCCCGGCATGGACTTGGCCCGAGCGGCCCGGCGTGGCGGGATGCGCCGCGTCGCCGGACGGTATCGCGGTAGCGCTGACCGGCGGGAAAGCGGTCGCCGTGGTGGCGATCGATCCGGGATCGGGTGCGGTCACCGCCGCGCCGGTCCTCACCGTTCAGGATCGCTACGGCCTGCTTCGCGGGGCGGCGTCGTCCCCGGACGGTCTGCTCTGGATCTCGACGGTCAACAAGTCCGGCGGTGAACCCGGACCGAACGACGACCGCGTCGTGCGCATCCAGTTCCCCGCGGGCGGCGGCGGCTTCGACTGAGGTCCGGCCCGCCCGGGCAGAGACTGCGGTCCGGGAAACGTTCGTGCAGACACCACCGCGGCCGGCCCGGAACGGGCTCGGCCGCGGTGGTGTTCAGCAGGACGTCAGCTACAGGCAGCGATAACGAGTTCCTTGACGCGGGCGGGGTCGGCCTGTCCGCGTGTCGCCTTCATGACGTCGCCGACGATCTTGCCCGCGGCCTGGACCTTGCCGGAGCGGATCTTCTCGGCGATATCCGGGTTCGCGGCGAGCGCCTCGTCGACGGCAGCCTGCAGCTTGCTGTCGTCACGCACCACGACGAGTTCGGGATGCGCCTCGAGGATCTGCTCGGGATCGCCTTCACCCGCGAGCACGTGATCGACGACCTGGCGGGCGACCTTGTTGTTGAGCTTGCCGCTGTCGATGAGCGCAATGACCTGCGCGACCTGCTTCGGACTGATCGGAAGATCGGCCAGTTCGACTCCGCGCGTGTTGGCCTGCTGCGTCAGGTACGACACCCACCAGGATCGCGCCGCGTCGGCGGGCGCACCCGCCTCGGTGGTGGCGATGACCAGATCGAGGGCGCCGGCGTTGACCAGGTCGCGCATCACCTCGTCCGAGACACCCCATTCGGCTTGGATGCGGGCCCGACGCAACCACGGCAGCTCCGGGAGCGTGCCGCGCAGTTCTTCGACCCACGCGGCGTCGGGTGCGACCGGTTCGAGGTCCGGCTCCGGGAAGTACCGGTAGTCCTCCGCGGTTTCCTTGCGGCGACCCGGGGATGTGGTGCCGTCGGCCTCCTGGAAGTGCCGGGTTTCCTGGATCACCTCACCGCCGGAGAGGAGCACTGCGGCTTGACGGCGCATCTCGTAGCGCACGGCCACCTCGACCGACTTGAGCGAGTTGACGTTCTTCGTCTCGGTACGGGTACCGAACTCCTTCGCGCCGATCGGCATGAGCGAGATGTTCGCGTCGCACCGCATCGATCCCTGGTCCATGCGCACATCCGACACGTCGAGCGCGCGGAGCAGGTCGCGCAGGGCGGTCACGTAGGCGCGTGCCACCTCGGGCGCGCGTTCTCCGGCACCGACGATCGGCTTGGTGACGATCTCGACGAGGGGCACTCCCGCACGGTTGTAGTCGAGCAGCGAGTGGCTCGCACCGTGGATCCGGCCGGTGGCGCCGCCCACGTGCAACGACTTGCCGGTGTCCTCCTCCATGTGCGCGCGTTCGATGTCCACGCGCCAGGTGCTGCCGTCGTCGAGCACCACGTCGAGGTAGCCGTCGGTGGCGATGGGCTCGTCGTACTGCGAGATCTGGTAGTTCTTCGGCTGATCCGGGTAGAAGTAGTTCTTGCGCGCGAACCGGCCCCACGGGGTGATCGAGCAGTTCAGGGCCAGACCGATCCGGATCGCCGACTCGACCGCCGCCTGGTTCACCACCGGCAGTGCGCCCGGGAGACCGAGGCACACGGGGCACACCTGGGTATTGGGCTCGGCGCCGAACCCCGTCGGGCACCCGCAGAACATCTTGGTGGCGGTGTGCAATTCGACGTGCACCTCCATGCCCATCACGGGCTCGAACTTCGCGAGCACGTCGTCGTAGGCAAGCAGGTCGGCAGACACAGAGGCAGTCATGCACCTGATTTTAGACCGCCCCCCGAACGGGGCGGCGCGGGCTCGTACCCGGCCACCCCACGCGGCCTCAGCCGAAGAGAACGCGCATTTCCTGATAGCGCGACTCGGGCACGAACTTGGGGTCGGCAAGCGATTCGTCGAACCCGACCCGGGCGATCTCGGTGCCGTGCAGCGCGACCATGTGTCCCCATTCCTCGTCGGCGACGAGATCGGTCACCGCCATACCGAGGCGGGTTGCGAGCACCCGGTCGAACGCGGTCGGAACACCACCGCGCTGGATGTGTCCGAGCACGGTGGCGCGGGTTTCGATGCCGGTGCGCTCCTCGATCAGGGGCGCGAGCACCTCGCCGATACCGCCGAGCCGGGGGCGATCGAACCCGTCGAGTCCCTTGGTCGAATACGCCTCGTCCATATCCGGGAACTTGAATCCCTCCGCGACGACCACCATCGGCGCACGTCCGCGGTTGCGGACGCTGAGCACCCATTCGCAGATCTGCTCGAGGCTCTCGGGGTGTTCCGGGATCAGGATGGCGTGGGCGCCACCGGCGGTACCCGAATGCAGGGCAATCCATCCTGCATGCCGGCCCATCACCTCGAGGACCATGCACCGTTTGTGGGAATTGCCGGTCGTACGCAGCCGGTCGATCGCCACGGTGGCAATCTCCACGGCGGTATCGAACCCGAAGGTGTAGTCGGTGTGGCTGAGGTCGTTGTCGATCGTCTTGGGAACACCGACGATCTTGATCCCGTCCTCGAACAGGCGTTTCGACGCCGCCGCCGTGCCCTCACCCCCGATGGCGACGACTGCGTCCACCCCGAGCCGGTCGAGAGTGGCCTGAATGTTCTGCGCACCGCCCTGCGGGCCCTGATAGGGGCCGAACCGGCTGGTACCCAGAATGGTGCCGCCCTGCTGGGCCAGACCACGAACTCTGCTGCGATCCAACGGAATCGCGTCGCCTTCGACGAGTCCCCGCCAACCGTCGAGGAAACCGACGAACTCCTGGCCGTGGACTTCCGTGCCTTTCAGGACCGCGCCGCGGATGACAGCGTTGAGGCCCGGGCAGTCCCCGCCGCTCGTAAGAATCCCGATCGTCGTCATGCATACCTCCGTCGAATGGACTTCGTTCCGCCCTGCCATCCTGCCCGTTACGCCGCGGCAGGGCAGCCCTAACCCGGAGTCACCAGCCCCGATTCGTAGGCGATCACCACCGCCTGCGCACGGTCGCGCAGGTGAAGCTTGCCCAGAACCTTGCCGACGTGGGTTTTGACGGTCTGCTCGGCGACGAACAGACGCTCGGCGATCTCGGTGTTCGACAATCCGTGCGCGATCAGTTCGAGGACTTCGAGTTCGCGAGGGGTCAGGACGCCGAGTGTGTCGTCACGCCGACGCCGTGAGGGGCGACGCCGGGTGACGTCGGCGATCAGCCGGCGCGTGACGGTCGGCGCGAGCAGTGCCTCCCCCTTCGCCACGACCCGCACGGCACGGACCAACTCGTCGGCCGGTGCGTCCTTGAGCAGGAACCCGCTCGCCCCCATCCCGAGCGCCTCGTACACGTAGTCGTCGAGATCGAACGTGGTCAGCATCAGCACGCGTGAACGGGGTTCGCGCGTGTCGGACAGGATGAGCCGGGCCGCGTCGAGTCCGTTCATCTCGGGCATCCGCACATCCATGAGGACGACATCCGGTCGCAGCCGCGCTACCTCGGTGACGGCGGCCCGCCCGTCGGGCGCGTCGCCGAGAACACTGATGTCCGGCTGCGCGGCAAGCAACGCGCCGAAGCCTTGTCGCACCATTGCCTGGTCGTCGGCGATGAATACGGTGACGGGTCTCTCGAACTCGATCATCGGCCGCCAGCCTAGGCCGCGAGCGTCGGAAGCAGTGCCCGCACCTCGAATCCCCCGTCGGGTCGCGGGTGTGCGACAAGGTTTCCCCCGACGGCCGCAGCGCGTTCGGCCATCCCGCGGATGCCGGTGCCGCCGCCGTGGTCCGATGCCGAATCACCCGGTTCTCCGGGGCCGTTGGTCACCGAGATCGTCACGGTCCCTTTTCCCCACTCGAGGCAGGTCGCTACTTCCGCGCCGGGCGCGTGCCGTGCGCTGTTGGTGAGAGATTCCTGCAGGATGCGATACATCGTCAGCGCCACGGCGTCGGTCACGCCCACCGGCACCCCCGTCGTCCGGGCATCGAGCCGGATCCCGGCACGCCGTGAGGCCTCGAACAGATCGGCAATCCGGTCCAGGCCGGGTTGCGGCGCGCTCTCCGGCAGTTGTCCGTCGCTGCGGAGCACGCCGAGGAGGCCGCGCACATCGTTGAGCGCTTCGCGAGCGGCGGCGCCGATCGTGTCGAATTCCGCGCGCACCTCGTCTGGCATCGTAGGGAGCCGATACGGTGCGCTCTGCGCCTGCACGACGATCATCGACATGTGGTGGGCGACGATGTCGTGCAGGTCGCGCGCGATGTGCGCCTTCTCTTCGAGGATCGCGCGCCGTGCACGCTCGAGTTCGCTGACCTCCTCCTCGTGTGCGAGTTGCCGACGGGAGATCACGAGCCAGCGCACGAGTAATCCGAACACGACGACGGCGGTGATCCCGATGGCCCAGCCCCAGCCGTCGTTGCCCGGCACGAATCCGAAGAAGAGCAGTACCGTCGCAAGCCACACCGCGAGGACGACGCGGATGTCTTCACGGACGCTCACCGCTGCGACCAGCACAAGCATCACGATGATGTGCACGACCTGCCACGGATAGTCGAACCCGTCGACGCGGTCGACGACGACCGGGACGACGAGCGCCGTCGCCGCGGTGAGGGCCCAGCCGAGAAGCGGCCGGACCCAGACGAGCAACATCGGGAACACCGCCGCCGCGGACAGCAGCGGCATCACCTGGGGCGACACCTCGTGGGTCAGGCGCAGGGTGGGCCAGGCGACGGCGTACAGAATGAGCGTCACCGCGACGACGCACATCGATGCCCAGTGCCGGCGGACGAACCGCCCCGTGGACCGCATTCCCGACGATTCCCGCTTCTTCACACGTTCACGCTAGGTTTTGCGCCCCTCGCCTGTCCTCATACCTGAGAGTGAGATCCGGGCGACCCTCCGGTACGGGCCGCTCGCTCCGGACCGCTCCGTCGCGTGATCCGTGCGGGTGTGTTCCGTTCCTAGCGTCGCCGCCATGACATTGCGATTGCTGGTCCGCCGGGGTGCGGCCGCCCTCATTGTGGGCGCAGGGGCGGCGCTGTGCGTAAGCGCGACGCCCTCCGCGGCCACCGGTATCCCATCCCCATCGGCCGGAGCGCCGCACGCGCTCGCGGCCACCGCCCCCGTGGATATCACGGCCACCGCTGCGGCCGTCCACGCTCTCGCGACCGACGACACCGCCGCTGCGATGGCGGCGTTTCCTGCGGACTTCGCCGCCACGATGGGTTACTCGCCGGTGACCGAGCCCGGGTTCACATCCACAGAGGTCCTCGCGGACCCCGACGGGGACTGCTCGTCTCCGGTCCCGCTCCCCAGCTCGTTCGACGCCGCGTGCCGTGTCCACGATCTCGGGTACGACATGTTGCGTTTCGCCCGGGACAGCGGACAGGAACTGGGTCCCGACGCACGCCGCGAGCTGGATGCGATGCTCGCACGTCACCTGCGTGCCACGTGCGAATCCGATGCAGCCCAGAGCGATCCGTCCTGTATGCCCGCGGCCCATCTCGCCACGACCTTCGTGCGTCTCAACTCCTGGCGCCAGGGCTACCGCATCCCGATCTCCGAATCCCCCGCGTCGTTCCTGATGGTGGCAGGTCTCGGCGCACTCCCGGTCGTCTTGGGCGCGTGGGCAGTGCGAAGGGCGGCCCGCCGATGAGCATCCTCGCTCGCGACCACACTGCCGGGTCCCCGCCGTTGCACCCGGGCACCGCCGGGCGCGTCCGGTCCGTCCTGGCATCGTCGGGACCGACGATCGGTACCAGTGTCACAATCGCTGTCGCACTCTGGTTTTCACTCGCGCCGTCGCTGCTTCCCCGCACGTCGTCGACGCAAGGGCTGGTGTCCGGACTGGTGGTCGTGCTGGCACTGGCGGTCCGGGCGGGTATCGCGCGAATGCGCGCCCCGCGCCCGGCACGCGTATCCGGCGAGACCGAGGTGCGGTACCTCGCCGCGTCCGTTGCCGCCGCGTCCGTCGTGATCGCCGGGACCGGCGCACACCACTGGCAGAACGCGCTGCGAGAGGCGATGGGACAGGCACAGATCGGGCCGCGTTATTGGCTCGACGTGTTCGTCACGGCATCGATCGTCGCCGCGCTCCTCGTCTTCTCGGCACGGGCGGTACGCACGATCCTGCGGAACCGGCGAGGACGACGAATTGCGGTGACGATCGGTACAGCTTGTCTTGCAACATGGTTCGCTGCCGGATCGGCACTGCTCTCCCCTGCCCCCGGCGCCCCGGACCCCACTTCCCTGTCGCCTCTTCCGTCCGCCGCGGGGCTCGCGGGATCGAAGGATTCCCTCGTCGGATGGGACACTCTCGGACGTGAGGGGCAGCGTTTCGTGTCCCTCGCCTCCGCCGGATCCGCTGTCCGCACCTACGTGGGTCTGGAGTCCGCCCCGGACGTCCCGGAGCGTGCGGCACTGGCCGTCCGGGAACTGGAACGGGCCGGCGGATTCGACCGCGCGCATCTCGTGCTCGCGGTACCCACGGGGTCGGGGTGGGTGGACGCGCACGCCGTCGAAGGCTTCGAAGCACGCTGGGGAACCGATGTCGCGATCGTCGCTCAGCAGTACTCGGACGCCCCGAGTTGGATGACCTTCCTCACCGATCGTGACGCAGCCGCCGAATCGGCCCGCACACTGACCTCTGCCGTGCGCGCCCACGTCGACGGCATGCCGGCGTCCCACCGCCCCGAGGTGCACGTGTACGGGCAGAGTCTCGGCGCGTCCGGTGCCGCCGCGGCGTTCCCCGATGCCGAACCGGGGTCGTGCGACACGGTGCTGTCGGGTCCACCCGCCGGGATGAGCCCTCCGGGAGGAACCGTCCTGGCGAACAGTTCGGATCCGGTGGTGTGGTGGCAGCCTTCGCTGCTCTGGTCGCCTCCGGACCTGTCCCATGCGCGGGTGGATGCCCCCGTCCCGCCGTGGTTACCGGTGATCACCTTCGCGCAGACGACCGTGGACCTGCTCACCTCCCTCGACGCTGCGCCCGGCCACGGTCACCGGTACGGACAGGATCAGGCGCAGTGCACTCCGTGATCGAGCGGCGACACGGAACGACCCGCAGGCTCCGGGAGGGAGCCTGCGGGTCGTCGACGGCGACACGGGGACGCTCAGGCCACGATCGGGCCCCGGGCAGCCTCGTATGCCGCACCCACGCGGTAGAGGCGCTCGTCTGCCATCGCCGGAGCCATGATCTGCAGGCCGACCGGAAGCCCGTCGTCCGCGGACAAGCCCGACGGCACCGACATCGCGCAGTGACCGGCGAGGTTCGTCGGCAGCGTGCACAGATCGGACAGGTACATCGCGAGCGGATCGTCGACCTTCTCGCCCAGCTTCCACGGAGTGAACGGGCTCGTCGGGGAGACCAGCACGTCGACCTGCTCGTACGCCTTGTCGAAGTCCTGCGCGATGAGACGACGCACCTTCAGGGCCTGGCCGTAGTAGGCCTCGTAGTAGCCGGACGAGAGAGCGTAGGTACCGATCATGATGCGGCGCTTGACTTCTTTGCCGAAGCCCGCGGCGCGGGTGGCCGCCATCACCTGATCGGCGCTCATCGTGCCGTCGTCGACCCGCATGCCGTAACGCATCGCGTCGAAGCGAGCGAGGTTGGACGACACCTCGGACGGGAGGATGAGGTAGTAGGACGCGAGCGCGTACTCGAAGTGCGGGCACGAGACCTCGACCACCTCGGCGCCGAGCTTGGTCAGAGTCTCGACTGCCGCGTCGAACGAGGCGATCACGCCGGGGTTGTAGCTGTCGGAATGGAGTTCCTTGACCACACCCACCCGCAGACCGGTCAGGTCGCCGGATGCACCCTGACGGGCAGCGTCCACCACCGGGCGCACCGGGGCGTTCACGGAGGTGGAGTCGCGCGGGTCGTAACCGGCGATCACCTCGTGCAGCAAGGCGGTATCGAGGACTGTGCGGCCACACGGCCCACCCTGGTCGAGCGACGATGCGCACGCCACCAGTCCGTACCGGGACACGGTGCCGTACGTGGGCTTGGTGCCGACCGTTGCCGTCACCGCGGCGGGCTGGCGGATGGATCCACCTGTGTCCGTGCCGATCGCGAGGGGCGCCTGGTAGGACGCGAGCGCGGCCGCGGAGCCGCCGCCCGATCCGCCCGGGATGCGATCGGTGTCCCACGGGTTGCGGGTGGGGCCGTACGCGGAGTTCTCGGTCGACGAGCCCATGGCGAACTCGTCCATGTTCGTCTTGCCGAGGATCGGGACGCCCGCCTGCCGCAGCTTGGTGGTCAGCGTCGCGTCGTACGGCGACACCCAGCCCTCAAGGATCTTCGACCCGCACGTCGTCGGCATGTCGGTGGTCGTGAACACGTCCTTCAGCGCGATCGGCACGCCCGCGAGCGAGGACGCCGGCGTCTCGCCTGCGGCCACGGCGCGGTCGACCTCACGCGCAGCGTCGAGCGCCTGCTCTCCGGCCACGTGCAGAAACGCGTTGTAGCCGCCGTCGACCGCTCCGATGCGGTCCAGGTGCGCCTGGGTCACCTCGACGGACGACAGGTCACCGGCGTGGATCCGCGAGGCGAGCGTCGCGGCGTCGAGCCGTGTCAAATCGGTGCTCATTCGCCCTCCCCCAAGATCTGCGGGACGGAGAACCGTCCTTCCTCGACGAGGGGTGCACCCGACAGCGCCTGCTCGGGCGACAGTCCGGGAATCACCTCGTCCGGCCGTGTCACGTTGGTGACGGCGTTCGGGTTCGCCATCGGCGCGACATCGTCCGCGGCCACCTCCGACACCGCCTTGACATGGTTGAGGATCGAATCAAGCTGGCCGGAGAACTCGTCGAGTTCGGCGTCGGTCAGCGCGAGCCGGGACAACCGGGCGAGGTGCGCGACCTCGTCACGGGAGATGTCAGGCACCGTAGGTGGCCCCTTTCCGATGGGAATTGAACTTCCTGTCCAGGGTAGTGCGTGCCCGATACGGTCGTGCAGTCGGTTCGATCACCCCCCGTGCGCCCCGTTCGCCGTCGCGCTGTTTCGTTCGTACAAAGGAATTGTTGCGTTCTTGTGAATCGGATGGCCGCGACCGGGCATTTTCGGGTGAGGATCGCCGAAACCGGTGATGGGCGGTCACAATCGGCGTGCGGCGGGTGGAAAGATGTGCCCCACCGGGGTGCACTGCGATCCCGGGCCGGCGTACGGGGCGCCGGCATCCTCTGGGAAGGGACGTACGTGTCATATCTCTTGCGTGTCCGGCTACCCGATCGTCCCGGTAGCCTCGGCGCGCTCGCCTTGGCTCTCGGTTCTGTCGGAGCGGACATCCTCTCGCTCGATGTCGTGGAACGCGGCACGGACTACGCGATCGACGATCTCGTGGTCGATGTCGATCCGGGCAAACTGCCCGACACCCTCCTGACCGCCGCGGAGTCGCTCGACGGTGTGACGGTCGATTCCATCCGGCCGTACGCGGGCATTCTGGACACCCACCGGGAACTCGAGTTGATCGATCACGTCGCCGCGGCCCGGGACGACCGGCTCCAGGTTCTCGTCGACGGTGCCCCGCGTGTGCTGCGGGTCGGATGGGCGACGGTGCTCGGAATCGGTACACACGGCATCTACCGCATCGCCGGCAGCGCCGGAGCCCCCGAGACACACCTTGCCGACGTTCCGTGGATGCCACTGGCGAAATCGACGCTGCTCGACCACGAAGCGGACTGGGTTCCCGGCCTGTGGCGCGACATGAACACGATGCTGGCCGCCGCGCCGCTGGGAGCGCCCGACCGAGTGCTCGTGCTGGGCCGGCCCGGTGGACCGGAGTTCCGCCCGTCGGAGATCGCGCGGATCGGCTATCTCGCGGGCATCATCGGTACCGTTCTCGCCTAGCCTTCGCCGGCGTTACCCAGACCCCTCCGTTGCCGGGCCCTGCGCCCACAGCCCGAAGTGTCAGACCTCCACCGGCGGATAGAGCCGCTGCATGGTGTACCGCCGGTTTCGCCTCACCGCCAGGGCGCTTGCGGTGAGGGACACCAGCAGGAGCCCGACCAGGACTGCCACGGCCACCCACAGGCGCGAGTCGACCTGTTCGGCGACCGTGAGCTGCCGCAACCCCTCGACGGTGTAGGTCATCGGGTCGAAGGGATGGATGTACTGGAACGGTTTCGCAGTCGTGGGTACCGGATAGATGCCGCCTGCCGAGACCAGTTGCAGCATCAGGAATGCGAGGGTGACGACCCGCCCGACCGCCGTCCCGAAGACCGCATTGAACGCTTGGATCATGGCGAGATAGGTCGCCGCGATGAGCATCAGGAACAAGATCGTCCCGGCGAGGTGCTTGACGTCGAGACCCACGCCGAAATGCACCACCGCGTACATGACCAGCGCCTGCAGGATACCGACGAGCAGCGCCGGCCAGTACGACGCGAAGACGGTGCGGTACAGCCCGACTCCACCGACCGTCGGACGGGATTGCAACGGTGTCAAGAGCATCCACGTGATGATGCCGCCGACGAACAGTGCCAATGAGAGGAAGAAGGGAGCGAACCCGGTGCCGAACGTCGACGCGAGGTTGTTGTAGTCCTGCTTCAACGCCACCGGCGAGGCCAGGGTGTCGGCAGTCGCGGTGCGCTGCTGATCCGTCCAGCTCGGCACCTCGCCAGCGCCCTGTGACAGCTGCTGGGCCAGTTCGTCCGAGCCCGACTGCAACTGCTCCATTCCCGACGACAACTGTCCGGCACCGTCGGCGAGCCGGAAACTCCCGTCCGTCAGCTCGATCAGCCCGGAATTCAGCGTCCCCGCGCCCGAACTCAATTCGTCCACCCCGTTGCGCAACTGCTCCACATCCGACGCCAGATCGCCGCTCTGCAGCAACGCCAGCCCGCTCTGGAGGGGACTGTTCGGGTCGAGCAGTTCGTACTCGACGGCCTGGGCTTCGCCCTGCAAGCGCACGATCTCCGCGCGCAACGCCTCTGCGTCTGTCTGCACCTGCTGCGCTGCGAGCGGGCCCAGCACGGCAAGGGCCTGCTGGGCAAGCGGATCGTTGCTCTGCCCCAGCACGTCGACGACCGTTTGCAGCGCCGACCCCGCCGCGGCCTCCACCGGCTGGGGCACCCGGCTTTCCAGTGCGATGAGCGATTGCCTCAGTTGCGTCACCCGGTCGGCAATATCGGTCGGTGCGCCGCTGTTGAGGAAGCCCAGCAGCGGATCGGCGACGCCGTCCACGGCGGTGGCGAGTTCGTTCGCGCCGGTGGCCAGCCGGGCCGATCCGTCACGGGCGGTGACGAGGTTGTCGGCGAGTTCGCGCGACCCCGAGGTGAGCTGGTCTGCTCCGCTCTTGGCCGTGTCGATCCCGTTCGCGAGTGTGCCGGCGCCGTCCGCTGCCTTCTTCAGCCCCGAACCCGCGCTTTCGAGCCCGGTGAGTATCTGTCCGACGCCCTCCGCGCCGATGGTGGCGTTGATCTGGTTGAGCACCTGTTCGGAGGCGTCCTGCGCGATGATCGTGGCGAGATAGTTGTTGGCGTCGTTGAAGGTGAACACCAGGTTCGCCTTCTCCGGATTGTCCCCGCTGGGGGATTCCACTGCCTCCGTGAAGTTCTCGGGGATGGTCACGGTGTAGTAGTACTTACCGCTCGCGAGACCGGCAGTCGCCTCGCTCTCCGGCACCTCGATCAGATCCAGCTTTCCCGAGTCGAGCAGCGATTTGACGACTTGATCGCCGGCATCGACCTGTTGGCCGGTCGAGGAACGTCCGGTGTCGTTGTTGACGATCGCCGCGGGGATCTTGTCGACCGCACCGAACGGATTCCAGAACGCCCACAGGTACATCGCGCCGTAGAGCAACGGCATCAGAATGATGGTGACGAGCGCGACACGCGGCATCGTGCCGCGAAAGTACCGTGTGATGTCGCTCCCCAGCGAAAACGCAGCCAGCATCGCTACCCCGTCTCGGTCATGACGCCGATGTCGCCCGGCCCCAGAAGATCGTGCAAGTCCACCAGGGTCCGCACCGCGGCCCCGGGAGGAATCGGATTCACGTCGGCGGTGATCACCGATTGCGTCTCGCCCAGTGCGATCAGCCTCTCGAGAAGAACCGCGCGCTCGGCGTCGTCGGCGATCCGGTCGAGCCGCCCGACCACCAGCAGCGGCGGGCGCCGGGTGTTCGCGACCGCGATACGCAACAGCATCTGCTGAAGTTCCGGCAGGTCGTCGATGAAAGCCCGCAGGTGCGGGAGTTCGACGTCGCCGAACACCTCCTCGCACATGTCCGCGACTCCGCGTTCGTCGACCCGTGGCACGAGCCGGTACCAGGGCGAATCCCACCGCTTCTGTTCGGTGACGAGATCGCGCACGGTGACCGAGGGCGGCACCTCGTCGAGTTCGTTCATGCACGCGATCGCGGAATGAGCGAACACCTTTCTCGGCTGGTCCTCGTATCCGAGGACGGTGAGCGAACCGCCGGTCAGGCGCATCCGTCCGCACAACGCCATCATCAACGCGGTGCGTGCCGCCCCGGCCGGTGCCGCCAGCACGGAGACTCCGCCCTCGTCGATATCGAGGTCGAGCGGACCGAACACGTGTCCCCACGGCCCGTCCAGTTCGATGCTCCGTGCCGAAACGAGCGTTCCCGGAACCGGCGCCCACGACGCCCTGGGGTCCGTCACAGACATTTCGACCATCTCCACCCCACGTCTCCGGCGTCGGAACATCAACGCCTTCGCCTCGGAGCCCGTCGCGCGGACCGATCCGACTCGCAACAGGACGACCACCGAAGGACACGTTAACAGCACGTTCTTCCGATCATGCCGTTGTTCACGGCGACCGAGAGGCGCTTTCCGAGATGTGTCAGGAGATAGGAGCGAGCACCCGGCACCGACGAGGCGAACGCGGGCGCGCCGCCGGGTGGATGCCCGTCGGGGGCGTTACCCCACCTCGCGCACGGCGTCGGGGCCCTGGTCGAGCAGGATTCTGAACGCGTCCTCGTCTATCACGGGCACGCCGAGATCGGTCGCCTTGTCGGCCTTGGTGCCGGGGTTGTCGCCCACCACCACGAACGCGGTCTTCTTCGATACCGAACCGGCGGCCTTGCCGCCTCGCGCCAGAATGGCTTCCTTCGCCTGATCGCGCGAGAACCCCGCGAGCGTGCCGGTGACCACGATGGACAGACCCTCGAGTGTGCGTGCGATCGACTCGTCGCGTTCGTCCTCCATACGCACCCCGGCAGCGGCCCACTTGTCGACGATGGCGGCGTGCCAGTCCACCGTGAACCACTCGACCACGGCGGCGGCGATCGTGGGACCCACGCCTTCGACGGCGGCGAGTTCCTCGAGGGACGCCGCCCGGATCCGGTCCAGGCTGCCGAACTCCGTCGCGAGAGCGCGTGCCGCCGTGGGACCGACGTGCCGGATCGACAGCGCGACCAGGACGCGCCACAGCGGCTGTTCTTTCGCATTGTCCAGGTTCTGCAGCAAACGCTCGCTGTTCTTCGACAGCGCGCCTTTCGACGTGAGAAAGAACGGCGCCTTCCGGAGGTCGTCCTCGGTCAGCGAGAACAGATCGCCCTCGTCGGAGATCACGTTCGCTTCGAGCAGGGCCGTCGCCGCCTCGTATCCCAGTGCCTCGATGTCGAACGCACCGCGTCCGGCGACGTGGAAGACCCGTTCGCGCAACTGTGCCGGGCAGTTCCGCGAATTCGGGCAACGCAGGTCGACGTCGGCTTCCTTCGCGGGCGCGAGTGGGGTCCCGCACTCGGGGCATACGTTCGGCATCACGAATTCACGTTCCGTGCCGTCGCGCAGGTCGACGACGGGTCCGAGGACCTCGGGGATGACGTCGCCGGCTTTCCGGATCACCACGGTGTCGCCGATGAGCACGCCCTTACGCACCACTTCGGACGCGTTGTGCAGCGTCGCGAGCGAGACGGTGGATCCGGCGACGGTGACCGGTTCCATGTACGCGAACGGCGTGACCCGGCCGGTGCGTCCGACACTCACCCGGATGTCGAGCAGTCTGGTGGTCACTTCCTCGGGCGGGTACTTGTAGGCGATCGCCCAGCGCGGGGCACGCGAGGTGGCACCGAGCCGGCGGTGCAGGCCCATGTCGTCGATCTTCACGACCAGGCCGTCGAGTTCGTGCTCGATGTCGTGACGGTGTTCGCCCCAGTACCGCATGCGCTCGACGACGGCGTCCGCTCCCCGGACGCGGAGGGTGTGCGGCGAGACCGGCAGACCCCACGCGGCGAACGCGTCGTACGCCTGCGACTGCGATCGCGGCGAGAACCCCTCGATGCGGCCGTACCCGTGGCAGTACATGCGCAGCCGGCGCTGCGCGGTGACCGCGGGATTCTTCTGTCGCAGCGACCCTGCCGCCGAGTTCCGCGGATTCGCGAACGGCGGTTTTCCGGCGGCGACGAGACCGGCGTTGAGGTTCTGGAAGTCTTCGAGACGGAAGAACACCTCGCCCCGTACCTCGAGCAGCGTCGGGATCGGGTATTCCTCGGTGGCGGTGAGCTTTTCGGGCACCTCGTCGATCGTGCGCGCGTTGAGCGTGACGTCTTCACCGGTACGGCCGTCGCCGCGGGTCGCGGCGCGCACGAGTCGGCCGTTCTCGTACACCAGGCTCAGCGCCACACCGTCGATCTTCACCTCGCACAGGTAATCCGGGTGTGTCCCGGTCTCGGTCTCCGCGCGCGCGAGCCATGCCCGCAGCTCGTCCTCGTCGAAAACGTTGTCGAGGCTGAGCATCGGCTCGAGGTGGCTGACAGCGGTGAAATCGGTGGCGAACCCTCCGCCGACGAGCTGGGTCGGTGAGTCCGGGGTGCGCAGCTCCGTGTACTGCTCCTCGAGCGCCTGGAGTTCGCCGAGCAGTGCGTCGAACTGACCGTCGGAGATGATCGGCGCGTCGCGCACGTAGTAGCGGAACTGGTGCTCCCGTACCTGCTCGGCAAGATCCTGCCAGCGCTCGCGCGCCTCGGGAGGAGCGGTGGCAGGCGCGTCCGTCGGTTCACTCACAGGTCACAAGACTAGTCGAGTACCCCGACAACTCCGCAGCGATCCGATCGCACCGGACCGGGTCCGGCGGTGTCGGCCGGACCCCTTCCGTCAGAGCGTCTCGGGGTCCTCCGAGAGCGCTGCCGAGATGTCGCGCGCCGACTTCAGTGCCTGCCGCGCCCAGTGCGGGTCCGCCGAGGCAAGCCCGCACGTCGGGGCCACGGACACCGACCGCAATGCGGTACGGGGGAAGCCGAGACGGTCGAAGAGTTCCACGGCAGGTGCCGCCTGCTCCCGCCAGCTGGGCACGGGGTTGGGAGCGGTGGTCGGAACCAGCCCGAGGACGAGCGCGGTACCGGAATCGAACAGTTCACCGATGCCGTCCAGATCGGCCCGCGACACCCTCGTGAGATCGAACGCGACGGCCTCTGCCGCGCTGCGGCGCAACAGGTCGGCAGGCAGGCTGCCGGCGCAGCAGTGCACCGCGACGGACAGTCCGGTGCCGCGGATCGTCGTATCCAGGACGTCGAGCGCCTCGGGTTCGGGCCATGCCGGAACCGTCTCGAGGATCGTTCTGCCCTCCAATGTCCCGGCGAGGACATCGGGAAGCGCGGGTTCGTCGAGTTGCACGACGACCTGCACGCCGAGTCTGCGGTGCAGTTCGGCGGCGTGCCGCGCAATTCCCTCCGCCAGCGACTCGGACAGTTCGCGCACCGCCCCGCGGTCGAGCAGGACGCGACGGCCCGTGGCGAGTTCCAGATGAGCAGCCAGCGTCAGCGGACCGGCCGACTGCACCTTGACCGTGCGATCCGGCCCCGCACCGGCGCGTTCCCACGCTTCCTCGAGCGCGTCGAGGTCCTGCCGGAGCAGATCTTCGGCGCGCGCGGCGATCGTGCCGCGTCGGGACACCAATCGGTAACCGGTGGTCGATGCGTCGAGATGGAGGTCGACGAGCAGCGCGCTCGCCCGCCCGATCGTGTCCGAACCCAGACCTCTGTCCGGAAGTTCCACGAGATGCGGAAGCTCGGCGAGTTCCCCGACCACCACAGCCGCCGCTTCGCGCGCGTCGGTGCCCGGCCACGAACCCACCCCGGTGGCGATCCCGGACCAGATCCCCCGAGCCGGCCCTCCGGTCGTCACATGCCCTCGGCTACGGGCCGTGCGACCGCGATCGTGCCGCTGCCGAGAACGATGTCTCCGGCCGGGTCCGGCCGGTACAGCACCGCGGCCTGACCGGCGGCGACGCCCGTGAGCGGTTCCCGCAGAGAGATCTCGATGCCCGAACCGGCCGCCTCGGCGACCGCCGGGGCGATCCCGCCGTGCGCGCGGACCTGCACGACGCATTCGACGGGGCCGTCGGGTGCGCTACCCGAGGTCCATACCGCACGCTCCGCATGGATGAAGTCGACCTTGAGGCGTTCGGCGCTGCCGACACGGACGGTGCCCGTCTCGGGTTCGATCGCGGTGACGTACCGCGGACCGCCGTCGGCGCCCGGACCGGAGATCCCGAGTCCCTTGCGCTGACCGATCGTGAAGCCGTGGACGCCCTCGTGCTCGGCGAGGACCTCCCCCGAATCGTCGTCGACGACCGCACCGGGCCGCACCCCGATGCGCGCGCCGAGGAAGGCCCGGGTGTCACCGGAGGGAATGAAGCAGATGTCGTGGCTGTCCGGCTTGTTCGCCACCGCGAGACCGCGCTCGGCGGCTTCGGCGCGGATCAGGTCCTTGGGTGTGTCCCCGATCGGGAACATCGCCCGCGACAACTGTTCCGCAGTCAGCACTGCCAATACGTAGGACTGGTCCTTGTCGGCGTCGACCGCGCGCCGCAGCACCCCGTCCTGCAAGCGCGCGTAGTGGCCGGTCGCGACCGCGTCGAAGCCCAGGGCCACCGCGCGGTCGGCCAGCGCGGAGAACTTGATCTTCTCGTTGCACCGCAGGCACGGATTGGGGGTCTGACCCGCCGCGTAGGCCTCCACGAAGTCGTCGATCACGTCTTCTTTGAAGCGGTCGGCGAAATCCCATATGTAGAAAGGGATTCCGAGCATATCGGCGGCGCGGCGGGCATCGCCGGCATCCTCTTTCGAACAACAACCACGCGAACCGGTGCGCAGGGTGCCGGGAGCAGACGACAACGCCAGATGCACCCCCACCACGTCGTGTCCGGCATCGACAGCGCGGGCCGCGGCAACCGCCGAGTCCACACCGCCGCTCATAGCCGCAAGAATCCTCATCTCCGGTCACCTCCTCGTCCACCAGCGCTCGCCATACCGGCGGCACGTGCCCGCTCCACCACGCGCGGCAGAGCGTCGATCAGTACATCGATGTCGTCTCGGGTCGTGGTGTGCCCCAACGAGAATCGCAACGACCCGCGGGCGGTCGCGGGGTCGGATCCCATCGCGACCAGCACGTGGCTGGGCCGCGCCACGCCTGCCGTGCACGCCGACCCGGTAGAGCATTCGATCCCGGCCGCATCGAGCAGCATCAGCAGCGAATCCCCCTCACAGCCGGGGAACGTCATGTGCGCATTGTTGGGAAGCCGCCCCGCGCCGCGGGGTCCGTTGAGGATCACATCGGGGATCACCGCTTCGACACCGTCGACCAGACGATCGCGCAGGACGGCGAGTTCGGCGGTCCGGGCCGGAAGGTCGCGGGTGACCTCCCGGAGCGCAGCGGCCATGCCGACGATCGACGCGGTGTCCTGGGTCCCCGACCGGATGTCCCGTTCGTGTCCTCCGCCGTGCGCGAGCGGAACGCAGGGCACCTGGCGTCCGAGCAGGAGCGCACCGACACCCTGGGGGCCGCCGAACTTGTGAGCGGCGAGGGTGAGCGCCGACAGCCCGCTCGCCGCGAAATCGACGGGCAGATGCGCGACGGCTTGCACCGCGTCGCTGTGCATCGGCACACCGAACTCGGCCGCGACGGCAGCGAGTTCGGCGATCGGCATCACGGTGCCGACTTCGTTGTTGGCCCACATGATCGTGACGAGGGCGACCTCGTCCGGATGAGCGGCGAGCGCCTCGCGCAGAACTGCCGGCTCGACCCGCCCGACCGCGTCCACCGGCAGCCAGGTCACCACGGCACCCTCGTGGTCGGCCAGCCACTCGACGGCGTCGAGCACGGCGTGGTGTTCCACGGCGCTCGCGATGATCCGGCGGCGCCGCGGGTCCTGGGCGCGCCGGCCCCAGTAGATGCCCTTGACCGCGAGGTTGTCGCCTTCGGTGCCGCCGGAGACGAAGATCACTTCGGAGGGTCGCGCACCGAGTTCGGCGGCGATCGATTCGCGGGCTTCTTCTATCCTGCGGCGTGCCGCGCGTCCCGAACCGTGCAGGGACGAGGCATTGCCGGTGGTTGCGAACACCCCGGTCATCGCGTCGATCGCCGCGGTCAGCATCGGCGTGGTCGCGGCGTGATCGAGGTAGACAGTTTTCGGGGTACCGGAGGATCCGGTGACGGGCGAGGTCATGACCGATCCAGGATAGCGGGTGGCTCGGGGTGCCCGTCGCGCTCACCGCTTCCACGGGAGCACATGCGGCAAGGGTCACGTTCCGGCGTGCGGACGAGCCGGACATCTCGCCCACCGGGACTGCCCACGCGCGAGCGCGGCCCCGCTCCGGATTCCGGAACGGGGCCGCGCTCTTGCTGAGGGTGAGAATCAGCCCTTGTGCTTCTTGACAGCCTCGGTCAGCTGCGGAGCGACGTTGAACAGGTCGCCCACGACGCCGAAGTCGGCGATCTCGAAGATCGGTGCCTCTTCGTCCTTGTTGACCGCGACGATGGTCTTCGAGGTCTGCATACCCGCGCGGTGCTGGATCGCTCCGGAGATACCGAGCGCGATGTACAGCTGCGGCGAGACCGTCTTACCGGTCTGGCCGACCTGGAACTGACCCGGGTAGTAGCCCGAGTCGACAGCGGCGCGCGATGCGCCCACCGCTGCGCCGAGCGAATCGGCGAGTTCTTCGACCACGGAGAACTTGTCGGCCGAGCCGACACCACGACCACCGGAGACGACGATCGACGCCTCCGTGAGCTCGGGACGGTCGCCACCGGCGACGGGCTCACGCGAGGTGATCTTGACCGCGTTCTCTTCCTGGGCCGGAACCTCGACGTCGACGCGAGTGGCGGCGGCAGCCTCCGGCTTGGCCTCGATCGCACCCGGGCGAACCGAGATGACCGGAACGTCGCCGTTGGCCTTGGCATCGACGGTGAACGCGCCACCGAAGATCGAGTGGACGGCCGAGCCGTCGCTCTTGACGTCGACGACGTCGACGAGCAGACCGGAGCCCAGGCGCGCAGCGAGGCGGCCCGACACCTCCTTGCCCTCGACCGACGCTGCGGTGAGAACCGCTGCGGGGCTGGTGGATTCGACGAGCGCGGCGAGAACGTCGACCTTCGGCGTCACGAGGTAGCCGTCGATGATGTCCGACTCGGCGGCGTAGACCTTCGCGGCACCGGCGGCGGCGAGCGCCTCCTGGAGCTTGTCGGCGGTCCCGGCGGAACCGGTCACGACTGCCGACGGCTCACCCAGCGCGCGAGCGGCGGTGATGAGTTCGGTGCTGATCTTCTTGAGCGCGCCCTCGGCATGCTCGACGAGCACGAGTACTTCTGCCATTGCTTGCTTCTCTCCCTAGATAGGTCTGGTGTTGTCGCGGGGGCGCGATCAGATGATCTTGTTGCCGACCAGGTACTGAGCGACCTTGTCGCCACCGTCGCCCTCGTCGGCGACACGCTCGCCGGCGGTACGCGCAGGCTTCGGGGTGACGCCGGTGACGGTGGACGCGGCGTTCGCGACACCGAAGATCTCGGGATCGAGACCGATGTCCGCCAGGGTGAGGGTCTGAACTTCCTTCTTCTTCGCGGCCATGATGCCCTTGAAGGACGGGAAGCGCGGCTCGTTGATCTTCTCGGTGACCGAGACGATCGCGGGGAGCGGTGCCTCGAGGCCGAAGACGCCCTCGTCGGTCTCACGCTCGCCGGTGGCCTTGCCGTCGGCCAGGGTCAGCTTGCGCAGGTGCGTGAGGTGCGGCAGGCCCAGGTACTCCGCGATGATCGCGGGCACGGCGCCGACGCGACCGTCGGTGGCCTCGTTGCCGGCGATGACGAGCTCGACGCCCTCGATCTGGCCGAGCGCCGCGGCGAGCGCGTAGGCGGTCTGGATGGAGTCCGAGCCGTGCAGCGCGGGATCGTTGAGGTGGATGGCCTTGTCGGCACCCATCGACAGCGCCTTGCGGATGGCGTCGGTCGCGCGGTCGGGACCTGCGGTCAGCACGGTCACCTCGCCGCCGTCGCGCTCCTTGATGAGCAGGGCCTCTTCGACCGCCCGCTCGTTGATCTCGTCGAGAACCGCGTCGGCGGCTTCACGGTCGAGCGTGTAGTCGCCGTCGGTGAGCTTGCGCTCGGACCACGTGTCGGGGACCTGCTTGATCAAAACGACGATGTTCGTCATGGGTCTGCGTCGACCTCCTGTGTGTAGCTGCCTTTGGTCGGCAAGGCGCTGCCTGAACCGAGCACTCGTGTCTGTCGCACGGCGTGTGCGATAGATTATCAAACGCTAAGTTACCCGTGGGTAACTTAGCGGAATTCCTGGTTCACCATAGCCGCACGAAAGGACGCGCAAACCTGTGATCTGGACCACCGGAACCGAGCCGGAGTGCAGTGGCACTAATGTCTGCTCGGTGAGCGATACCAACAGCCGCGCCGACGACGCCCAGACTCTCCCCCTCACCGGCGAACGGACGGTACCCGGCATCGCCGAGGAGAACTACTGGTTCCGGCGCCACGAAGTGGTCTACCGGCAACTGCTCGACCGCTGCCGAAGCCGGACCGTCCTCGAAGCGGGAGCGGGCGAAGGCTACGGCGCGGACATGATCGCCGACGTGGCGACGCGGGTCATCGGCCTCGACTACGACGAGAGCGCAGTTGCCCACATCCGCGCCCGCTACCCGCGCGTCGACATGCGGCACGGCAACCTCGCCGAACTCCCCCTCGCGGACGAGACCGTCGACGTCGTCGTGAACTTCCAGGTCATCGAACACCTGTGGGACCAGGGACAGTTCCTCCGCGAATGCCACCGCGTCCTCTCCCCGGGCGGCGCACTGCTGATCAGCACACCGAACCGCATCACCTTCTCGCCCGGGCGCGACACCCCGCTCAATCCGTTCCACACCCGCGAACTCGATGCGGCCGAACTCTCGGAACTGCTCGACAGCGCCGGTTTCCGGGTGGAACTGATGACCGGAGTGCACCACGGCCCGACGCTCCGCGCGCTCGACGCCAAGCACGGCGGCTCGTTCATCGACGCGCAGATCGAGCGTGCACTGGCCGGAGAACCGTGGCCGGCGGAACTCACCGAGGACGTCGCGGGCATCACCGTCGACGACTTCGTCCTCGACCCCGAAAACATCGACAGCAGCCTCGATCTGGTTGCCGTCGCAGTAAAGGATCCCGCGCGGTGAGTACGAAGAAGACCGGAGAACCGGGAATGTTCTCCCTCGTCCTGCACTCCCACCTGCCGTGGCTCGCCCATCACGGCCGCTGGCCGGTCGGTGAGGAATGGCTCTATCAGTCCTGGGCCGCAACATATCTCCCGGTCACCGACGTTCTTGCGCGCCTTGCCCACGAAGGACACAGCCGGATGGTCACGCTCGGGATCACGCCCGTCCTGGCCGCCCAGCTCGACGATCCGCACTGTCTTGCCGGAATGCACCACTGGCTCGGCAACTGGCAACTGCGCGCCCACGAGGCCGCCGGCATGGCCGAGGAGTCCTACCAGGCACTCGGGGCGCGCGAACACCGTGCGGCAGCAGCCGCGCTCGAGATGTTCGAAACCCGATGGCGCCACGGCGGTTCCCCCGTGCTCCGCAACCTCGTCGACGCCGACGCGATCGAACTGCTCGGTGGTCCGCTCGCGCACCCGTTCCAGCCACTGCTCGACCCCCGGATGCGGGAGTTCTCCCTCACCGAAGGCCTGCACGACGCGCACGCCCGGTGGCAACACCGACCCCGTGGCATCTGGGGCCCCGAGTGCGGATTCACGCCGGGCATGGAAATCGGGTACGCGGCAGCAGGTGTCGAACATTTCATGGTCGACGGGCCGGCGCTGCACGGCGAGACCACTCTCGGCCGCACCGTGCTCGACTCGGACGTCGTGTGTTTCGGCCGTGACCTTCAGGTCTCGTACCGCGTGTGGTCGCCGAAGTCCGGATACCCCGGGCACGCCGCCTACCGCGACTTCCACACCTACTGTCACGACACGGGTCTCAAGCCCTCACGGGTGACCGGCCGCGCAGTGCCGTCGGAGGACAAGGCGCCCTACGACCCCGAACTCGCGTCCCTCGCCGTCGACCGCCACGTGGCCGACTTCGTCGACACGATCCGCCGCCGCCTCCGGAGCGAGTCCGCGCGTATCGGCAGGGACGCACTCGTCGTCGCGGCATTCGACACCGAACTGTTCGGGCACTGGTGGTTCGAGGGCCCGCTGTTCCTCGAGCGGCTTCTGCGGGCGCTGCCGGAGGCGGGCATCGAGGTGGGCACGCTCACCGACGCCCGTGATCGCGGATACGTCGGTGGCCCCGTCGATCTCGCGAACTCCTCGTGGGGATCGGGCAAGGACTGGCGGGTATGGGCCGGCGACCAGGTCTCCGACCTCGTCCAGCTCAACGACGAGGTGGTCCGGACCACGCTCGACACACTCGACAAGGCCCGTGACGGGCACGCACCCGGAGCACCGGTCCTGCGCAACCGCGTGCACGACCAGATGTTGCGCGAAGCGCTGCTCACCGTCTCGAGCGACTGGGCGTTCATGGTCAGCAAGGACACCGCGGCCGCGTACGCCCGCGATCGCGCGCACACCCACGCGCACGCCCTCCGGGAGATCGCCGAGGCGGTCGCTTCCGGTCGGGACTCGACGGCAGTACGGTTGGCCGACGGCTGGAACCGAGCCGACAACCTGTTCCCCGGGCTCGACGCGCGGCGCCTGCCCGGACGCCACGGAGGCAAGTGATGAAGATCCTGATCGTGTCGTGGGAGTACCCGCCGGTCGTCGTCGGTGGGCTCGGTCGGCACGTTCACCATCTCGCCACGGAACTTGCCGCAGCGGGGAACGAAGTCGTGGTGCTGTCCCGGCGCCCCACGGGAACCGATGCTTCGACGCATCCCACACTCAGCCATATCGCCGAGGGCGTGCTCGTCGTCGCGGTCGCGGAGGACGCCCCCCACTTCGTATTCGGCGAGGACATGCTCGCCTGGACACTCGCGATGGGGCACGCGATGGTGCGCGCGGGGATCGGCCTGAGCCGCGGCGGTATCGGCGAGGGGTGGCAACCCGATGTCGTGCATGCACACGACTGGCTGGTCGCGCATCCCGCCATCGCCCTTGCCGAGCACTTCGACGTGCCGCTTGTCTCCACGCTCCACGCAACCGAAGCGGGCCGCCACAGCGGGTGGCTCTCGGGCAGAATCAACCGCCAGGTGCACTCGGTCGAGTGGTGGCTCGCCCACGAATCCGACGCGCTCATCACGTGTTCGGCGTCGATGTACGACGAAGTGACAGCACTGTACGGCCCCGATCTGCCGCGAATCTCGGTGATCCGCAACGGTATCGACATCACGACGTGGTCGTACCGCGAGCGCGCACCCCGATCCGGGCCGGCCCGGCTTCTCTATGTGGGACGGCTCGAGTACGAAAAGGGCGTGCAGGACGCGATCGCCGCCCTCCCGCGGATTCGGCGTTTCCACCCCGGCACCACGCTCATGGTCGCCGGCGACGGCACCCAGTCCGAGTGGTTGCGCGAACAGGCGCGCGTCCATCGTGTCGCACGCTCGGTGACCTTCCTCGGCAACCTCGACCACACCGAACTGCTCGATCGACTGCACACCGCCGACGCCATCGTCCTGCCCAGCCGGTACGAACCGTTCGGCATCATCGCGCTCGAAGCTGCCGCTGCGGGAACACCGTTGGTCACCTCGACCGCCGGCGGGCTCGGCGAGGCCGTCGTCGACGGCACGACCGGGTTGTCGTTTCCTCCCGGCGACGTCGCAGCGCTCACGTCGGCGGTGCGCAGGACGCTCGACGATCCGGCCGCCGCGCAGGAACGCGCCCGGGCCGCCAGGGCCCGGCTCACCGACGACTTCGACTGGGGACAGGTCGCCGAGGAGACGGCCCAGGTCTACATCGGCGCGAAGCGGCGGGTACGGCATCCGCTCGGACGGCCCGTGATCCCGCAGCGCCCGCTGCCCGGCCGGGACTGAGTCAGCCGACTCCGAGCGCCGGCACGCGGTCGAACCACGGGCGAGCCTGTTCCAGTTCGGCCCCGAGAGCGAGCAGCAGGCCTTCCCCGCCGAGCGGCGCGACGAACTGCACGCCGAGGGGTACGTCGTCCGCGGTCCAGTGCAGCGGCAGCGAGATCGCCGGGCGCCCGGTGATGTTCGCCAGCTGGGTGTACGGCGTGCGTCCGAGGTTCTCGTCGATCATCCGGTCCACCAGCCCGGTCCAGCGGGCCACCCTGCCCATTCGCGTCGCGATGAGCACGTTCCCGAGGGTGCTCATCCAGCGCGGAGTCGCCAGTTCCCCGATCCGCGCCGGAGGATAAGCCAGGGTCGGCGTGAGCAGTAGGTCGTAACGCTCGTGGAACGCGGCGAGCCGGGTGGTGTGTTCGCCCCAGCGCGCCAGCGCCGCGAGATACTCCGGAGCGGGCACGGTGCGGCCCAGTTCGGCGAGAATGCGGGTGTCGAACTCGAATCCGTCCGGGCCCGACCCCGTGCGTTGCCGTACCTCGTCGACCTCCGCCGTCAACGACGCGAACCACATCGTGAGGAAATCCGTGGCCAGTTGCCGCTCGTCGACGCCGGTCGTCGCGGGCTCGACGTGGTGACCGAGGCCGTCGAGCAGGGCAACCGTGGCGTCGACCGCTGCGACCGCTTCGGGGTCGACCCCGGTCCCGAGCGGGGACGCGGTCGCGTACCCGATCCGCAGGCGCCGGGGGGCGGTGCGGGCGGCGGCCGAATACGACTGCGGTGGAGCCGCGCTCAGGAAGGGCGCCGCCCCATAGGCACCGGCCATGACGTTCAGGAGAGCCGCGGAGTCACGGATGCTCCGGGTGATCGCCCCGTTCGTTGCCGCCCCGTGCAGCGGTTCGCTGCCGAGCGGGCCGGTCGGCACGACTCCGCGCCCGGGCTTGAGACCGACGAGACCGCAGCATGCGGCCGGGATCCGGATCGAGCCGCCGCCGTCGCTCGCGCCCGCCACGGGCACCACGCCCGCTGCGACAGCCGCGGCGGAACCACCGGACGAACCCCCGGGGGTCAACGCCGGGTTCCACGGGTTGCGTGTGGGACCGTTCGCTTCCGGTTCGGTGATGCCCTTGAGCCCGAATTCCGGGGTGTTGGTCTTCCCGAAGACGACGAGACCCGCCTCGAGCCAGCGGTCGACGACCACCGAGTTGCGTTCGGCGGGAACTTGGGCGAGGGCGCGGGACCCACTGCCGGTGGGGATCCCCGCGATGTCCTGCCCGAGGTCCTTCACGAGGAAGGGCACGCCCGCGAACGGGCCGTCCAACGGGTGGCCGGCCCGCACACGAGCCTCTCGGTCGAGCCGGTAGACGACCGTATTGAGAGTCGGCTCGACGGCGTCGAGCCTGGCGATCGCCGTCTCGAGCAGTTCGTGCGGCGTCACCTGCCCGCCCGCCACCAGTTCTGCGAGCCCCACGGCGTCGTGACGCCGGTATTCGTCGAAATCCACTCGAGCCCTCCCCTGCCGATCTTCCTGTGGCTGTCGTCAGACGCCGGGTTGTGCGTCGGCCGGCTTTTCTCCCGCCTTCTTCCGCGCGATGTCCTCGAGCGCTGCGGCCCGTGCGGCACGTTCGGCGGCGGCGGTCTCCCACGACAGCTTCCGATTCTTCACGACCTTCGCCGGCGAGCCGACGGCAATGCTGTAATCGGGGATCTCACCCTTGACCACGGCGTGCGCGCCGAGCACACAGCCGCGACCCACCTTGGTATTGCGCAACACCGTCACCTTGGCGGCGATCCAGGTGTCCGGCCCGATGCGCACCGGACCCTTGATGATGCCCTGGTCCTTGATCGGATAGGTGATGTCCTCCGTGCGATGGTCGAAATCGCAGATATAGCACCAGTCCGCAACGAGGGTCGAGGCGCCGATCTCGATGTCGAGGTAGGTGTTGACGACGTTGTCCTTGCCGAACACGACCTTGTCGCCGATTCGCAGCGAACCTTCGTGGCAGCGGATGGCGTTGCCGTCACCGATATGCACCCACTTGCCGATCTCGAGCCGCGCCAGGTCGGGCGTCGCGTGGATCTCGACGTTCTTCCCGAGAAACACCATTCCGCGCAGCACGACGTGCGGATTCGCCAGCTTGAACTTCGCCAGGCGGTAGTACCGGACCAGGTACCACGGCGTGTATGCCTTGTTTGCCAGCACCCATCGCAGAGATGACAGTGTCAGGAATCGTGCCTGGTCCTGATCCCGGCGACGGGAACCGCGCCACCTCGTGCGCAGCGGTGCGCCCCACATGCTCGTCATAGGGGGCAGCCTACGGTCCGCCTCCTGCGCGGGGTACAACCACCGGCCCGATACGCTGACGGCTCGAAACGTTCGTCCCGGGAGGAGTTGGGTGATGCGGGGTGTCCTGCGGGCCGCAGTGCTGGCATCGACGGCAGCGGTCGCACTGAGCGGGTGCGCAGGCGGAGGCGGTACCAGCGATGTGCTCTCCGAAGGAGGCTGGCCGGGCCGTTATTCGGATGCCCGCAACAGCAGCACCGCCACCGCAGACGGTCTCGACGACCTCTCGGCCGCGTGGGCCCGCCCGCTGGGAGGCCGGGTGGGCTCTCCCGCCGGGGTTGCCCGCAACGGCCAGATCGCAGTCACCGCCTCGACGGACGCGGGATGCAACCTCTTCTCCTTCCAGATCGACAACGGCCGCAAACGGTGGTGCACGCGGCTCGCTCCGGGCGCCACGACCGTGACCCCCGTGTCCGACGGCAACGCGAACATCTACGTCGGCGAGGACGGTGGCATGTTCTCGTTCAACGAACACGGGCAGCGACGCTGGCGCATCCCGGTGAGCGGCACACCGCGCAGCGCCCAGTTCGCGTCCGACGGAAAACTGGTCGTCGTCACGCATTTCGGCCAGGTCAACATCATCAACCCGCAGACCGGCCAACTCGTCGCACCGCTGTTCGACCTCGTGCCCATTCCCGCCGTCGGCGACGGCCAGAACGTTCCGAGGCTCGCGAGCGACCACGGGTTGCCCGCATGCTTCGGCGGATCACCCGATTGCCCCGTCGCCACCACTCCCGCAGTCGACCTGGCCACGGACCGGATCTTCGTGACCCTGTGGCGTCCCGGTGCCGACCGCGCGTCTCTCGTCGCCATGCGGTACACCAGCGGCGACAACGCGTCCGTGGTCGAAGAATGGTCCACCGACGACCTGCCGGGCGGCGCCGTGACGAGTCCGGTGCTGTCCGCCGACGGCGCGACCGTCTACGTCCACGACGGCGACGGCACCCTCTGGGCCGTCGACTCCACGACGGGGACACCCCGATGGAGCCATCGACTCGACTACTCCCCCGCGACCGGCCCGGCAGTGACCGGTGACGGATTGCTGCTGCTTGCCGCCGGCGGAGACGAGGGCGCCCTGACCGCACTGCGGGACAATGGCGACGGCGCCGAAATGGTGTGGCAGCGAACGGATGTCACGCAGCACGCCGTACCGGCGGTGACCTCGAACGGGCTGGGTTACTCGATCGTGGGCGGCGCCGACGGCCTTGCCGCACTCGTGTTCGACACCTCGGACGGCCACTCGATCGACGAGGAACCGATCACGGAGGCAACAGGATTCCCGGTCGGCACCGCGGTGGGCCCCGACGGCGAGTTCGTCACCACGACGCACGACGGTGACATCGTCGTACTCCGCTGAAGCAGTTCCCTCAGCCGACAGTCGAGGTACAGTCGAAAGATCGTGCTGCCCTGCGTAATTCGGCGCTCACGACAGCCTGCGCCGGCCGGTGCCCACTGCCCCGGCGGTACGCAATTCGGGTTCGTCTCCCGACCGGAAGCGCGGTGAGCACCACCCCTGCCGGAACATCGATCGCCCCGAGCTGTGGCACCAGTGCCACGCCGGCTCCCGCTGCAACCAGTCGCAGGACCGTGGCGAAGTCGTCGACCCGATGGGTGACCCACGGTTCGAACCCTTGGGAGCGACAGGTGCGCACCGCCATGGTGTGACACAACGTGCCGGAGTTCCCGACAATCCAAGGGCTGTCTGCGTGACTGCGGACGACCGCCAAACCCTCCGCGTCCGGCGCTGCGGACGCGGCCAGATAGATGACCTCGTCGAGCAGCGGTTCGAGTTCGATGCCCGACCCGACGGAGGACGGCACGTTGTCGTATTCGTGGACGAGCGCCATGTCGAGGTGACCTCCCCGAAGCAGATCCGGCGCATCGGCGGGATCGACCTCCGTCACCGTCACTTCCGGGCCCTGCTCCGCACGGCGGAGTTCCGACAGGGCGGGGAGCACAACCGTCCGTAGCGCGGTCGGAAAGGCCCCGAGGCGAACCGACCCCGACGGCCCCGGCCCACTCGTCGCGAGCGCGGTTTCTGCTCGTTCCAGTTCCGCCAGAACCGCCTCGGTGTGCTCGACGAGGATGAGAGCCGCCGGGGTCAGCCTCACCCGACGACCCGTGCGCACCAGGAGGGGGCGGCCGGCCTCGCGTTCGAGCGCCGAGATCTGTTGCGACACCGCCGACGGCGTGTACGAAAGCGCCTCGGCGACGGCAGCGATCGTGCCTCGATGGGCGAGTTCACGGAGAAGCCTGAGCTTGCGAACGTCGAGCATCGGTTCAGCTTACGAGTTCCGTCACGAAGAGTAACTGGATCTTGTGAATTGCGACGGTAAAAGTGGGTGCATGACATTCCATCCGTCGGGCATCTTCGTCCCGCTCGTCACCCCGTTCACAGACACCGGCGAGATCGCCGCGACCGACCTCGAACGTCTCGCCCACGGCGTGATCGAAGAAGGCGCAGCCGGCATCGTGGCGTTGGGAACAACCGCGGAGGCGGCCACCCTGACCCCTCTGGAACGTCGAGAGGTCGTGCGGATCTGCAGCACGGCGTGCCGCGAGCACGGCGTGCCCCTGATCGTCGGCGCAGGTTCGAACGACACGGCCGGCACCGCGCGCACCCTCGAGGAACTGCATGCGGAGGGCGACGCCACAGCCGCAATGGTGGTGGTCCCGTACTACACACGCCCGTCCGAGGCAGGGGTGGTGGCGCACTTCGAATACATCGCCGCACGCAGTCCGCTCCCCCTGATTCTCTACAACGTTCCGTACCGCACCGGTCAGCACCTGGGCTGGGAGTCCGTCGAGCGACTGTCGCAGCATCCGCAGATTGCCGGCATCAAACAGGCAGTCGGCTCGGTGGACACCGACACCGCGCGACTGGTCGCAGTGGCCCCCACGTCGTTCTCGGTCCTCGCAGGAGACGACGCGCTGGTTTCCCCGCTCCTCGCGATGGGTGCCGCGGGAGCGATCCTGGCGACCGCGAACGTCTGCACGCGCGAGTTCGTCGAACTGTTCCGGTTGTGGGACGGCGGATTCCTGTCGCAGGCGAGGGCCCTCGGGAACCGACTCGTGGAGACCGCGTGCGCGCTGACCGCAGGGCCGAACCCCACCGTCATCAAGGCCGTGCTCCACGCCCAGGGCAGGATTTCGACTCCGAACGTCCGGCTACCCCTCCTGCCGGCGGGCAGCCCCGCGGCGATTCTCGGAGCGCTGCCCCACACGGTCCGTGCAGGCTAACGGGACGCTGCGCACACGAAGGCCTCGGGCGTGCGGCCGATGCGGGTCAGCACCACGCTCAGCGAGCGTGAGCCCTTCAATTTGAGCCGGGGACGCAGCACCGCGGGATCGATGTCGAGCCCGCGCACCAGGATCTCGGCGATCCCGCAATCGAACCGGGACAGTGCCTGTTTCAGCGCCTTCTCCGTGTATTTGAACTGTTCGAGGACGCGGAATCCACGCACCCCGTCGGGCAACGTATCGCCGGTGAGGTAGGCGATACGTGGATCGAGTTGCCACAGCCCGTGTGCGGCCGCGTAGTGACGCACCAGTCCGGACCGCACGATCGCACCGTCCGGATCGACGATCCATTCCCCCGGTGCACGCTCGGGAATCTCGTCCGGCATCGTGTCGGTGACCTCGAAACCGGTTCCGTCCGAACGGAGTACCGACGCGCGGCGTCGAACACCGCCGTGGGTGAGTCCCGGGGAGTACAGGCATGCTTCACGCACGCCGCCGTCCAGCGACACCACCTCGACCTCGCCGTCCCAGTCGAGGGAGTCGAAGTCCAGACCCGGCGCGCACTTCACGGCCAGATCGCGTCCTGCATACACCCCGAGAAGGTCGGGCAACGGCGGTTGCAGCGCCGCCGGGTCGTGGGTCCTGCGGCCGCCGGCGCGACGCGCAGGGTCCGCGACGACGGTCGTGCCGCGTGTCACCGGCGTCAGCGCGTCCGCACGGAGGAGATATGCCTCGGGGACGTTGTGCGCGGCCATGGCGAGGCGCACTTCGTCGAGGTCGCTGCCCACCACCGTCTCCGCGACACCGACGAGTTCGGCGAGTTCGGTGCCGATCGAGCAGGTGACGTCGTGGACCCGGCGGCCGGCAAGCCGTCGCGCTCGATGCGCCGCCACGGTTGCGGGCGTCGACTGCTGCACTGCATCGTCGGTGAGGATCCAGCGCGCGGCACCGGGAATCTTCGCGTCCGCCTTGCGGCGCAACAACACCGTCTCCACGAGCACCGCGGTACGGTCGCCGAAGTGCGTACGCACCCAGCCGATATCGGCAAGGC
The DNA here is from genome assembly GCF_012843405.1 of Rhodococcus sp. BL-253-APC-6A1W. Classification (NCBI taxonomy): domain Bacteria; kingdom Bacillati; phylum Actinomycetota; class Actinomycetes; order Mycobacteriales; family Nocardiaceae; genus Rhodococcus; species Rhodococcus sp. BL-253-APC-6A1W. The sequence goes on from NZ_JABAFB010000002.1 coordinate 47,854, forward strand.
GCGTACGCGTCGACAGTTCACGCTCGCCGACACGTGCGAGCGCTGCCGCGCCGGTATCGGAGGTCAGGTACCGGACGTCGTCGAGCGTGAACTCGTATCCCAATTACTTGCCCGGCTTCACACCGGTGATCATCACGTTGTAGAAGAAGCTGCGCGGGACAACGTGCTTGAGCACATTCTCGTCGACCCAGCTGAGCGACTTCCAGCCGCCGAAGGCGAACTTGGCCCAGTTCCAGCCCAGCTTCTCGGGCGGAACTGCGGCTTCGAACGTGCGAACGGGCCAGCCGAGCAGTGCGGCGGCGAACTCCTCGCTCGAGGCCTTGACGTTCACCGCGCCGGCCGACCGGGCGATCTTCTCGAGATCGGAGGGGTCGAAGGTGTGCAGATCGACGACGGCCTCGAGTGCCGCGGCGCGCGACGACTCGTCGAGTTCGGTCTGCGGGCGGCGCCAGTCGCTGAGGAACGGCAGCTTCGTGACGGTGGTCGTGGCCTCCCACGTGATGCGCCCGAGCCAGCGCGCGTAGAAGTTGCCGACTGTGCTCGGCTCACCGGCGAACACGAATCGGCCACCCGGCTTGAGGATGCGCAGCACCTCACGCAGGGACTGCTCGACATCGGGAATGTGGTGCAGCACTGCGTGTCCGACGACGAGGTCGAACGTGTCGTCCTCGTACGGAATGGTTTCGGCATCGGCGACACGGCCGTCGACGTCGAGGCCGAGATGCTCGGCGTTGCGCAGCGCCACCTTGACCATGCCCGGCGACAGGTCGGTGACCGAACCGCTCTTCGCCACCCCACCCTGCATGAGGTTGAGCAGGAAGAAGCCGGTGCCGCAGCCCAACTCGAGCGCCCGCTCGTAGGGCAGGGGCTGCTCTCCGGCGGCGGCGACGAACCGTCCCTTCGCGTAGTCGATGCAGCGTTCGTCGTACGAGATCGACCACTTGTCGTCGTACGTCTCGGCTTCCCAGTCGTGGTAGAGCACCTGAGCGAGCTTGGTGTCTTCCATCGCTGCCGCGACCTGTTCGGCAGTGGCGTGCGGGTTCGGCGCGGGGTCGACCCCGTCGGGCCTGCTTGCAGTCATGGCGGTGATCCTACCCATCGGTAAGTCGGGGGCAATTTTGCGGTTGGGCGAACTATTCGCCGACGAAATCGGCTTTTCCGGGTCCGTCGGCGAGGAACGACTCCATGCCGATGGTGCGATCCTTCGTGGCGAACAGCGACGCGAACAGGTGCTGTTCGATGGCGAGGCCGGTCACGAGATCGGTCTCGAGGCCCTGGTCGATCGCAGCCTTGGCTGCCGCAAGCGCACGCGACGCCGCCGTGGTGAACTGCGCGGCCCACCGGCGGGCCGCCTCGTACACGTCGTCCGGTGCCACGACCTCGTCCACGAGACCCATCGCCAGAGCCTCGTCCGCCCCGACGAACCGGCCGGTGTACACGATGTCCTTGGCTTTCGACGGCCCCACCAGGCGGGCGAGGCGCTGTGTGCCGCCACCACCGGGGATCACGCCGAGCAGGACCTCGGGCGTGCCCAGCTTCACGTTGTCCCCGATGATGCGCCTGTCGGCGCCGAGGGCGAGTTCGAGGCCACCGCCGAGCGCGTAGCCGGTGATCGCGGCGACGGTCGGCTTCGGAATGTCGGCGATCGAGCCCAGCGCGGATTGCAGATCGCCCACGATCCGGCTCATCCGGACGAAGTCGATCTCGGCGAGTTCCTTGATGTCGGCGCCGGCGGCGAACACCTTCTCCCCGCCGTACACGATCACCGACTTCACGTCGTCCCGCACCGACGCTTCCCGCGCGGCCTCCCGAAGCTCCTCCTGGAGTTGCCGGTTGAGCGCGTTCATCGGCGGCCGGTCGAGTCGGATGGTGCCGATACCGTCGGAAACCTCGAGCGTCACGAATTCAGGCATGCACGAAGCCTAGAGGTCGGCGCGCTGGGCCCACGGATGCGACCCGACCGCGTAGTAGCCGTCCTCGCCGTCGAACGAGATGTGGATCATTCCGTCCCGCTTGCTCATGACGGGAAGGACCGGTTCGACGGTCACTTCCGCGGCTATGATCTCCGCGACCGTCCGGTATCGCGCCAGGTCCGTCAACTGAGTCCAGGTCGGGGGAAGCAGCACGCACCGTCCCGACCGCCAGTACTCGAGTTCTTCCGCGGCGGTCCGCCAGCGCACCTCGTCGGCCTCGCTCGTCTCCCCGTCCGCGCGTTGTCCGTCGGGTGCGGCGGCGACGAAGAAGCGGGTGTCGTACCGGCGTCGCTCGCCCAGGGGCGTGATCCAGTTGGCCCAGGGGCGCAGCAGGTCGGCGCGCAGCACGAGTCCTTCCCGCGCGAGAAAATCGCCGAAGGACAGGTCGCGGGCCTCGAGCTTGCGGCGCGCACCGGCGTAGACGGCAGTGTCGGCGACGAGCGTGTCGGGGTCCGGTCCGGCCAGCAGGACACCGCATTCCTCGAACGTTTCCCGCACGGCCGCCAGTACCAGTGCGCGCGCTGTCGCCTCGTCGGTGGCGAACCGCTCCGCCCACCATGCGACGTCCGGACCGGACCACCGCACCGACGCGTCGGTATCGGACGGATCGACCCCGCCGCCGGGGAACACGGTCATCCCTCCGGCGAAGTCCATGCCGACCACGCGCTGTTGGAGGAACACCTCCACTCCCCGTGCGGAGTCGCGTACCAGCATCACCGTGGACGCACCGCGGATCGGCACCGCGGCGGGGTCGAAGGAGCTCACCGAGCGATCGTGGGACATGGCCTCAAACTATCGGATCACGTGACGCACGCCATGCCGGGCGCCCGTCGTGTCACCCGCGACGGTGGCGTCCCGGCTCCCGGGTTCGGCGTGCGAAGAACCGGCCGTCCGCCTGTTCCAGCGTGATGGCCTGGCTGAACGCTTCGCTGAGGTTCTCCCCGGTGATGACGTCGTCGAGCAGACCCTGCGCGACGACCGTGCCCTCCTTGAGGAGCAGCGCGTGGGTGAAACCGGGCGGGATCTCCTCGACGTGGTGCGTGATGAGGACGGTGGCCGGGGCATCCGGGTCGGCGGCCAGCACGCCGAGCCGCGCGACGAGTTCCTCGCGGCCACCCAGGTCCAGGCCGGCCGCGGGTTCGTCGAGCAGCAGCAGTTCGGGATCGGTCATGAGCGCGCGGGCGATGAGCACGCGTTTGCGCTCGCCCTCCGACAGCGTTCCGTACGAGCGGTCGGCGAGGTGTTCGGCGCCGAGGCTCTCGAGCATCTCGATCGCGCGCTCGGTGTCCATGTCGTCGTAGCGCTCGCGCCATCGGCCGAGTACGCCGTATCCGGCGGAGATCACCAGATCGAGGACTTTCTCGTCGAACGGCACGCGGTTCGCGAGCGCCGCCGACGACAGGCCGATGCGGGTCCGCAGTTCGGACAGGTCGGTCCGGCCGAACGTTTCGCCGAGCACGTGTGCCGTTCCGGACGTGGGGAACGTCTCGGCCGCCGCGATGCGCAGCAGCGTCGTCTTGCCTGCGCCGTTGGGGCCGAGCACCACCCAGCGTTCGTCGAGTTCCACCTTCCAGGTCACGGGTCCGACGAGGACGTTGCCTCCACGCCGCACCAGAACGTCTTCGAATTCGATGAGCAAATCGGGATCAGGTTGTGCCACGCGTCCATCTTGTCTTACGTCCGGGCGCGACACGCGGCAGGATCATCCCTGTGTCGTCACCCTCCTCGGAATCCGTCCCGTCCGCCGCCCTGCACGACCGGTCGCCGTTCCCCCTCGGCGCGACGGTTGTCGGTTCCGGTACCCGGTTCGCCGTGCACGCCCCGCACAGCGACCGCGTCCAGGTGTGTCTCGTCGGCGAGGACGGGCACGAACAGCGCATCGACCTCCCCGATTTCACCTACGGCGTGTGGCACGGCGTGGTCCCCGGTGTCGGCGCGGGGCAACGGTACGGCTATCGCGCGCACGGGCGGTGGGATCCGCGCCACGGCCTGCGCACCAATCCGCACAAGATCCTTCTCGATCCGTGGGGACGACAGATCACGGGCGAGATGGGTGACGCAGCCAGGCTGCTGGCGTACGACGGCGGACCGTTCGACGCGATGTCGACTGTGGACTCACTCGGGCACACGCCGCTGTCGGTGGTGACGGCCTCCGACGCCGACACCCCGCAGCGGCCGGACATACCGTGGGAGAACACCGTCGTCTACGAACTGCACGTGGGTTCGTACACCGCGCACCATCCGCAGGTACCCCCGCATCTGCGCGGCACCTACCTCGGGCTCTGCCACCCGGCGGTGATCGACCATCTCGTGCAGCTCGGAGTGACCACCGTCGAACTCCTGCCGGTCCAGGCTTTTCTCACCGAACCCCCGGTCCGGGCGCGCGGGATGCGCAATCACTGGGGGTATTCGACCGCGTCGTACTTCGCTCCGCACCCCGCCTACGCCGCGACACCGGGTGAGGAGATCGCCGAGTTCCGCACGATGGTCCGCGCGCTGCACAGCGCCGGACTCGAAGTCGTTCTCGATGTCGTCTACAACCACACGTGCGAATGGTCGGTGGCGGGACCGAACCTGTCGTGGCGCGGCCTCGACGCGCCCGGTTACTACCTGCTCGACCACCACGGTCACGACATCGACCTCACCGGCTGCGGCAACACGATCGACGGTTCCTCCCCCATCGCCGTCCGGATGGTGTGCGACAGCCTGCGGTACTGGGCGCAGGAGATGGGTGTGGACGGGTTCCGGTTCGACCTCGCGAGCGCGCTGGCGCGGCCGCGCGGTGGTGCGTTCGACCCGCGCGGGGCTCTGCTCACCGCGATCACCACCGACCCGGTGCTCACCGACCTCAAACTCATCGCCGAGCCGTGGGACGCGACCGGGCACGGTTACCAGTTGGGACGCTTCGGTGTGCAGTGGGCCGAATGGAACGACAAGTACCGCGACACGGCGCGCCGCTTCTGGGCGGGGCACTCGGGTGTGCGCGAACTCGCCTCGAGGCTCACCGGCTCGGAGGATCTGTTCCGGCGGGATCAGCGGCAGCCCGCGATGTCGGTCAACTACATCACCGCGCACGACGGATTCACGCTCACCGACCTCGTGTCGTACCGGCACAAGCGCAACGAGGCGAACGGTGAGGACGGCCGCGACGGCTCCGACCACAACGAATCGGTCGACCACGGGGTGGAAGGTCCCACCGACGACGTGGAGATCGTCGCCGCGCGCGACCGGCACGTCCGCGCGCTGCTCGCGACGCTGCTGCTCTCGACCGGGACACCGATGCTGCTCGCAGGGGACGAACTCGGTCACACCCAGCACGGCAACAACAACGCGTACTGCGTTCCGGAGGATGTACCGGTACCCGACGCGTGGCCGTTGGACTGGGAAGACGCCGACCTCGACCGGCTCGCGTACGTGCGCGGGCTTCTCCGGCTCCGGAACGTCGTGCCGGTGCTACGGCGGCGACGGTTCTTCGACGGGCGGGCGAGGACCGACGGCCACCCCGACCTGGTGTGGTTCGGGATCGACGGCACCGAACTCGACTACGCGGGCTGGCACGACGAGAGCCGCCGCACCCTTCAAGGGTGGGTCGACGGATCGGGGCTGGGCACCACCACCCGCGCGGGGATACGGCTCCCCGACAGCAGTGGTCTGTTCGTCCTGCACGCCGGGGGCGCCGCGACCCTGACGCTGGGTGGGCCGGAGTGGTATCGCGGCGACATCATGTGTGTCTTCGACTCGAGCACTGTCGACGGCTCACCCGTCGACGATGCGCCTCACCCGGTGGGCACCGAGTTTACGCTGCCCGGTCCGGCCGTACTGGTGTTCCGAACCGCACTGCGAGACGAAATACCCACGGACCCAACGCACTCCGGCTCCGACCACCACGGGTCCACGCCGGGATGACGCGGTGCGGCGTCGCTGTCGTCGCGACGGTCACTCTGCCAGTGCGACGACGGTGACCGACCCGGGCGCGACTTCGGTGAACCCGGCGTCCTTCACCGCGACGGCAGATCCGTTCTCGACGTGCGCGAGCAGTTCGCGCCATCGCGCGGGGGTCGCCTCACGGACGGCACAGGGATAACCCGCGGCCGCCCACTGGCGCGCGGACTCGAGCGGCATCGCGCCGGCGAGCAGCATCGAGGCGTGACCGACCTGTGCGGCGGCCTTGCCCACCGTCATACCGAGAGTTCCGTCGACCCACAGCACCGGAACACCGGCGGGCGGGGAGGGCGGACTGTCGGGCGGGACATCGGTGCCGCCGATCTGCAACCGGGAGATCCTCGGGTCGAGGGCTCCTACCGGACCGGGGACCAGTGCCCGCGCCTGGGCGCCGGCGTGGTCGACGGTGACACCGGGGACCTCCTGCGCGGCACGCCATTGCGCGCCGCGGGCACGACGGCTGACCTTGCGGATCCGGGCGTCGTTCCACGCGAGGAACGGTTCCTGCCACGGTCCGGGCTCTCCGTCCGGGCCCGGCCCGACCCGCGGATCCAGGCACAGTGTGACGGTGGCGATTGCGGCGGCCTCGAGCAGCGAACTCCGGTCGGGCGGGTCGGATTTCGGGATGTGGAGAACGATCGGCATCGCCAGCACCGACGCCGGGTCGTCCGGGTCGGGCCGGTCTCCGTAACCCCGGGCGAGCACGGCGTGCCGCTGCGCGAACCCGGGGTCGGTGAAGATCGGATGGGGTTCAGGCACCACGATCGAGCGGTACCCGTCGCAACGTTCCGTCGACCCGGTCGGCGGCTTCCACCTCGTCCCGCGTGACACCGAGGACGAAGAGCACGGCGTCCAGATACGGGTAGGACAACGCGGTGTCGGCGACCTCGCGCAGCGCGGGCTTCGCGTTGAACGCGATACCCAGCCCTGCGGCACCGAGCATGTCGATGTCGTTGGCACCGTCGCCGACGGCCACGGTCTGCTCGATGGGCACACCCGCCTCGGCGGCGAATTCCCGGAGCGCGTGCGCCTTTGCGGCACGGTCGACGATGTCGCCGACAACGCGGCCCGTGAGCCTTCCGTCGACGATTTCGAGAGTGTTCGCGCGCACGAAGTCGAGTTCGAGGTCGTGAGCGAGGCCTTCGATGACCTGGCGGAAACCGCCCGAGACGACGCCGCAGCGGAACCCGAGCCGACGCAGCGTCCGGATGGTGGTGCGCGCGCCGGGGGTGAGTTCGATCTGATCGGCGACTTCGTCGATGACACTGGCGGGCAGGCCGGCGAGTGTGGCGACGCGTTGTTCGAGCGACTGCGCGAAATCGATCTCGCCCCGCATCGCGGCTTCGGTGACTTCGCGGACCTTGTCCTCGACGCCCGCGTGCGCAGCGAGCATCTCGATGACCTCGCCCTGCACCAGAGTCGAGTCCACGTCGAAGACGATCAGACGCTTCGCGCGACGGGCGAGACCGGCGCGTTCCACCGCGATGTCCACGTCGATACCGGCGGCGAGTTCCGCGAGGGCCTTGCGCAAACGGGAGTCGGCATCCGAATCGGTGTCCGGTGCGGTGACCATCAGTTCCAGTCCGGTGACGGGATAGTCGGCGATGCCGCGGATGGAGTCGATGTTGGCGCCCTGTGCGGCAAGCGTGCGTCCCACCGACCGCAACGCGCGCGCACTCAACGGGCTGCCCAGCACGACGACGGCGTGGGTGGACACCGGGTGGCCGCTGCCGGGCGCCACGCCGATCTGCACTTCGGCGCGCATGCCGATGGCGGCCATGGCCGACGAGACCTCGTCCTGCAACGCCTCGACATCGCGGGGGCAGACCACGAGGACGCCGAGCGTCAACTGCCCGCGGATCACGACCTGCTCGACGTCGAGCAGGTCGACGTCATACCTCGTCAGCGCTGCGAACAGCTCCGAGGTCACGCCGGGATGGTCCGGTCCGGTCACGGTCACGAGCACCGTGCTGTCAGACGCCACAACGTCTCCGATCATTGTCGTCGAGGCACGTGCGGACGCAGCACGTGCCTATCCATTGTCGCAGTTCGAGCGGTCGGCTCCGCGTCGGGGTACGGGCCCGGAACGGCCGAAGCCCCGCCCGTGGAGACGGGCGGGGCTTCGGTGCGTAGAGCGGGTCGATCAGGAGCGCGGGACGTCGCCGGGGGTACGGTCGGCGCCTTCGAGCACGTTCACGCTGTGCTTGTGGCTACCCGGTCCGACGTGCGCCTCGGCGCGCATCTTCTCGACCATGTGCGGGTAGTGCAGTTCGAACGCGGGGCGCTCCGACCGGATGCGCGGCAACTCGGTGAAGTTGTGCCGCGGCGGCGGGCAGGAGGTGGCCCACTCGAGCGAGTTACCGAAGCCCCACGGGTCGTCGACCGTGACGACCTGGCCGTAACGGTAGCTCTTGAACACGTTCCACAGGAACGGCAGGGTCGAAGCACCGAGCACGAACGCACCGATGGTCGAGATCGTGTTGAGCGTGGTGAACCCGTCCGACGGCAGGTAGTCCGCGTAGCGACGCGGCATGCCCTCGTTACCGAGCCAGTGCTGCACCAGGAAGGTGGTGTGGAAGCCCACGAAGGTCAGCCAGAAGTGCCACTTGCCGAGACCCTCGTCGAGCATGCGGCCCGTCATCTTCGGGAACCAGAAGTAGATGCCGGCGTACGTGGCGAACACGATGGTGCCGAAGAGCACGTAGTGGAAGTGCGCCACGACGAAGTACGAGTCGTGCAGGTGGAAGTCGAGCGGCGGGCTCGCGAGGATGACGCCGGTCAGGCCACCGAAGAGGAACGTGATGATGAAGCCGACCGAGAACAACATCGGTGTCTCGAAGGTCAATTGCCCCTTCCACAGCGTGCCGATCCAGTTGAAGAACTTCACGCCCGTCGGGACGGCGATCAGGAACGTCATGAACGAGAAGTACGGAAGCAGCACGGCGCCGGTGGCGTACATGTGGTGCGCCCACACCGCGATCGACAGCGCCGCGATGGCGATCGTCGCGTAGACCAGGCCGGTGTAACCGAAGATCGGCTTACGGCTGAAGACCGGGAAGATCTCCGAGACGATGCCGAAGAACGGCAGCGCGATGACGTACACCTCGGGGTGACCGAAGAACCAGAACAGGTGCTGCCAGAGGAGCACACCGCCGGTAGCCGGGTCGTAGATGTGGCCACCGAGATGACGGTCGACGAACAGCCCGAAGAACGCAGCGGTCAGCAGCGGGAACACGAGCAGGATCAGCAGGGCGGTGATCAGGATGTTCCACGTGAAGATCGGCATCCGGAACATCGTCATACCGGGAGCGCGCATGCACACGACGGTGGTGATGAAGTTGACCGCGCCGAGGATGGTGCCCAGGCCCATGACACCGAGACCGAGAATCCAGAAGTCCGCGCCGACACCCGGGGAATGCAGCTCACTGGTGAGCGGGGTGTACGCGGTCCAGCCGAAGTCGGCGGCACCACCGGGGGTCACGAAGCCGAGCATGACGATCGTCGCGCCGAACAGGTACAGCCAGTAGCTGAACGCGTTCAGACGCGGGAACGCCACGTCGGGCGCGCCGATCTGCAACGGCAGGATGTAGTTCGCGAAGGCGAACACCACGGGCGTCGCATACATCAGCAGCATGATCGTGCCGTGCATGGTGAACAGCTGGTTGAACTGTTCGTTCGACAAGAACTGAAGACCGGGAACCGCGAGCTCTGTACGCATCAGCAGGGCCATCAGGCCACCGATGAGGAAGTACGCGAACGAGGTGACCAGGTACATGAGCCCAAGCATCTTGGGGTCTGTTGTCGTGATCATCTTGTAGATGAACGAACCCTTGGGTCCCTGCCGCGGCGGGTATGGCCTCGCTACCGCTAACTCTGGGACTGGCTGGGGCGCTACGGCAGTCACTAATCCTCCTGAATGCGCGCTCGGCCTCGGGCTGGAGGCGAACGTTCTCTGGCTTGCGCTCATCGAATCGTAGACCCTCCGCAAACCGGTCGCCCGCCGGGTCCTACTCGCTGTCGTATTCGCCGCCACGCTACCTGGCATGGAGCCCGGGACTCACCGCAGAGCCTGTGCTGCGGATCACAGGAACGGGTCCCAACGAGCTTGCGGGACACTGTCGGCGGCGTGTGCCACACGAGATAGCCTGAGCCGTCCCCTGGTTCGAGCCCGTCCGTCAGGAGTGGTCTGAAGTGTTAGCTGTGCACCGGTCCCGCGCAGTCGTCGCGTCCCTCGCGATCGCTGCCGCGACGTCGACCGTACTGGCGAGTTGTTCCACCCCCGCCGACGACGACGCCTCGACCATCGTGCGCACGACCACCCGCATCGCCGGCGCATCCGTGGTCGGCATCGACCGTGACACCAGCACCGCGTGCGCCCTTCCGTCTCCTCTGGATGCGGGCGTTCCGCCGACCGGCACACGGCGGATGGTCCACACCGCCGGGGTCACCGAGGTTCCGGCCGACGCGCAGCGCATCGTCGTGCTCGACGAGGCAGCGCTCGACGCCGTGTGCGCACTCGGCTTGTGGGAGCGTGTCGTGGGCGCCACCGTCGACGCCGACGGAAGGCCGGAGTATCTCGGCACCGGCATCTCCGAGTTGCCCACCGTCGGGCCGGAGGGCGCGCCCGATGTCGCCGCGATCGAGCAGGCCCGCCCCGATCTGATCCTGGGGTCGGCGGCCGACGAGAGCGTCTACCGATCGGTGTCCGCGGTGGCCCCCACCGTGCTGGTCGGTTCCGATCCCGTGTTCTGGCGGGATCAGTTCCTCCGCGTCGGCGAAGCCCTGGGACGCAACGCCGCCGCGCAGGCGGTACTCGACACCTACGCCGCCGAGGCTGCCGCCCTCGGACGCGAACTGGTGTCGTCCCAGACTCAGGCCTCGATCGTGCGGTTCACCGCCGACGGTGGAGAGATAGAGGGCACGGCGTCGTTCGCCGGACAGGTCGTCGGAGATCTCGGCGCCGCACGGCCGCCGGCACAGCGGTTCGGGGTCGTCGACAACCGCCCGACCGAAGCTTTCGCCGCGGACGATCCGGCGGCAGCGGACGGCGATGTGATCTTCGTCCGATTCGACGGCGAAGACGGACTCGAGCGCGGCACCGAGATCATGCGCACCGATCCGTGGCTCGACCTCGGCGCGGTCACCGACAACCGGTTGTTCTCCGTAGCCGACGAGGTGTGGTCCACACCCGGTCCCGTCGCAGCGCGCGCGATCCTCGAGGACCTCGGCGTGGGTCTCAACGGTTACTCCGGATAGAAGAGGAATACGCGATGCCGGTCCCCGACTTCGTTCTCCGACTCCGCGCCCAGGTCGGCACAGCACCGCTGTGGCTGCCCGGAGTGAGCGCCGTCGTCGTCGACGACGATCACCGGGTGTTGCTCACCCGCCGCGCGGACAACGGAAAATGGGCCGTCGTCTCGGGCATCCTCGAGCCAGGCGAAGAACCTGCGGCAGCGGCGATCCGGGAAGTGCACGAGGAAACGGGCGTCGACGCGGAAGTCGTCCGGCTCACGAGCGTCGACGTCACCGCTCCGATCGTCTATCCGAACGGTGACGAAGCGCAGTATCTCGATGTGGCATTTCTCATGCGCGCCGTGGGTGGCAGTGCCCGGGTGGCCGACGACGAGAATCTCGAGGTCGGGTGGTTCTCCCCCGACTCTCTCCCCGAACCGCTGACCGACACCTCGCGGCTACGGCTCGGCAAAGCTCTCGCGGGCCGCCCCGAAGCATGGTTCCGCCGCCCCTGACGCCACGAAAGCCCGGCGGCCGGGTGCCGCCGCACTGTGTGCGTGGCACCCGGCCGCCGGGACCGACTGTGAGGGATCCGGTCAGAAGTCCCAGTCGTCGTCCTCGGTGACGACAGCCTTGCCGATGACGTAGGAGCTACCCGAACCCGAGAAGAAGTCGTGGTTCTCGTCGGCATTCGGCGAGAGCGCCGACAGGATAGCCGGGTTCACGTCGGTCTCGTCCTTCGGGAACAGCGCCTCGTACCCGAGGTTCATCAGCGCCTTGTTGGCGTTGTACCGGAGGAACTTCTTGACGTCCTCGGTCAGGCCTGCCTCGTCGTACAGGTCTGCGGTGTACTGGGTTTCGTTGTCGTAGAGCTCGAAGAGCAGCTCGAAGACCCAATCCTTGAGGTCGTCGCGCTCGGCCTGAGTGATCTTCTCGAGGCCCTTCTGGTACTTGTAGCCGATGTAGTAGCCGTGCACGGCCTCGTCACGGATGATCAGGCGGATCATGTCGGCCGTGTTGGTCAGCTTCGCCCGCGACGACCAGTACATCGGCAGGTAGAAGCCCGAGTAGAAGAGGAACGACTCGAGCAGCGTCGAGGCGGCCTTGCGCTTGAGCGGGTTGTCGCCCTTGTAGTAGTCCAGGACGATCTGCGCCTTGCGCTGAAGGTTCACGTTGTCCTCCGACCACCGGAACGCGTCGTCGATCTCACGCGTCGAGCACAGGGTCGAGAAGATGTTCGAGTACGACTTCGCGTGTACCGACTCCATGAACGCGATGTTCGTGAGGACAGCTTCCTCGTGGGGAGTGACCGCGTCGGGAATCAGCGAGACAGCGCCCACCGTGCCCTGGATGGTGTCGAGCAGGGTCAGTCCCGTGAACACCCGCATCGTGAGCTGCTGCTCGTATGCGTTGAGCGTTCCCCACGACGGGATGTCGTTGGACACCGGCACCTTCTCCGGAAGCCAGAAGTTGCCGGTGAGGCGATCCCACACCTCGGCGTCCTTCTCGTCGGGAACGCGGTTCCAGTTGATCGCGGAGACGCGATCGATGAGCTTGACGCGCAGGCCGTCCGCCGGCGAGTGCGCGTGCGGTGCTGAGGTCATCGGTTACCTACCTGATCGGTGTTCGTGTGCAACGGGTGTCGTGGACGTCGGATCACAGCATGCAGGAGACGCAACCCTCGACCTCGGTGCCCTCGAGCGCCATCTGCCGCAGGCGGATGTAGTACAGCGTCTTGATGCCCTTGCGCCACGCGTAGATCTGCGCCTTGTTCACATCGCGGGTGGTCGCGGTGTCCTTGAAGAACAAGGTGAGCGACAGACCCTGGTCGACGTGCTGCGTCGCCGCGGCGTAGGTGTCGACGATCTTCTCGTACCCGATTTCGTACGCGTCCTGGAAGTACTCCAGGTTGTCGTTGGTCAGGTAGGGAGCCGGGTAGTAGACGCGGCCGATCTTGCCCTCTTTGCGGATCTCGATCTTCGAGGCGACGGGGTGGATCGAACTCGTGGAGTTGTTGATGTACGAGATCGAGCCGGTCGGCGGCACGGCCTGCAGGTTCTGGTTGTAGATACCGTGCTGCTGCACCGACGCCTTCAGCTGCCGCCAGTCGTCCTGCGTGGGGATCTCCACACCCGACTCGGTGAACAGCTGACGCACCCGCTCGGTGGCCGGCTCCCACGTCTGGTCGGTGTACTTGTCGAAGAACTCACCCGACGCGTACTTCGACTCGGGGAAGCCCTTGAAGTACGAGCCCCGCTCGATGGCGAGCTTGTTCGAGGCACGCAGTGCGTGGAACAACACCGTGTAGAAGTAGATGTTCGTGAAGTCGATGCCCTCGTCGGAGCCGTAGTAGATCCGCTCGCGGGCGAGGTAGCCGTGCAGGTTCATCTGCCCGAGGCCGATCGCGTGGGAATCGTTGTTTCCCTGCTCGATCGACGGGACCGAATTGATGTGCGTCTGGTCGGACACCGCCGTGAGCCCGCGGATCGCGACCTCGATGGTGCGCGCGAAGTCCGGCGAATCCATGGTCTTGGCGATGTTGAGCGAACCGAGGTTGCAGGAGATGTCCTTGCCGACATGGCTGTAGGACAGGTCGTCGTTGTAGGTCGACGGCGTGGACACCTGCAGAATCTCCGAGCACAGGTTCGAGTGGGTGATCTTGCCGGCGATCGGGTTCGCGCGGTTCACCGTGTCCTCGAACATGACGTACGGGTAGCCGGACTCGAACTGCAGCTCGGCGACCGTCTGGAAGAACTCGCGCGCCTTGATCTTTGACTTGCGGATCCGCTTGTCGTCGACCATCTCGTAGTACTTCTCGGTGACGTCGATGTCGGCGAACGGCTTGCCGTAGATGCGCTCGACGTCGTACGGCGAGAACAGGTACATGTCCTCGTTCCGCTTCGCCAGCTCGAACGTGATGTCCGGGATCACGACGCCGAGGGAGAGCGTCTTGATGCGGATCTTCTCGTCGGCGTTCTCACGCTTGGTGTCGAGGAAGCGGTAGATGTCGGGGTGGTGGGCGTGCAGGTACACCGCGCCCGCGCCCTGACGGGCACCGAGCTGATTCGCGTACGAGAAGGAGTCCTCGAGCAGCTTCATGATGGGGATGACGCCGGAGGACTGGTTCTCGATCTTCTTGATCGGCGCGCCGTGCTCACGAATGTTGGTCAGCAGCAGGGCAACTCCGCCGCCGCGCTTCGACAGCTGCAGCGCCGAGTTGATCGCGCGGCCGATCGACTCCATGTTGTCCTCGATGCGGAGCAGGAAGCAGGAGACCGGTTCGCCGCGCTGCTTCTTGCCGGAGTTGAGGAACGTGGGGGTGGCGGGCTGGAAACGCCCGGAGATGATCTCGTCGACGAGGTGCGTCGCGAGGATCTCGTCACCGTCGGCGAGCGTCAGCGCCACCATGCACACGCGATCTTCGAAGCGCTCGAGGTAGCGCTTTCCGTCGAACGTCTTGAGCGTGTACGACGTGTAGTACTTGAACGCGCCGAGGAAGGTCGGGAAGCGGAACTTCTGCGCGTACGCGTGCTGGAACAGCGTCTTGACGAACGGCCGCGAGTACTTGTCGAGGACCTCGGGCTCGTAATAGTTCTCCTCCACGAGGTAGTCGAGCTTCTCGTCGAGGTTGTGGAAGAAGACGGTGTTCTGGTTGACGTGCTGAAGGAAGTACTGGCGCGCCGCGGCGACATCCTTGTCGAACTGGATCTCGCCGTTCGGGCCGTACAGGTTCAGCATGGCGTTGAGCGCGTGGTAGTCGAGACCCTTGAGCGACTCGTCGAGCTTCGGGCTCTTGACGGGATCGGGATCGGTAATGGTCACAGTGCTGTCCCCACCTATCGAATAAAGAAACGTGGCCGCGCTGTCACGTGTGCGACGCGCGTCGAAATGGATACGAATGACGGTGTGCCCCATAGATTTCGGGGCGCGGCGGTGCGGCCTATGCGGTTTGCAGCTCCGATTCCCAGAAGTGGGCGAGCCCGGCTCGGACACGCTCGACATCGTCTGTCGTGCCCATCAGCTCGAATCGATACAGATAGGGCACCTGACACTTCCGCGAGATGATGTCGCCCGCGAAACAGTACGACTCTCCGAAGTTGGTGTTCCCTGCCGCGATCACGCCCCGGATCAGGCCGCGGTTGTGCTCGTTGTTGAGGAACCGGATGACCTGCTTGGGAACGTAATGCGTGTCGCGCCCGGTGGCGGTGGTGCCGCCCCCGTAGGTGGGCACCACCAGCACGTACGGCTCCTGCACTTCGAAGGTGCCCTCACGGTCCTGCAGCGGGATCCGCGTCGCCGGGATCCCGAGCTTCTGCACGAACCGGTGGGTGTTCTCCGATGTACTCGAGAAGTACACCAGCGACGTACCCGGGGACGGACCCTGCGAGGTCATCGGTGTTCACCACTCTTCAATCGATTGCGAAGACCGGCTCGGTCGGGCAAAGAACTACTGCCGCAGCGGACTGCGACCGGTCCGCGGAAGCGGACGACACGAACACTCAGGCTGCGACCGTGAGCGCCTTGATGCGATCGGGACGGAAACCGGCCCAGTGATCGTCACCGGCGACGACGACGGGAGCCTGGAGGTAGCCCAGCGCCATCACGTAGTCGCGGGCTTCCGGGTTCTCGGTGATGTCGACGACGTCGTACTCGATGCCGGCCTTGTCGAGGGCACGGTAGGTGGCATTGCACTGGACGCAGGCAGGCTTTGTGTAGACGGTGATGTTCATGGGTGCCCCTTAGTTCACGATGGCCGTGACGGCCTGACGACTGACTGCTGCGCGGTGCTCGAATGCCCACCGAATCCGCCCGATCTCACTTCCCCGAGAGACCGGCGACCCTTGGGCCCTCCAGCGGTCTAGACACTACACCTTGTGTCCGACAGATACACAGAACCCAGGATCTTGTGAGTTACAGGTGTGATATTCCCAGGTCGCACCTCGCCGACATGCACGTTCAGGGGCCCGTACGGCGTGTCGCGGCGGGGCGCGCCGACCATGGCCCCGAGCACAGTGTGACGCCACCCACCGACACCCTCGCGGGGTGCCGGTGGCGCGCCCGTTACGGCAGTGCGGGCAGCAGGTCGTCGAGCCGGGCGGGCAGGCTCCGCACCCGCACCCCGGTCGCATGCCACAGCGCGTTCACGACCGCTGCCGCGCTGCCGACGATGCCGATCTCTCCGATGCCTCGTGATCCCACGGCCGTGGCGTGGAAGTCGTCTTCGTCGAGCCATGCGGCGTCCACGTTGCGGATGTCCGAGTGCGTCGGTACGTGGTATTCCGCGAGATCGTGGTTGAGCACGTGCCCGAACCGCGGGTCGCGAATGCTCTCCTCGAACAGTGCCATGGAGATACCGAACGACATGCCGCCGATGAACTGCGAACGGGCGGTGCGCGGATTGACGACGCGTCCGACCGAGAACATGCCGAACATGCGCGGCACCCGGATCTCGCCGGTGTCGCGATCGACTCGGACTTCGACGAAGTGCGCGCCGAACGAGGCGGCGGTGTAGCTCTCGAGGTCGGCGTTCTCGCCCGCTGTCGCGGACGCCTCGTCTCCCGGCTCCGGAGAGTCCCCGAATCGGGTCCGGAACGTTCCGGCCGCCGCCACGATGGCGTTGCCCCACGACGACGTGCCCGAGGAACCGCCCGCGACGGTCCCGAAGGGCAGCGCGCTGTCGCCGAGTTCGAGATCGATCTGTTCCGCGGCCACATCCAGCGCGTCCGCCGCGATGAGGGTCAGCGCGGTCCACGCACCCGTGCCGAGGTCCGCCGCCCCGATCCGGACCTGGAACCGTCCGTTTCCGCGGTACCCGATCGAGGCTGTCGAACCGGGCTTGACCATGTGGGGGTAGGTCGCGACCGCGACGCCGGTGCCGGTGAGCCACCGCCCGTCGCTGCGTGTTCCCGGCGACCGATCGGACGGATCCCAGCCGAATCGCTCCGCGCCTTCGCGGAGGCATTCGACGAGCCGGCGCGACGACCAGGGTTTCCCGGTCTCGGGGTCGGACTCCGGTTCGTTGCGAATGCGCAGTTCGACGGGGTCGATCCCGCATGCCACCGCGAGTTCGTCCATCGCCACCTCGCCGGCGAACATGCCGGGTGCTTCACCGGGCGCCCGCATCCAGAACGGTGCCGGCACATCGAGGGGGATCGCCCGATGGGACGTGCGCACGTTCGCCGCGTCGTACAGATTCCGCAGCGGCACGGCGGCCTGTTCGACGAACTCGGTGACATGGGAACTCTGGACGTAGGCCTCGTGCACGATGCCGGTGAGCCGGCCGTCGCTGCGGGCTGCGAGCCGGACGCGCGAGGCCGTCGGCGAGCGGTACCCGACATACCCGAACATGTCGTGCCGGGAGACGGCGAACTTCACCGCGCGGCCGGGCACCGCCTTGGCGGCGAGCGCACCGAGCACGTCGTGCGCGTGGGGTCCGCCCTTCGACCCGAAGCCGCCCCCGATGTACGGGCAGACCACCCGCATGGTCGAGGAGTCGAGGCCGAGGGCCGGTGCGAGTGCCGAGACGACCCCGTGCGGATGCTGCGTGGAGGTATAGAGGGTGAGGGTTTCCCCGTCCCAGAGCGCGACGACCGTATGAGGTTCGAGCGGGTTGTTGTGCTCTTCGGGGGTGGAGTACCACTCGTCGATCACCACGTCGGCAGCGGCGATCGCCCCGTCCGCGTCACCCCGCTCGGAGTCGGGCGGATATCCCCCGTTGGCCGTCTCCGGCTTGTAGGCGTCGGGGTGGTCGGGCCGGAAGCGGGCGTCGTGATCGGTGCTCGTGTACTCCACCGACAGCAGCTCGCACGCGTACCGCGCGGCTTCCGGACTCTCGGCCACGACCGCACCGATGAGCTGACCCCGGAAAAGCACGTCGGGGTTCTGCAGCACGACGTATTCACCCTCGGCCTCGTCGGTGAGGCGGGGAGCGTTCCACGGGGTGAGCACCGTGATGACACCGGGGACCGCCTCGGCGGCAGCGGTGTCGATGCGGTCCACCGTCCCCCGCGCGATCGTCGACACCAGCGGCACCAGATAGGCCGGATCGGGTACGGGGTGCTCGTAGGAGTAGGGCGCGGTCCCGGCGACCTTCTGCGGCCCGTCGACCCGGGTGGTGGATGTGCCGACGGCACGGGTGGCGCTGTGTGTCATGCGGATACCCCTTCGTCGTGGAGTCCGGCGAGGTCGCGGAGCACGGCGGCGACCGTGCGGCGCAGCAGGGGGATCTTGAACGCGTTGCCGTCGAGGGCCCGGGCATCGACCAGTTCCGCATCGGCCGCCCGCGCGAACAGGTCCTCCCCCGGGCGCTCTCCGAGAAGAGCAGCTTCGGTGCGGTGTGCGCGCCACGGCCGGTGCGCGACCCCGCCGAAGGCGATACGGCACCCGGTGATCGTGCCGCCCGAGACGGTCAGTTCGGCAGCGACCGAGACCAGGGCGAACGCGTAGGACGCGCGGTCGCGGACCTTGCGATACGTCGCCACGGTGGTCTGGGGCGGCGGAAGATGCACGCCGACAACGAGTTCGTCGCGGTCGAGGGTGGTATCGAGGTCGGGCCGGTCGCCCGGCAGACGATAGAACTCTTCGAGCGGAACGGTGCACTCCCCGTCCGGGCCCAGAACGAGAACCTCCGCATCGAGGGCGAGCATGGCCACCGCCATATCCGACGGGTGTGTCGCAACGCAGTCCTCCGATGCGCCGAGCACCGCGTGGTAGCGGGTGTATCCGCCCAGCGCCGAGCACCCGCTGCCCGGTTCACGCTTGTTGCACGGTGTGGACACGTCGCGGAAGTACACGCACCGGGTGCGCTGCAGGAGATTCCCGCCGGTGGTAGCTGCGTTCCGCAGTTGCGGAGACGCTCCCGACAGGAGTGCACGCGTGAGCATCGGATAGTTGCGGCGCACGTCGGGGTGCACGGCAAGCGTGCTGTTGCGCACGTTCGCGCCGATCCGGAGGCCTCCGTCCGCGGTGCTCTCCACCGAGTCGAGCGGCAGGTGCGAGATGTCGACCAGCATTCCCGGAGTGGCGACGCCGATCTTGAGGTGGTCGACGAGATTGGTGCCGGATGCGAGGAACACCGCGTCCGGGTTGTCGTGCACGGTCGCGACCGCCGTCGCGGCGTCGGCCGGTCGTTCGTAGCGAAGGGGCCTCATTCGGTCGCCTCCTGCCCTGCGACATCCTGCTCTGCGACATCCCTGATCGCGTCGACGATGTTGGGGTAGGCGGCACAACGGCACAGGTTGCCGCTCATGCGCTCCCGGATCTCGTCGTCGTCGAGGTCGGGCGTGACGCCGAGTTCTTCCGTGACATGGCTCGGGTCGCCCTGGGCGTATTCGTCGAGCATGCCGATCGCCGAGCAGATCTGCCCGGGCGTGCAGTACCCGCACTGGAAGGCGTCCCGCTCGAGGAAGCGCTCTTGCAGGGGGTGCGGTCCGTCGGCGGCCAAGCCCGCCGCGGTGACGATTTCGGCACCGTCGTGTGCGACGGCGAGCGCAAGGCACGTGACCCTGCGCCGTCCGTCGAGAAGGACGGTGCACGAGCCACACTGGCCGAGGTCACATCCCTTCTTGGGCGAGGTGACGCCGAGGCGGTCGCGGAGGGCGTCGAGCACGGTGGTGCCGGCATCGACGGTGCAGTGTCGTTCGGTGCCGTCGACCCTGAAGGTGACGGAGTGTTCGTGCAGGCCGGGCGGAGCCGTGCCCGCGTCGGCGGTCTCGGATGCCATGGGTCGTCCTCCCAACGGTGGGCTGTCGTCCGGGCATTCCCCGTCCGCCGCGACTCCAATCCCGCCGTCGGAGGTCTTTCGATGCCGGGGTCTTTCGAATCCGGTCTCGGCAGCTACCGGAGACGCAACAGCCCCGGTCCCGCTGATGCGGGACCGGGGCCGGTCGTCGCGTCGCACCCGGGTGGACGGCGGGCGGCGACGCGAACGTCTGTCGGACCTCGGGTCCGTCAGGCCTCGACGAGTTCCTTGGTGGCATTCACGAGCGCGTCGACGACGCCGGCGATCTCGGTGGCCGTCTCGGCATGCTCCTTGGCGTGTGCGTCGCCGAACTTTCCGAAGGTGCCGCCGACCGAGAGGGAAGCCCCTTCGGCGACCGTGCCGCCGGCGATCCCGACAGCCTTGACGGTGTCCTCGAGTGCCCACTTCGCGGCGTTGCCGCTCGGCGACGCGCTGACGACGGCCACCGGCTTGCCCGACAGCGCACCGGCGCCGTAGGGGCGCGAGAGCCAGTCGATCGCATTCTTGAGGACACCCGAGGTCGATCCGTTGTATTCCGGGGTCAGGAACAGGACCGCGTCGACGCCGGCGACAGCCTCACGGAGGGCGACAGCAGCGGCGGGCACGGTCTCGCCGTCGAGGTCTTCGTTGTAGAACGGCACGTCGGCGAGGCCTTCGTGGATGCTCACCTCGACGCCCTCGGGGGCCACAGTGGCAGCGGTCTCGGCGAGCTGGCGGGTGACAGCGGCGGAGCGGAGGCTTCCGACGAGGGCGAGGACTCGAGTCTGAGCCATGAGGTACATCCTTCGATCGAGTTGGTTGATTCCGCAATCATAAACGGACCGCGGTCCACTTTCATTCCCGCGACGGTAGAATGTGACCTTGTGAACACTCACCCGCTGTGGCTGGTCGACGACGGCCCCGCAGAACGCGGCGACGCGGCGCGCAACCGGAAGCGCCTGCTCGACGCCGCGTCCGTGCTCGTCGCCGAGCACGGCGCCGACGCGATCACGATGGACGCCGTCGCAGCGAAAGCGGGTGTCGGTAAGGGAACGGTCTTCCGGCGCTTCGGATCCCGCGCCGGTCTCATGCAGGCGCTGCTCGACCACAGCGAGCGCGAACTGCAGCAGGCATTTCTCTTCGGTCCCCCGCCGCTCGGACCGGGCGCGGATCCGGTCGACCGGCTCATCGCCTTCGGCCGAGCGCGCATCGCACTCGTCGACGTGCAGGGTGAACTGCTCCGGGCCGCCGAGGCCGCAGGCGGCGGCGTGCGGTTCTCGGCACCGGCGCGCACCGTGTCGCTCACCCACGTGCAGACCCTGCTACGGGCGGCGGGAACAGGCGGCGACCTCCCGGTCCTCGCCCAGGCCCTGCTGGCACCGCTCGATGCGTCTCTCGTACTCCATCAGTGGCGCGACCTCGGTTATCCCCTCGAGCGTCTCGCCCAGGCCTGGTCCGACCTCGCGCGACGCGTCGCGCGTCCCGTCGACCGGTAGTTCCCGCCGGGTACGGTGAGCCCCATGACCGGTGCCCTCCGCGCGTTCGTCGTCCTCACCCTCGGCGGACTGCTCTGTGCGTGCGACACCGGCGCAACGGCGCCCTCGGCGTCCGATCTCGTGGGCCGCGACTTCGTATCCACCGAGGTCGTCGGCGCTCCCATCCCGGGCGGGGGCCCGTTCACCCTCGCCTTCCCGGCTCGCGAACGCGTGGCCGCGTACGCAGGGTGCAACCGGATGATGGGCACTGCGGACTTCTCCGGCGGGGTGGTGCAAGCCGATGGCCTCGCCACCACGATGATGGCGTGCCCGCCCCCGCTCGACGAGGCCGACCGGTGGGTGCAGAAACTCTTCGCCGCTCGGCCGCGGTGGCATCTGGACGGAGATGTGCTCACGCTCGCGACGGACAACCTCCGGGTCACTCTCGTCGAGCAGTCCGCCGACCGCTGACCCGCGACGGCAGCGGTGCCGTCAGTACATGTCCACGAGCCATTCCGCGAGCACCCGCGCGCTGTTGTCGATCTGCTTCGGCCAGTCCATCGCCGTTTCGTCCGCGTGATCGCTCACGTGCTTGACGAGCCTGCAGGACGCTCCCATGTGTGCCGACGCGGAGGCGATCGCGAAGCCCTCCATGTCGACGAGGTCCGCGCGGGCGGCCAGCGCATCGCGGACCTCGGCGTCGGAAACGAACGAATCCCCCGTCGCGAGGATCGTTCCGTCTCCGTCCTCGAAGGTGAGCGTGTCGGCCACCGGGTGCCCGAGACTGCGCAACACCTCGCTGCTGATGTCGTGGTTGATGACGGTGGAAGGAAGATAGAGCCCGCCGTGCGCACTCCGCAGGGCGCCGGCGGTTCCGATGTTGACGACCAGCGGTCTGCGGCCCTCCGGATAGCGCGCGAGCGCGGCCGTCACCGCAACGGCCGCGGTGACCTTCCCTATGCCCGTGATCAGCGTGTCGTACCGTTCCGGAACGTGCAGTGCCTCCGACTTCGTTGCGGATACGACGAGGATCCCGTTCACCTGCTGCCTCCGTGTTCGACGGCCGACGACACTGCCGTGTGCATGCGCGTGGCCTCGTCCCGCACCGTATCGCGCGGTCGTCTCGCAGCACGGCTCCGGTGACGCTAATGTGGCGGCAATGACGAACCTGCGCGATCGGATCATCGAAGAACTCGGCGTCAAGCCCTCCATCGATCCGCGGAGCGAGATCGATTCGCGAGTACAGTTTCTCGCCGACTATCTTGCCGCTACGCCGGCGAAGGGTCTGGTGCTCGGCATCAGCGGCGGTCAGGACAGCACGCTCGCCGGACGCCTCGCTCAGCTCGCCGTCGAGAAGCTTCGACACGGCGGGCACGACGCGGAATTCGTCGCCGTGCGCCTCCCCTACGGGCAGCAGGCCGACGAGCACGACGCACAGATCGCGCTCGACTTCATCCAGCCCGACCACACGGTGCGGGCGGACATCAAACCCGGAACCGACGCCACCGCGGCCGAAGCGGGACGAGCGCTGGGCGAAATCCCCGGCCACGGGAGCACCATTCGCGATTTCGTCCGGGGAAACATCAAGGCACGCGAGCGCATGATGCTCCAGTACGCGATCGCCGGCGAACTGGGACACCTCGTGGTCGGCACCGATCACGCCGCCGAGGCCGTCACGGGTTTCTACACCAAGTACGGAGACGGCGGTGTCGACATCACGCCGCTGGCCGGGCTCACCAAGCGGCAGGGGGCGGCGTTGCTCCGGGAACTCGGGGCACCGGAGAGCACCTGGAGCAAGGTCCCCACCGCAGACCTCGAGGACGACCGTCCGGCTCTGCCCGACGAAGAAGCACTCGGCATGACGTACAGCGAGATCGACGACTACCTCGAGGGCAAGGACGTCACCGATGATCTCGCGAAACGACTCGAAGGCAAATTCCTCGACACGCACCACAAGCGCGTGATGCCGGTGGCACCGTCCGACACCTGGTGGAGGTAGGGCAGACGCCCGGGCGGGTGCTCAGCCGCCGGCGAACGGAGGCAGCACGTCGACCCGGGCACCCGCCGGGCGGGACAGATCGCGGGTGAGTTCCCCGGCACCACCGTCTCCCGGCTCGACGAGATACGCCGCGACCGACAGAACCCGCTCCATTGCGGGGCCGTACCGCTCCACGAGCACTGTGCGCAGGGCACCGAGATCGGAGCCGGCGGGCAATGCCACGGTCTCCTTTTCGCACCCGGACGCGTCGGTCGCGGCCGCGAAATACCGGACCTCGATTCCGTTCACCACGTCAGCCACCGATCGCTCCCATACTGCGTTGCGGCGGCGCGAAGTCCGCCGCGTCGATACCGTGCCCGGCCCACTTGTTCCACATCGCACCCCGCCAGAGATCCACCAGCTCGTCGTCGGTCGCGCCGCCGCGCAGCGCAGCCCTCAGGTCCGTCTCCTGGTCGCTGAACAGGCAGGACCGGACCGTACCTTCCGCCGTGAGCCTGGTGCGGTCGCAGTCCGAGCAGAACGAGCGGGTCACCGAGGCGATGATGCCGACGGTCGCGGGACCCCCGTCGACGAGCCAGCGCTCGGCCGGTGCCGAAGGATCCTCACGTTCGGTCTCGGTAAGGGTGAAGCGCTCCCCGAGGGCATCGAGCAGGCCCTGTGCGGTCACCATCCGCGACCGCGCCCATTCGTGGTCGGCGTCGAGCGGCATCTGCTCGATGAACCGCAACTCCACCTGCTCCTCGAGACACCATCCGAGGAGGTCTGCGGCGCCGTGCAGGGTTTCGGGCATGAGGACGGCGTTGACCTTCACCCGGGCAAAGCCCGCGTCCTTCGCGGCGCGGATGCCGGCGAGCACCGACCCGAGGCGATCGCGGCGGGTGAGCTGGGCGAAGTGATCGCGGTCGATCGTGTCCAGGGAGATGTTGACGCGGGTGAGTCCGGCCTGCGCGAGCGCGTGCGCCCGATGCTCCAGACCGACCGCGTTGGTGGTGACCGCGAGCGGGATTCCGGGCGCGACACGGGAGCAGCCTTGGATGATCGCCTCGAGGTCGCGGCGTACCAGGGGTTCGCCGCCGGTGAAGCGCACCTCGCGGATGCCGAGCCTGCCGGTCGCGATACCGACCAGGCGCACGATCTCGTCGACCGTGAGGAGTTGTTCACGAGGGATGGGCGGAAGCCCCTCTTCCGGCATGCAATAGGTGCAGCGCAGCGAGCACTTCTCGGTGATGGAGACACGCAGGTCGCGGGCCACCCGACCGAAGCGGTCGAGAAGATCCGGTACGTCGGGCCGGTCGGAGGTGTCGTCTGCGCGTCGACGCACCGACGGAATCCCCACGTTCACCGCCGTCATCCGATCACCATCGCCATACGCCCAGTATGCCCATTGCCCGCGAACGTGAACACAGAAGCACCCGACGAGTCCGCTCTAACCGAGTACGCGGCCGGATGCGGACGGCGATATGCCTAGGATTGGCCGCATGACGAGCGGCAGGCGGTCCGTGGAAGAACACGAGCAGTACGTGGGTGAACTACTCGCCGTGCTGCGGGCGGGGTCCACCGCGACCGTCCCGCTTTCCCGGGCTCTGCACCGCACGCTCGCGGAGACGATCAGTTCTCCGCTCGATCTTCCGTCGTTCCGGAACTCGCAGATGGACGGCTACGCGGTCGCATCCGGCACCGTGGCCGACGCGCCGGTGACCCTGCCGGTGCAGGGCGTCGTGGCTGCGGGGGACACCGCGGGAGTCCTCGAACCGGGACACGCACTGAAGATCATGACCGGTGCGCCGATGCCCGAGGGGGCCGACGCCGTCGTTCCCGTCGAGGACACCACCGCTGACGAAGCCGCCGGCACGGTGACGATCGGCCGCGGGACGACGCCGGGCACCTACGTCCGGGAAGCCGGCAGCGATGTCCGGGTGGGCGACTGCCTGCTCACCGCGGGCACGGTGCTCGCTGCCCGCCACATCGCTGCGCTCGCCGCAGTCGGACTGACGGATATCCCGGTCCGGGCACGACCGCGCGTCGCGGTGATCTCCACCGGAAGCGAACTCGTCACCGCGGGCGACGTGCTCGGCCCCGGCCGCATCTACAACTCCAACGGCCCGGCCCTGGCCGCGAGTGCCGCCGCCAACGGCGCCGATGTCGTCTCGGTCGACCATTGCCACGACGACCCCGACGAGTTCGCCACGATGCTCTCCTACGCCGTGCGCGTCGCCGATGTCGTGTTCACCTCGGGAGGGGTGTCGAAAGGCGACTTCGAAGTCGTCAAGGACACTCTCCAGCCCAGGGGCGGCAGGTTCGTCTCGGTCGCGATGCAGCCCGGTGGCCCCCAAGGTTCCGCGGTGATCGACGGCGTTCCGGTGCTGACCTTTCCCGGCAACCCCGTCAGCGCACTGGTTTCCTTCGAGGTGTTCGCGCGCCCAGCACTCCGAGCCGCAGCGGGATACCCACCGCCCGTCACCGAAATGCTTCCCCTTGCCACCGATCTGACCTCGATCGCGGGCAAACGCCAGTTCCTGCGCGGTGTCCTCGACGGTCGCACCGTGAGACCCGCCGCCGGGCGCGGATCGCACCAGGTGGCCGGTCTGGCCGCTGCCGACGTCCTTCTCGACATCCCCGCCGACACCGTCTCGCTCGAAGCCGGAGACCTCGTGAAAGTGCTGACACTGTGAGCGAATTGAGCCATCTCGACGACCAGGGCCGCGCCCGCATGGTCGACGTGTCCGCAAAGGCCGACACCACGCGGACAGCACTCGCCGCCGGCCACCTCGTCACCACGCCGGAAGTCGTCGCGCTCGTGCGGGCCGACGACATGCCCAAGGCCGACGTTCTCGCTACCGCCCGCATCGCCGGTATCGCCGCGGCGAAGCGGACCTGGGAACTGATTCCCTTGTGCCACCAGCTCGCATTGTCGTCGGTGAAGGTGACGTTCGGATTCACCGACACCGCGATCACCATCGAGGCGACCGCCAAGACGAAGGGCCCTACCGGCGTCGAGATGGAAGCACTCACCGCCGTTGCCGTCGCAGGACTCACGTTGCACGACATGGTCAAAGCCGTCGACCCCGCCGCGACCCTGGACGGGGTCCGACTCGTTTCGAAGGAAGGCGGCAAGCACGGTCGCTGGCGTCGCGGCGACTCCGACACCCAGCGCGCCGAACCGCAGGCCGATACCGCGCCGGACGGTGGCGATTCGGCAGAGCGCTCGGCAGTTGTCGTGGTGGCGTCCACCGGCGTCGCCGCGGGAACCCGCGAGGATCGCACCGGCCCGGTGATCGAGAAGTGGCTGGGCGAGCACGGATTCAGCGTCCGCGGCCCGCTCGTGTATGCCGATGCGCAGATCGCCGCGGGCCTTGCAGATGCGCTCCGAGGTGCACCGGCGTTGATCGTGACCACCGGTGGCACCGGCGCGTCGCCGACCGACGCCACCCCCGAAGCGACCCGCGCGGTGCTCGATCGCGAACTACCGGGGGTTGCGGACTCGATCCGCAGACGCGGACTCGAGGTCACCCCTCACGCGGTCCTCTCACGTGGGGTCGCCGGGCTCGCGGGCCGCACGGTCGTCGTGAACCTGCCGGGCTCGCCCGGTGGCGTGAAGGACGGACTCGCCGCGCTCGAACCGATCCTCGATCATCTACTGGCGCAAGTGGCAGGAGGCGGAGCACATGAGTGAAGCAGACGGCGTCGGCACGACGGGACGGACCGACGAGACCGGCGGCAAGAGCCAAGTGCTGGCCAGGATTTCGGCGGAGCCGCTCGACCCTGCGGTAGTGGACGCCGCGGTCGCCGGCCCCGAACACGGAGCGGTGGTGGTGTTCACCGGTGTCGTGCGCAACCACGACGGCGGCCAGGCCGTGACCGCGCTCGAGTACCAGGCGCATCCCGACGCGGAAGCCTTCCTGCGCCGCTGCTGCGAGGAGGCCGCCGCGGCGTCGGGACTTCCTGTGGCCGCCGTCCACCGAGTGGGACATCTCACCATCGGAGATCTCGCCCTCGTCGCCGCCGTCGCCGCGCCGCATCGCGCCGAAGCCTTCTCCACCTGCGCCGACCTGGTGGAACGCATCAAACACGAAGTGCCGATCTGGAAGCGCCAGCACTTCGCCCACGGTGTCACCGAGTGGGTCGGCCTGTAACCGAGCGGGCCGTACCCGTCCGGGTGTGCGGTAGGGTGATGTGGTTCGGGTGTCACGACGACACCCACCGTCGTGGGATACCGGCGGGATCGGGATCGTGCCCGACCCGCATGCATACTGCAGCTCTCTGCACACGCACCGGCTTTCCTTGCGGCGATCACGTCAGCACCACGGGAACACTTCCCGTCGAGTGCACACACGCCGCAGTGAAAGGCAGCGCTGTTCTATGACCACATCTTTTTCCGATCTCGGTGTTCCCCGTCCTCTCGTCGCTACGTTGAGTGACTCCGGAATCACCAGCCCCTTCCCGATCCAGGTCGACACCCTCCCCGACACGCTCGCGGGACGCGACGTGCTCGGCCGCGGCCGTACGGGTAGCGGTAAGACCCTTGCTTTCTCGATCCCCCTCACCGCGCGTCTCGCCGGTGGCTCCACCCGCGCTGCGGGCCGCCCCCGCGGCCTCGTACTTGCGCCCACCCGCGAACTCGCAACGCAGATTGCAGCGGTCGTCGAGCCTCTCGCGCATGCGTCCGGCCTTCGGGTGACCACGATCTTCGGTGGCGTGTCGCAGAGCCGCCAGGTCGAGGCCCTGCGCCGCGGCGTCGACATCGTCATCGCCTGCCCGGGACGCCTCGAAGATCTCATGCGCCAGAAGTTCGTCTCGCTCGACGCGATCGAGATCACGGTGCTCGACGAGGCCGACCACATGGCCGATCTCGGCTTCCTCCCGGGCGTCACGCGCATCATGAACGCAACGCCGAGCAACGGCCAGCGCCTTCTGTTTTCGGCGACCCTGGACAACGGAGTCGACAAGCTCGTCAAGCGCTTCCTCCACAACCAGGTGATGCACTCGGTCGACGAGGCGAACTCCCCCGTCGCGGCGATGACGCACCACATCTTCGATGTGGCCGGCGTCGACGCCAAGAAGGATCTCATTCGCACCCTTGCCTCGGGCAACGGACGCCGAATCCTGTTCATGCGCACCAAGCATCAGGCCCGCAAGCTGGCCAAGCAGCTCACCGACTCGGGAATCCCGGCGGTCGATCTGCACGGCAACCTGTCGCAGAACGCTCGCGACCGGAACCTTGCAGCGTTCTCGTCGGGTGAGGCACGGGTTCTCGTGGCCACCGACGTCGCGGCCCGCGGCGTGCACGTCGACGACGTCGAACTCGTCGTCCACGTGGATCCGCCGGCCGAGCACAAGGCATACCTGCACCGTTCGGGTCGCACCGCGCGCGCCGGAAGCGCCGGCGACGTCGTCACGCTCGTCCTTCCGGACCAGCGCAGGGATCTCGCCGTCATCATGCGGAAGGCCGCGATCAACGTCACGCCGATCAAGTCGACGGCGAACTCCGAGCACGTTCTCGCGCTCGTCGGTGAAATCGCTCCGTATGTCGCGCCGAAGCCGGTCCAGGCTCAGGCCGCCGGTACGTCGCGTCCGCAGCGGTCCGGTGGGTCCGCCGGCGGACGCCGTCGCACCCCGTCCCAGGGCGGCGCAGCACGTCAGGGCTCGGGTTCCTCGTCCCGTCAGGGTTCCTCGTCCCGTCAGGGCGCCGGTTCCGCCACCCGCCAGGGTGCGCCGGCCGGACAGCGCTCCTCGACCGGACACGGCGGAGTCGCTGCCACCGGTCGTCGTCGTTCGACGCGTCCGACTGCTACCCCGCGCTGATCCCCAGCCGGGTTCAGCGTGGCGTGAACCGGTGGACGGCGTACAGTGCGTCGCCCGACACCGGTTCGGTCGCAATGCATCCCGTCAATCGTTCGCGGACAGCGTCCGTGTCGAGATCGGCACCGATCACCACCAACGTGGTGCAGTCGGGGACGCTCTCGCCGCGGCCGACGGGTTCGAACCCGATGTGATCGCCCACCGTGTGCACCAGGTACGTGCTCACTCGTAGTCCGGCGGCGACGCGCACATAGCCTTTGATACGAAACACCCCTGCGGGCTGGTTCTCGAGAAAATCGACCAGCGCGCGGGGGTGTAGTGCGTCCCGGGTCTCGAACGTGACGGCGTTGTACCCGTCGTGCAGATGCAGGTGGTCGTGTTCGTCTTCCGGGTAGAGCAACCGGTCGAGGGTGAGTTGTTCGCCCGGCTGCGGTTCGGGCCGGTCGGGTATGTCGAACAGCAGAGCCGGATCGATCCGCGCGTGCTCGGTCGAGACGACGGCGGCGCGGGAGTTGAGGCCGCACACTACGCCGAGCAGGTCGTCGTGCGCGTCGCTGTCGATACGGTCGGTTTTGTTGAGCAGCACCAGGTCTGCGAGCGCGACGTGCTGTTCGATCTCGGGATGTGCTGCCCGGACCCCGTCGAATTCCACGGCGTCGACAACGAGTACGAGGCCGCCGTAGGTGACGAACGGATTCTCCGACCCGACGACGAGACGGATCATGTTCCGGGGTTCGGCGAGACCACTGGCTTCGACGACGATGACATCGAGATCCGACGACCGATGGGCGAGCCGGTCGAGCATCGCATCCATGTCGCTGACATCGACTGCGCAGCACAGGCATCCGTTGCTGAGCGAGACCATCGAGTCGACCTGGCCGGCCACCATCATCGAGTCGATGTTGACCGAGCCGAAATCGTTGACGATCACACCGATCCGCGCGCCGCGAGTGTTGCGCAGGAGATGGTTGAGGAGGGTCGTCTTTCCCGAGCCGAGGAACCCGGCGACCACCACCACCGGTATCTGCTTCTTCGCCATACGGTGAGGGTAGCGGCGAGCACTACGGCGCTCACGCGGGTGGTTCCGGCGGCGTCCGGCCCCGGAACCACCCGCGAGAGGTGTCAGCTACCCCGCTTGATCCACTCTTCGAGGTGCGGAGACTCCGTGCCGATCGTGGTTCCGTCACCGTGCCCGGTGTGCACCGTGGTCTCGGCGGGCAGCGCGAACAGTTTGTCGCGGATCGACCCGATGATCGTCGGGAAATCCGAGAAGGAGCGTCCGGTCGCACCCGGGCCGCCCGAGAACAACGTGTCGCCGGTGAACAATTCGCCGGCTTCGGGCAGGTACAGGCAGACCGAACCCGGTGAGTGACCCGGTGTCGCGATCGTCTGAATGTCGGTACCCGCCACCGAGATCCGTTGCCCGTCTTCGATTGTGCCGTGGGCGACGCCCGGGTGGGTCATCTCCCAGAGCATGTCGTCTGCGGGGTTGAGGAGGATCGGCGCGTCGAGCTTTTCCGACAGCTCGGGTGCGACGGTGATGTGATCGTTGTGCGCGTGGGTGCAGACGATCGCCACCACGTTGCGGCCGCCGACGGCATCGATGATCGGCTGCGCTGTGTGCGCGGCGTCGATCACCACCACCTCGTCGTCGTTGCCGACCAGCCAGATGTTGTTGTCGACTTCCCACTCCCCGCCGTCGAGGGCGAAGATCCCGCGGGTGACGACCCGATCCACCCGGATCGGGGACACGGTGCTCACAAGACCACCACCGATCGGAGAACCTCACCGCGGTGCATGGTCTCGAACGCCTTCTCGACATCGTCGATGCCGATACGTTCGGTGACGAACTTCTCGAGGGGCAGACGTCCCTGCTGGTACAGGTCGACGTACGTCGGGAAGTCACGTTCGGGCAGGCAATCCCCGTACCACGAGCTCTTGAGGGAGCCGCCGTGCGAGAAGAAGTCGATGAGCGGCATCTCGAGGGTCATGTCCGGAGTCGGAACACCCACCAGAACGACGGTGCCCGCCAGGTCGCGGGCGTAGAAGGCCTGCTTGTAAGTCTCCGGGCGACCGACGGCGTCGATCACGACGTCGGCACCGAAGCCCCCGGTGATCTCCTTGATCGCCTCGACCGCGTCGGTCGAGGTGGAGTTGATCGTGTGGGTCGCTCCCAAGTCGGTGGCCCACTCGAGCTTCTTGTCGTCGCGGTCGACGGCGATGATCTTGCCGGCGCCGGCGAGCCGGGCACCCATGATCGCGGCGTCGCCGACGCCGCCGCATCCGATGACCGCGACCGACTGGCCGCGCGTCACGCCCCCCGTACTCACGGCGGCACCGAGGCCCGCCATCACGCCGCAGCCGAGCAGGCCCACCACGGCGGGATCCGCGCTCGGATCGACCTTGGTGCACTGGCCGGCGTGCACGAGGGTCTTGTCGGCGAACGCGCCGATACCCAGCGCAGGGCTCAGTTCCGTGCCGTCCTCGAGGGTCATCTTCTGGGTGGCGTTGAACGTCGAGAAGCAGTACTGGGGCTGACCACGCTTACACGCGCGGCACTGCCCACACACGGCACGCCAGTTCAGGAC
Source organism: Rhodococcus sp. BL-253-APC-6A1W (assembly GCF_012843405.1). Taxonomy (NCBI): domain Bacteria; kingdom Bacillati; phylum Actinomycetota; class Actinomycetes; order Mycobacteriales; family Nocardiaceae; genus Rhodococcus; species Rhodococcus sp. BL-253-APC-6A1W. Next base: position 79,581 of record NZ_JABAFB010000002.1, read on the forward strand.
CACGAAATCGCCCACGGCGACCGACTCGACACCTTCGCCGACCGATTCGACGACACCTGCCGCTTCGTGTCCGAGCAGGAACGGGAACTCGTCGTTGATTCCACCCTCGCGGTAGTGCAGATCCGTGTGGCACACACCGCACGCAGCGATCGCGACGACGACTTCGCCCGGCCCGGGATCGGGTATCACGATGGGGACGACCTCGACGGGGACTCCCTTCGCGCGTGCGATAACTCCGCGGACTGTCTGCGACATGGTGATGTCTCCTTCGTACTGTGGCTCGCGCCGATCGGTGATATCGACCCTATCGCCTCCCGGCAGGCCCCAACGCGTCGTCGAGGAGGAGCCCGGCCGGGGGAAAGATCAGAACGGGCAGCCCGGCGGGCGAACGCTGGATTTGGATCACTCGTCCCGGAAGCGCAGGCCCCGTCCGGCGAGTTCCTCACCCAGAATGCGGATCGCCTTCGGGCCGACGCCGTGGATGGTCAGCAGTTCTTTCGACGTCACCGAGGTCAGGTCGTCGAACCGCGTGTATCCGTGCTTGGACAGGGCACGCCGAGACACCTTTCCCATCGCGGCCGGGAGCTCGGTCCCGGACGAGCCGTCGGATGTGTCCATGCGTCTCTCCTCCGCCGCGGGCTTCGATGTAACACAGGGACGGGTTTGTACGACGTGTGATGTGACCCGCCCGCATCCTCGCACCGGATGTTCGACAGGTGAAACGGATTGGAAAAGCCCATGGCTAATGGAACGTCGCCGTCACGCGGCAAGATTTTCGCGGGCGTGCTCGCGCCTCTCGCGCTCGGGGTCGCGGCGGCAGTCGCCATCGCGTGGCCGCAACCGACCCCGCCCACCGTCGCCGACCCCGCTCTGGCGGGTATGGCCTCGACGACCGAATGCCATGACATGGTCAGCATCGGCGTCGGCGGACGTGGAGACACCCCCCGCGACCAGACCAAGATGCTCGTCGATGAGAACGGCAACAGGTTGCCCGCGGCGCAGCAGGGCGCGTACCGGAGCCACTGGGTGGATCCGGTGATCAACGCGCCGATGAAGGACCACGAGGGCGAGAACGGGTACGCGGCGATCTACGTCGAGTACCCCGCCGACCTGTCGAGCTACGAAGACGCCGTGAACACGGGCGCCGACAACACCATCAAGGTCATGAAGGCGATCCAGGCCTCGTGCCCCGATACGCAGTTCGCCATCGTCGGCTTCAGCGAAGGCGCGGATGTCGCCCGGCGTGCGGCGATGCAGATCGGCAACCAGGAGCAGAACCCGGACGGCACCTGGCCGAACGGCGATCCTTCTGCGGTCACGGGAGTCGTCATTCTGTCCGACGCCGGCCGCGGCGTCGACGGAGGATTCTTCCCGGGCGCCGACGATCCCAGCAACCCCAACGGCTTCGACCGTCCCTACGAGCCGGGCGCGGGCCCCGCTCCCGGTGGCGGAGTGCTGCCCGGAACGGGCGGCGGGTTCGGCCATCTGGACGGCAAGGTTGCCTCCTTCTGCTCCGAGGGAGACTTCGCATGCTCGACGCCCGACAACATCGCCCTGATCGAACTGCTGGTCAACCTCGGCCGTCAGGTCAACGGCGATGCATTCGAGCGGGAGGGGCTGTCCCCTGCCACGGGTGCCGATCTCGCGCAGGTCGTGGGCCGGGTCGCGCTGCTGGCCCTCGCCGATGTCTCCGCCAACGAGGACTGGATGCAGTCGGATGAGACGTTCCTCGACGTTCTGATCAAGGTGTCCGACCCCGATTACGTCCCGGCGGCTCCCAAGACCACGCCGGTCGCAGCCGACGGCTCCGCACCCATCCCGGCGGACCGCCTGGCCAACCTCGCGTACCTCCCGGAGAAGCTCCTCAAGGAAGTCGTCGGATTTGTGCGGAGCAACCAGAACACCCTCGCGGTGATCATGAGCGATCCGTACGACCAGACCTTCGGTTACAACAAGGAGACGGACGACCATTACGGTCACCACTTCGACTACTGGGACGACGACATCGACGGCAAGGGCACCAGCACCGTCGACTATGCGGCCGCATGGCTCAACCACCTTGCCGAGCAGGCCAAGCAGGGCAAGCCCGTGTCCAGGGACGCCGAAGCCAAGGCGATGCGGATGATGGCCGCCGCCGAGGCTGCGGAAGGCTCCGAGACCCCGGAGACCTCCGAGACGACACCCGCGCCCGCTCCCAGCGAGCAGACGGACACCTCGCCGACACAGGACGGCGTTGTACCGGCACCCTCCGCTCCGGCACCGGGTGCTCCCGCACCGAGCGTCGCCCCCGCACCGGCCGCACCGTCGGGCACGCCGCCCGTCGTCGCACCGGCTCCGGGCACAGTTCCCGCTCCCGAAGGTGCCGGCGCGCCGGCGCCGGCGACGGGCGAGACCACCGCCGGTCAGCCGACCACCGGTGAGCCGACGACGGAGCAGCCGACGGGCACCACCGCCCCGGCCACCACGACGGTGCCTACGACGACCCCGTCGCCGCAGCCCGTTTCCTGACCACCAGGTAACTCGGCGCCAGTACTCGCAGCTTCGACCCCGGCCTCCCCGAGCGCCGCGGCCGTACCGCGAGTCCTGGCGCCGAGTTTTTTCTTCTGCTCCAGTACCGTGAGGACAGACCGGTCCGAATCCTGACACCGGTAGGTGTTCCGGACGGAATCCCTTACCGGCAGTCTCGACAGCGCGCTCCCCTGACCAGAAGGGTCGGCGAGGCGGCTGCTTCTTCACCGCCTGCGCGGAGGGACTCACAGCATGGCCGAGCACGACGAACCGCAGAGTTCCCTCCCCACCTCGATTCGCGTGCGTGGCGCGCACGTGAACAACCTGCGGCACATCGACGTAGATCTACCGCTGAACACGCTCGTCTCCATCGCGGGCGTCTCCGGATCCGGAAAATCGTCGTTCGCTCTAGGGGTGCTCTACGCGGAAGGATCGCGACGCTATCTCGAGGCGCTGTCCACGTACACGCGTCGGCGGCTGACGCAGGCAACGCGCGCGGCAGTCGACAGCGTCGAGCACGTCCCCGCCGCGCTCGCACTCCGCCAGCGGCCCGCGGTCCCCGGCGTGCGATCCACGTTCGGAACCTCCACAGAGCTGCTGAACAGCCTCCGGTTGATCTTCTCCCGCCTCGGCCACCATCGGTGTCCCAACGGGCACCTGATGGAACCCACGATCGATGTCGCCCGCGATCTGCCACTGACCTGCCCGGTGTGCGGGGTCGTGTTCGGCCCGCCGAGCGCCGAGTCCTTCGCGTTCAACAGCGAAGGCGCGTGCGAGCGTTGTGGCGGTACCGGCATCGTGCGCGACGTCGACGACACCACCCTGGTCCCGGACGAGTCGCTGACCATCGACGAGGGCGCGGTCGCGCCCTGGGGCATGTTCGGACTCGTGGCGAACCCGAAAGTTGTCGCCGAGATGGGTGTCCGCACCACGGTGCCGTTCGCCGAACTCACCGAGCAGGAACGGAAGATCGTGTTCGCCGGCCCGGAGGAGAAGCGCTCGATCCTGTACCCGTCGAAGAACGGGAAGCTGTTCGACCTCAACGTCACCTACCGCAATGCCCACCAGTCCGTCGTCGAAGCGTTGAAGAAGGCGGAGACGGAGAAGGGTCTGGGACGGATCGAGCGATTCCTGAGCGTGCAGACCTGCCCGGCCTGCGAGGGCACGAGACTCAGCACCCGGGCCCGCTCGACTCTCGTCGACGGAATATCCCTCGCCGACGCGACAGCGAAAACCCTGGAAGACGTCACGGCCTGGGTTCGGACTCTCCCGGCCCTCGTGCCCGCGGACATGACGGCGATGGCGGACAGCATCGTCACCCAGATGGTCGAGACCGCCCGGATGCTGCTCGGCCTCGGGCTGGGCTACCTCACCCTCGACCGCGCGTCGTCGACTCTCTCCACGGGGGAACGTCAGCGCGTGCAGCTCTCGCGCGCCGTCCGCAATCGCACCACCGGCGTTCTGTACGTGCTCGACGAGCCCTCCATCGGGATGCACCCGTCCAACATCGACGGGCTCATCGCGGTCATCAGGAAGCTGCTCGCGGACGGGAACTCCGTCGTGGTCGTAGACCACGACACCCAGGTCCTCCGGGAAGCGGACTGGCTCATCGAGATCGGTCCCGGCTCCGGCGCAGAGGGCGGCACCGTCATCGCATCCAGCACGCTGCCGGAACTCGAGGGCAACCCACGGTCCCGTATCGCGCCGTTCCTCACGGACACGGTGCACGAGCGTGTCCGTTCACTGGCCGAGGCCGGTGCGGTGTTCGATCACGGGCATATCCGGATGTCCACCACCCCGATCCACACGGTCCATGCCCTCGACGTCGACCTGCCCAAAGGACGACTCACCGCTGTCACGGGCGTGTCCGGTTCGGGTAAGACGACCGTGATCCTCGAGAGCCTCGTCCCGGCGCTCACCGCGGTCGCCGCGGGGAACAGGCTTCCCCCACACGTGACGAGCGTCGATCCCGCCGGCATCGGCAGCGTCGCAGTTGTCGACGCCGCCCCCATCGGACTGAACGTCCGTTCGACCGTGGCCACCTACAGCGGCGTCCTCGACGAGTTGCGGCGCGCGTACGCCGCCACCCCCGACGCGAAGGAACGCGGCCTGAAAGCCGGCGATTTCTCCTACAACACCGGGTCGTTGCGGTGCCCGGACTGCGACGGCACCGGGCAGATCTCTCTCGACGTGCAGTTCCTCCCCGACGTCGACATCGTCTGTCCCGGATGCGAGGGGGCCCGCTACAACGCCGCTGCCCACGACATCGTCCGCACCGTGCGCCATGCCGACGGAGAGCAACGAGAAGCACTCTCGCTACCCGCGGTACTCCGGCTCACCGTCGAACAGGCCCTTCCCGAACTCGCCGACCTCAGAAAGGTGCACAGCCGGCTCCGGGTGCTCGCGGACCTCGGCCTCGGGTATCTCACCCTCGGTGAAGCGACCACGACCCTTTCCGGTGGTGAGGCACAAAGGCTCAAGCTCTCCGCCGACATCGACCGAGATCAGCACGACACCCTGTTCGTGCTGGACGAGCCCTCGATCGGACTGCATCCCCTCGACGTGCAGACGCTTCTCCGTGTGCTCGACCGTCTCATCGTCCGCGGCGCCACCGTCGTCATCATCGAGCACGATCTCGACATGATCCGCAACGCGGACTACGTGATCGACCTCGGTCCGGGAGGGGGCACCTCAGGGGGACGCATCACCGCCACGGGAACGCCGGACGAGATCGCCGCGGACGCTGACAGCATCACGGGCCGGTATCTCTGAAGTGGCGGCGACTCCGCGAAGCTGACTACGGGGTGCACGGTGAGCGATGAACGAGTCGACCTCATCGACCCACCCACAAACGAAACTTGCCCCGCCATCAGGCGGGGCAAGTTTGTGTTCGGGTTACGTGGAGCTAAGGGGACTCGAACCCCTGACCCCCACACTGCCAGTGTGGTGCGCTACCAGCTGCGCCATAGCCCCGTATCCATTTTCTGCGCGTCGGGGGCAACCCCGTGCGCTGAAAGAAAGTTACACCATTGCGCTCGCCGCCAACAAATCGCCTGGTCGGCGGGGGAACGGTGGGAGGCGCCCTGCCGGGGCCTCCCACCGCGCCGCTATCCGGACAGTTCCGCGATCCAGTTCTCGTTGCCAAGGGCATCGATGACGGTGCCGTTGTAGATCACGGCAGGCGTGCCGGTCGCGCCGGTCGTAGCAAGCTTCTGCCGACCGGCCTCCGCGTCGGCGGCCGCCTGCTCCACGCGGGCTCCGTCGGCGATGCACTGCACGGTTTCGTCGGATGCGCCCGCATCGCGTGCCAGTTGCGCGAGTGCAGCGTTGTCGAGGTCGCTGTCGCCGCCCTCCGCCGGCTGCGTATCGGGCGAGAGGAGCGTGTCGTGGAACTTGGAGAAGACCACCGCGTCACCGCTTTCCGCGACGCACTGCGCTGCGGCCACAGAACGTGTCGAGTAATCGCCGCTGCTGGACAGCCGGTCGAGGAACGCAAGAATGTGGTACCGGACAGCAACCTCGCCGTTGTCGATCGCCTGGGCGAGTTCCTGCGAGTGCTTGTGCTCGAGTTCGGCGCAGTACGGGCACATCGGGTCTTCGTACAGATCGATGGTGGCCGCGGCGTCGGGCCGACCGAGGAGAATCGCTCCGTCGTCGAGGCTCACCTCCACCGCGGCGTTCTGCACCGTCCCGTATCCGTCGTTCCGGGCGTCACTACCGCCCGAGGTCCACAGCACGCCGCCGATGACGAGCGCGGCGATCACCACGACAGCGACGCCGCCGAGGATGTAGGTGAACTTGTTCGACGTCGGTTCCGGCGTGTACTTCACCGGTTTGACCTTCTTCGCATTCACGACTTCTGCCCTTTGTTCGTCGGAGAATGTCCGGGTTCACTCTGCCACTGTGGGCTGAGGACGCACTGAGAGCGTCCGCGATCCGGGGCCCAGCGCGGCGGGGGTGCGCGGGAACACCATGAGCCAGACGGCTGCCGCGAGGAATCCCAGGTCTCGCAGGATCTCGGAGGCGTAATCCCACGCGCCGGCGTCGGCGACGGTGCCACCACCACCGAAGCATCCGCAATCGATCGACAAGCCGCGTGCCCATGCCGAGGCAATCGCCGCGATGAGCACTACCAGGCCTATCGCACTCGCCACCGCCGCCGGGCGTACCGCCAGCCCGATGAGCAGCAACAGTCCCAGGATGAGTTCGACCACCGGGAAGACTGCGGCGAACGGCCGCACCAGGTCGGCGGGAAGGAGTTGGTATGCCCGTACCGCGACTACGGTCTGGGTGGGGTCGGAGAACTTGCTCCACCCCGACACCAGCCACACGGCTGCCAAACCCACGCGCGCAGCCGTCGAGACGATGCGAATCCACACAGGTTCGACACTACCGATCCCGTGCTCAGCTGCCAGTGTCCTTGATCACCTCGTCCGCCGGGGCGATGCGGTCGGGGGTGCGGCGGCCGGCGAGGAACCACGGAACCGCGGCGACCAGCATGATCACGCCCGTCACGGCGAACGCCGTCGAGAACGACAGGTGCTGGGCGAGCAGTCCCGCCACGACCGGCCCGATCACCGTGCCGACGTCTGCCGTCATCTGGAACGTGGCGAGGACTGGGCCACCGCGCGCCTTGCTGCCGACGACGTCGGCGACCGCGGCCTGCTGTGACGGGTTCGACAGACCCGACCCTAGCCCTGCCACGAACGACGTGATGAGGAAGAGCGCCACGCTCTCGGTCAGTCCCATCACGATGGTGCCGACACCGCAGATCATCAGTCCGGCGAGGACGAACGGCCGCCGTCCGTACCGGTCGGACCACCTGCCCGCGCGGATGAGCACGACAGCATTGCCCACGGCGAATGCGGTGAGAGCGATGCCTGCGAACGCCTCTCCCTGCCCCAGGGCTTCGACGACGAAGAGCGGCACCATCGCGACGCGCACCCCGAACACGGCCCAGCCGTTGGCGAAGTTCGAACCGAGAGCGGCGCGGTAGATCGGGGAGCCCAGCGCTTCCCGCAACCCCATGATCCGGAGCCCTTCGCCCGTGGTGGGCTGCGCCAGGTGCGACGAGCGCAACATCACGCCCACCACAGCGGCGGCGATCAGCAGGGCCACGGCGTAGATCAGGAACGGTGCCCGCAGACCGAGGCCTGTCAGAGCGCCGCCCACGAGGGGGCCGAAGATATTTCCGAGCAGGAAGCTGGTGGCGTACAGGCCCGAGACGCGACCACGGGCATCGGGCGGCGCGATACGCACCAGCAGGCCCAGTGCCGACACCGTGAACATCGTAGAACCGATACCGCCGAGCCCCCGGAAGACGAGCAGCTGCCAGTAGGTTTCCGCGAAAGCGCACGCGCCGGTCGAGACGGCCACAATGAGCAGCCCCGTGATGTAGATGGGCCGCTCCCCCAGCTTCTGGACGAGCCGCCCGCTGAACGGGGCGAATATCAGGCGCATCGCGGCGAACGCCGAGATCACGACCGATGCGGCGGTCACTCCCACGTCGAAGCTGCGTGCGAATTGCGGAAGTGCCGGGGCGACGAGGCCGAAGCCGAGCGCGATGACGAAACTCGCCGCGACCAGAACCCAGATCTCCCGCGGCAACGCCGCCTCACGTGTACGCATGATGCCCACGATGTTAGCTACGCGCACGACCCGGCCGGCGCCGCGGATCCCCGCGCCGCACGCCGACCGGGACGGGACCGATCAGGACAGGACCGACGAGACGAGGTCCCGGGCCGCCTGCTGTACCTCCGCGAGGTGCTCCGGTCCCCGGAAGGACTCCGCATAGATCTTGTAGACGTCCTCGGTCCCGGAGGGCCGGGCGGCGAACCATGCGTTCTCCGTGGTCACCTTCAGGCCACCGATAGGGGCCCCGTTGCCCGGGGCGGTGGTGAGCGTCGCGGTGATCGGCTCCCCGGCGAGTTCGGTGGCGTCGACCTGGTCGGGAGACAGTTTCGCGAGCACCGCCTTCTGGTCGCGCGTCGCCGGTGCGTCGACCCGGGCGTACGACGGACTGCCGTACCGGGCCGCGAGGTCTCCGTAGTACTGCGAGGGGCTCTTGCCCGCGACGGCCGTGATCTCGGCAGCGAGCAGAGCCAGGACGATGCCGTCCTTGTCGGTGGTCCAGACCGAGCCGTCGTGCCGGAGGAACGACGCACCCGCACTCTCCTCACCTCCGAAACCCAGCGAGCCGTCGAGCAGGCCGGGCACGAACCACTTGAAACCGACCGGTACCTCGAGCAGGGACCGGCCGAGACCCGAGGCGACCCGGTCGATCATCGACGAGCTGACCAGGGTCTTGCCGACCTTACTTTCGGCAGACCACCCGGGCCGGTTCCGGAACAGGTAGTCGATGGCCACCGCGAGGTAGTGATTCGGATTGAGCAGACCGGCGTCCGGAGTGACGATGCCGTGCCGATCGGCGTCGGCGTCGTTGCCGGTCGCCAGGTCGAAATCGTGACGCGCCTCGATCATGGACGCCATCGCATTGGGCGACGAGCAGTCCATGCGGATCTTGCCGTCGGTGTCGAGTGTCATGAAACGCCAGGTTCCGTCGACGAGGGGGTTCACGACCGTCAGGTCCAGATCGTGCCGTTCGGCGATTTCGCCCCAGTAGTCGACGCTCGCGCCGCCCATGGGATCGGCACCGATGCGCAGTCCTGCGGCGCGGATCGCACCGAGGTCGACGACGTTCGGCAGGTCGTCGATATAGGTCGCGAGGAAGTCGTATCGCCCTGCCCCGCCCAGGGCGGAAGCCACCGAAACCCGTTTCACTCCGGCGAGTCCGGCGGCGAGCAGTTCGTTGGCGCGTGCCGCGATCGCCGAGGTCGCGTCACTGTCGGCAGGACCACCCGACGGCGGGTTGTACTTGAAGCCGCCGTCGCGCGGAGGGTTGTGGGAGGGGGTCACCACGATCCCGTCTGCACGGTGGCCTGCCCCTGCGTTGTGCCGCAGGATCGCATGGCTGACCGCAGGCGTCGGGGTGTAACGATCGCGGGAATCGATGACGACTTCGACGTCGTTGGCGACGAGCACCTCGAGCGCGGTGGCCCACGCGGGTTCGGACAGTGCATGCGTGTCGCGGCCGAGGAACAGCGGTCCCCCGGTGCCCTGCCCCGCGCGGTATTCGACGATCGCCTGCGTGGTGGCGAGAATGTGGTCTTCGTTGAACGCACCGGCGAGGCTCGAACCGCGATGCCCGGACGTTCCGAATGCCACCTGCTGCAGTGGGTCTTCCGGGTCCGGTTTCACGGTGTAGTACGCGGTGACCAAGTGTGCGAGGTCTTCCAGATCCTCCGCAGTCGCCCGCTGCCCCGCTCGTTCGTGCGCCATGTGACCTCCTCGTCGACGGTATAGGTCTCATCTTGCCCGTGTGCGCCGAGGCATGCGCGAGGTACACCCCTGATCGAGAGCCGACAGAACACGATTCGAACGACGGGCGTAGCCCCTCACGTGCCGGGTACCGCGGCGGGCGAGACGCCGCGAGAGGGCTCTCGGACCGAACGACGATCATCCGAAAGGAGAAGTACCGATGCCTGATTCGAACAACCCCGGACAGTTCGGCAACCGTGAGGACACCGAAGAACAGGCCCGTCGCGGTGGCGAAGCCGGCACCGGAAGCTTCGGCGACCAGAACAGTGCCGATCCCAACGAGGCCGGGCAGCAGGGGCGCGCAGGCGCAACCCACCGAAGCCAAGGCCCGCGGCGGCAAGAACAGCGGAACCTCGTAACCTCGCATGCAGGGACGGGAGGGCTCGGCAGAAATGCCGAACCCTCCCGCGTTCGATTGATCTCGGTGCAGCACCGTTCACCCGCTCATATCGCCACCTGCCGGCGCCGCCGTCCCGTAAACCACGGTGCCCCAAAATTTTCGGGACGAACACTCGCGCCTACTGCCGATACGATTCGACCTCTCCCACCGGGCGCGGCTCCGCATCGTCGGGGTCGCCACCGAACTCCGCCCTGGCCCGCCGCTGCCGCAGCAGATCCCAGCACTGATCGAGACGCTGCTCCACCATGCGCAGTTCCTCGCGGTCCTCGCCGGTGACCCCGTCGCTACCTGCCTGTCTGCGCAACTCCTGCTCCCGCTGGACCAACTGTTCGATTCGCCCGAACAGATCTTCTTCTGTCATCGTCGGCCTCCTTCTACACAGCGCGTGTCGAACCAGTGCATTCCGAAGGCATAGCCGGTGGCGTGTATGCCAAACACTGTCCAACCAATGCACGGCGGCATCCCACGCCCCGTTGCGCCGGACCCGAAAAAAATCTCCGGTCTCGCGTGTATGCCCCGGCGACTCGGGTATAGATCCGAACGAGCCGCAATGAGGGCTCTCGCAAGACAGGAAGTTCATCCGAAAGGAGCTGTTCCAGTGGCAGATTCGAACAATCCCGGACAGTTCGGCAATCGTGAGGACACCGAAGATCAGGCCCGTCGCGGAGGCGAAGCCAGTACCGGAAGCTTCGGCGACCAGAACAGTGCCGACCCCAGCGAGGCCGGCAGCAAGGGCGCCCAGGCGCAGCCGACCGAGGCCAAGGCCCGCGGAGGCGAGAACAGCGGCGGCGGTAACTCGTAGCCCACGCACGGAAGGGCCCGGCATGATGCCGGGCCCTTCCGGTGTGTTCGTGGCAGTAGACCGGTCGGCGGCACACGATGTCGCCGGTCCCTGTTGATCGCGATCACACCCGCGTACCCGGAATACCGCGGAACGAGAGTGTGTTGAACGGGGCGGATCGGGACGGCACCGTGTCCCCCGGGCTCAATCCCGTTGCCGTCGCAGAGTTCCGTTGGGCTGGAGCTGCGATATGCCTTTCGCCGTGAGGCGACCGGACGTCCCGATCCACTTCGTACTTACCGGGAATCCCCATCCTCTGCGGAGGACGAGGCCTCGTCGGCGTCGCCGAACATGACCGCGAGGCGCGCTTTGATCTCTGCTGTACTCATCGATCCGCTTCGGCTGGTATGGCGAACAGGGTCCGAGGACGAACCAGACGACGTGCCGATAGCTGAAAACGTGGAATCACTCATCTCGACCGGGTGGTCCTTTCAGGGCAATAGCTCGATACGACCTCTGTGCCTGACCGGAGAACCGCCTCGATGAGGACGGGTAAGCCCGCTCCGGGAGAGAACCCCAGACAGGCGGGCAACTGGCTGTACCCGGGTCTCCCGGCGCGATCGCGCCGGAGAAGACCTATTCTTTCTACCTCTGTTCGGTCGTCGGCGCCACTCGGACAACCGACCAGTGCCGTCGAAATCTGTTCTTGCCCACAAGATCAGCTACGCATGCGCGGAGTACCCACCGACGTAAGCTGGGCGATCAGTCGAGACGGTGCTCGGCCGGATCGACCGCGGACCGGGCCACCGCCTCGAGCAGCGCCAGATCTTCCGGGTGAATGTCGGTGCGGTCGGAGGCGGTTTCGAGAACCATCCGGATCTGCCGCTCGAGGGCGGGCACATGCTCGGGCCGGCCCGCGTCACGGACGTGCTCGACCAGCATCCGCAACACCCGGATCAGCGCCAGCGTCACATGCACCTGACCGGCACTGGTGCGACGGATCTCGTCGAACGCATGCCCGATGTATTCGTCGGGCGAGAGCAGCCACGGTCGCACCAGCACCCGCCCGTCGGGGCCACCCACCGACACTTCCTGCTCCGGTGCAACGAGGACGATTCGCAGCAGACTGCCCAGTCGCAGAACGACCTCGATTGCCGTCGTGGGGTCGTTGATCGCGGGACTGAGCGCGCGCAACGCGATGTCGACGAGTTGCCGCAGTCCGAAGTCGAAATCCTGCTGCATGGTTCGGGCGTCGCCGATCGTGACCGTGGCGAGGAGGCGGGCGCGTACACGTTCGGCGTCCTGCGGTGCGGGATGAATGCGCATGAGAACTTCCCCGCGGCGGATATACGCGCCCGGTCGCGTCTCGAGTCGCACGACCGTCGACGGCGGGATCGCGTGGAGGATGTACTCGGTCGGCGCCTGCGAGACCCACCCGTCCGCATGGGCCAGCACTGTGACGTCGTCTGCGGACTCGTCGAACCGCACCGGCCCGGCCGGGACTTCTCGTTCTGCCGCACGGGTCATCGCCTCGATCACCAGGTCCGCTTCGTTGCTGATGGACCGGACCACCTCGCCGACCTGTAGCCGGTGTGCAAGCCGGTCGAGGTACGCGACGATCAGCATCACCGTCGCGACGGTCAGGACAAGTGACACCGTCATCGCGATGCTCGGTGCGGGCGACGTGGCGTCACCACCGACGTGACGCAGGGTGAGGACGCAGAATACGAACGTCGCGACGAGCATGCCTATTACGGTCTGGCTGAAGCGATCCCGGATGAACGAGCGCATCACGCGAGGAGAGAACTGACTGCTCGCCAGTTGCAGGCTCACGACCGTCAGCGAGAAAACCACTCCCGCGGTGGTGATGGTGGCGCCGGCGACGGTGCTGAGCAACCACGTCGCCGCGTTGGTCTGCATGTCCACGGTCCACGGCGCCGAGTCCGCGTCCTCGACGGTTCGGTCGAGCACCGCGGTCACCTCCGCGGCGACCACGCCTGCGACGACGATGAGCGCGGGCAACGCGAACAGGCTTTCCCGGAATCGGTACACGGCCGACGCCAGGCGCAGACGGGGCAGCGGAGCGGGGGCGGTCCTCATGCCTGCCGACTGTATCCATCGAGCGACCCGCCGGCGGAACATCCGTCGACGTCGGCGGTCACACGTATTCGGTTCTCACAGCCGCGGGATCCGATGATTTCTTCCCGGCCCGCAGGTCATACCCGACGACCGCGTCCGATCCACCCCGACAGGAGGGCACCGTGCCCGATTCCTTCGATGTCGTCAGCACCCGCACGTTCAGTGCACCCGCCGAGGAGGTGTGGCGCGCGTGGCAGGACCCGGAACATGTCAAGAGGTGGTGGGGACCTCACGGTTTCACCGTTCCGGTCGCGGACCTCGACTTCCGAGTCGGTGGCACGTCACTGGTAGGCATGCGCGCTCCGGCCGAGTACGGCGGACAGGACATGTTCAACACCTGGACCTACCGCAGGATCGAGCCGACCAGTCTCCTCGAGTTCGACCTCGCCTTCACCGATGCGTCGGGCACGCGGGTCGCATCCCCGCCCGGGGTCCCCGAAGACGTGCGGCACGTCATCACGTTCGTGCCGGGCAGCGACGGCCGGACAATGCTGACCGTCACGGAGTTCGGGTACGCGGATGAACAGGCACGCGACCTGTCGAAGGCAGGGCTCGAGCAATGCCTCGACAAGATGACGGATCTGCTGACGAGCTAGCTAGCCTTCCCTCGTCAAAAAAAGGACCCCGGGTGGGATACCTCGAAAGGTCTCCCACCCGGGGTTTCGGTGGAGCTGCCGGGAATCGAACCCGGGTCCTCCGCCGCCTCGCCAGGGCTTCTCCGTGTGCAGTTCGCTATGTCTCTACTTGGATCTCCCGTTCCCGCGAACAAGACGAGATGACGATCCCAGTCGCTGTTTGATGTCCCATCCGACTCCGCGACCGAGCCGAACGGTAAAGCTCTCTAGTCGATGCCAGGATCCGGGTCGAGAGCAAACCCGGTCTGACAGAGACGCAATCGCTACTTAGGCAGCGAGGGCGTACTCGCGCTGAGTGGTCTCGGCGCTTAATTGGTTGCAGCGACGCTTACGGTGGTCTCTTGCCTGCACCGACACGCTTCCCCTAGCTCAACGTACGCAGTCGAAACCGTTCAGCCCCGCACGTCCCTGCGAGGTCGTGTAACCCCGCAGGACTACCCACTCTAGCGACGAATCCGTCCGTTGTCATTCTCATTGTCGCAGAGCGCCGACCGAAGGGAATGAGCCTGCTCACACCGCATCCGCTACCACTGGCGGACCCGGACCGGAGTCACCCGGATCGGGACCGAGTAATCGTCACGAAAGCCGAGCGGCGTGTAGTCGAGGGACGCGATCTGCCGCTCGTACTTGCCCACGAAGGTGTTCCATTCGTCCTCCGAGACCCCGGCATCCACGACGGCCTGCCCGGTGAACACCGCGACCTCACCGCCGTATGCATCCGAATTGAGGTTCAGCGCCACGCGAGGGTGCGCCGCGATGTTGGCGAGCTTGTGGGTGCCGGGCTGGGAGAACACCAGGAAACTGGCGTCGGTCCACAGGAACCACACCGGGGTCGGTACCGGCGAGGACTGCGCGTTCACGGTGGTCAGCCACACCACCGACTCGTCACGGAGCCTGCGCGCGACGGTCTCGGACAGGGTCGGGGTTTGCGTCATCGCTCATCTCCGGGGTGCGCGTAGGGCTCGAACCGGTCGTCGGTCCATTCTGCGTCCGCGGTGCCCTCACTTCACGGCAAACTCGAGCCCGAAATTGTTCAGAGTCGCGGGCAGCGGCTCGTCGGGGCGGAGGCGCTGCCCCGAGGTGAGGGTGAAATCCGCCTTGTCGAGCAGCGATGCGAGCAGTGTGCTGGTCACGAACAACACCAGGTTCCGGCCGGGGCACCCTGCCGGGCCGGCGCTGAAGGGCACGAGAGCGGGATACTCCTCGGCGCGTCCGTCGAGCCAGATCTCGGGGTCGAAACGATCGGCGAAGGGGACTACATCCGGATCGCGATGGAAGGCCGACGCGAGGATCACGAACGCGGCTCCCGCAGGGATCGCGAAGCGGCCACGCTCGTCTTCCCATTCGGTGCGGACGAGGGAATCACGCAGAATCGCCGGAGTGGTCGGCCACAGGCGAGTCGTGTCGAGGACGCAGGCGCGGACGAAATCCAGGGTCCTCGGCTGTGTCCGGTCTCCGCTCGCGATGTCGTCTCGGGCGCGCTCGCGGTGTTCCGGATGTGTGGCGAGTACCGCAAGGGTGCGGGCGGTGACCATTCCTGCGGCGTCGAAGGCGAACAGCCAGTGCGGGATCTGCCCCACCGCGTCCACGGACGCGCTCACCGGCATATCCCGAATGACGCCGGCAAGGCTGTCGCTCGGCGCCGCCTCGACGGCGTGCTGGAGACGCTGCGTGAATCTGTCCCGCAACCGGTGCCGGACGGGATGTGCGAACGACCAGTTTCCGTTGGACCGGAGTGTCCACAGCTCGTCCGTGAGTGTGTCGTCGTCGCGAGCGGCGTCGCCGAGGACGATCCTGCGGACCAGCCGCCACCACGCGACCGTGAACTGCTCCGCATCGAGAGTCCCCGTCGAACGGGCGGTTTGCAGAAGACGCTCGGCTTCGTCGGCCACAGCCTCCTCGAACGGCGCTGCCAGCCCATGCAGGGGACGGTCGGTGTCGAGGGCACGCTCGTTGACCGAACGGCGCTCCGCCCGCATCTCGCCCCGCGAGATCAGCACGCCTCGCGGCTGGAACGGCCGGAGTGCCGCCTCTTTCTCGCGGTTCGCCGCGGTGAACGCATCCGCCTCTGTGCGCAGAATCCGGTCGACGTCGGTGGGCGACAGCACGACCGCCACGTCACGGCCGACGATGTTCATCGGCAAAGGGGCGGAGCCGTATCGGCCGCGCAACCGGGCGACCTCGCGCACGGTCGCGGCGTCGGAGTTCATGCGCTCGAGCAGACCCATCACGGGGCGACGCCGCGCGATCGGACCGCCCGCCAGGAAGGGGGCTCCGACGGTGCTCAGCAACCGGGCGACATCCGTCACCGCGGCCTTGCGCTCGCCGGTCGCCGTTGCTTCCTCGCCCACCTCGCGTAACGCCATACGGTCTTCCTCCTCGCCGGTGATTTCGCGCGGATGCGCCTTCACACGGGCGACTACCCCGGATAGGCGGGGGAAAACCGTGACCTGCGGAGCAGGAAGCTACGCGGCGACGCTGATCAGCCCGACCGCGACACCGGCCGCGACCATGCCCAGAAGCCGGAGCCGACCCACGCGTTCGCCCAGCACGATCATCGCGAGAAGGACCGTCGCGGCGGGATACAAGGCTGCGACGACGCTCACGAGGGACAGCATGCCCTGCTGGTACGCGAAGATGAGGGCACCGTTCGCGAGGACGTCGAGCGCACCGATCCCGATCAGGACCGGCATCATCGATTTCGTCGGCCACACCACGCCGCGCCAGACGGCACCGATGACACACCACACGACGAGCGTCGCGGTCACGCGCGATACGGCGAGCCCCCACAGCCCGGTTCCCTCCTCGATCCGGCCGAGGGCGATGAACGACAGGGCGAACGCGACGCCCGATCCCACGGTCAGCCACGCCACCTTCGCGGTGAAGCGCGGGTGTTCCGTGCCGACGACGGTCTCGTCGGATTCCCAGCTGACGAGTGCGACTGCCACGACGGCAACGAGGATGCCGACGTAGGAAAGTGCGCCCGGCCGCTCACCGAGCGAGATGCCGACGACCACCGGGATGCCCGCCACGAGAACCGCGGTGAGCGGGGACACCACCGACATCGGGCCCGACGCGAGTGCCAGATAGAACCACCAGATCGCGATGCCCCCGGCGACGCCCGCAACGGCTCCCCACCCGAGGGACGACACGGTCGGTTCGCCGCCCACGAGCGGCGCGACCGCCAACGCGAGCAGGAGAGAAATCGGATAGGTGACCGCGACGACGCCGAGGGCGCTGGCACGACGCGAAGAGGCTCCACCCGCGAAGTCGCTGAGCCCGTACGCGAGGGCCGCGACCAGCGCGAGGGCGACCGCGATCAGCGGCGCATACCCTTCACGCGTCGTCCCAGTTCGCGGGTCACCTCACGTTCGGCAGTCCGGCGCGCGAGATCCTGACGCTTGTCGTAATCCTGCTTACCGCGCGCGAGCGCAAGCTCGACCTTGACCTTGCCGTCGGAGAAGTACATCGACAGCGGCACGAGAGTCTGGTTGCCCTCGCGGGTCTTGCCGACGAGAGTGTCGATCTCGCGGCGGTGCAGCAGCAGCTTGCGGGTGCGGCGCGGAGCATGGTTGGTCCATGTGCCGTGCCCGTATTCCGGGATGTGCAGTCCGCGCAGCCACACCTCACCGTCGTCGACTGTGGCGAATGCGTCGACGAGCGATGCCTTGCCCTCCCGGAGGCTCTTCACCTCGGTCCCGACGAGAGCGATCCCCGTCTCGAAGGTGTCGATGATGGCGTAGTTGTGACGTGCCTTGCGGTTGGTCGCGATGACCTTCCGGCCCTTTTCCTTCACTTACAGGCCCTTCCGGTCCTCGAACGGTCGATACAGAACACAGTCCAGCATAGGAACCGCGGCAACTCGTTATTCACGCACGTACAGGCGAAGGGTCACGTACGAGGTCAACGCCGCCATTCCCACGCCGACGAGAACGAGGAACGGCGCGATGAACACGACGTCGCTGTCGGTGATGCGGGCGACGATGTTCGCGTCGTATACCTCGGAGAGCATGTCGTCGACGAACATGCTCTTGGCCGCGAAGAGCCCTCCGATGGCCAGCGCGGCACCGACCACCGCGGCAACCACGGCTTCGAGCAGGAACGGCAGCTGGGTGTACCAGCGGGTCGCGCCGACCAGCCGCATGATGCCCACCTCGGTCCGGCGGGTGAACGCCGCGATCTGCACCATGTTGGCGATGAGCAGCACCGCCGCGATCGCCTGGATGGTCGCGATGGCGAAGGCGGCGTTGCGGATACCGCCGAGCACGCCGAACAGCCGCTCGACGAGGTCCTGCTGGTTGAGGACGCTGTCGACTCCGGGTCGCGTCCCGAATTCGTCCTGGATCATGGCGAACCGGTCCGGGTCCGACATCTTGATCTTGAACGATGCGGGGAAGCTGTCGGCGCTCACGAGTTCGGCGAGCTCGGGCTGGTCCGCGAACACGCGATCCGTCGCGTCGGCCACCGCGTCGTCGCGGCTGAGGTACTGCACCGAGACGACGTCGTCGGTGTTCTCGATGTCGCTGCGCAGCGTGCTGCAGATCTCCTGCTCGCACTCCGGGTCGAGTGAGGAGACGTCTTCGGTGAGGAACACCTGCACTTCCACGCGGTCGAGGAAGATCTGCTGCGTCTTGCCCGCCATCTGGACCACCAGCAGGCCGGCTCCGAACAACGCGAGAGAGATCGCGGTGGTGAGGATCATCGCGATCGTCATGGTGAGGTTTCGGCGCAGGCCGGTGGTGACCTCGCTGAACAGGAAACTGGCACGCATCGGGTGGGGGATCCTTCGGTTGCCGGGTGGAAGGCGGAGCGGGACTGGTGCTAGCGGCCGACGCCGTACACGCCGCGTGCCTCATCGCGGACGAGCCGCCCGAGATCGAGTTCGACGACCCGTCGCCGCATCGAGTCGACGATGTGGTGATCGTGCGTCGCCATCAGGACCGTGGTGCCGGTGCGGTTGATGCGCTCGAGCAGCAGCATGATGTCCTGGCTGGTTTCCGGGTCGAGGTTGCCGGTGGGCTCGTCGGCCATCAGCACGAGCGGACGGTTGACGAACGCCCGCGCGATCGCGACGCGCTGTTGCTCGCCGCCGGACAGTTCCGCGGGAAGCCTGTCGGCTTTACCCGAGAGCCCGACGAGGTCGAGAACCTCGGGGACGGTGCGCTCGATCACCGTGCGGGGTTTGCCGATCACCTCGAGAGCGAAGGAGATGTTCTCGGCGACGGTCTTGCGTTGCAGCAGCCGGAAGTCCTGGAAGACGCAGCCGAGGTTCTGCCGCAGTTTCGGCACCCGGCGACCGGACAGCCGATTGACGTGGAAGTCCGCGACGTGGATTTCTCCGCTCGTCGGCCGGTCCTCCCGCAGCAGCAGACGCAGAAACGTCGACTTACCGGAGCCGGACGGCCCGATGAGGAACACGAACTCGCCCTTCTCCACTTCGACGGACACGTTGTCGAGGGCAGGACGCGTGGACGTCTTGTAGGACTTGGACACATTCTCCAGCCGGATCACGACGCCATGCTAGCCGTTACCGGACGGTGATCTACTGCTCCGGCCCACCGGTCTCCGAGGTGTCGCTCTGCTCGTCCACGCTCGGGAGTCCCGGAATCTGCAGATCGAAGGGCATCTGCCTGGTCGTCGTGGTCGTGCCGGTCGTGGGTGCCGGCGGAGCAGGTTCGGTCCTCGTGGCGGTCGGCACGCCCGGGTTCGGCGGCACCGTCGTCGTCACGGACGGCGGGGTGCCGGTCCCGGACGGATAGGTGGTCGCCGTGGGAGGCAGTGTCGTTGCCGTCGGTGCGGTCGACGCCGGAGGCACATACGGAACGTAGGGCGTCTCGGAGATGATCACCGCCGACGGGGGAACTTCGGCAGGCTTGTCGGGCTGGTTGAGGAACAGGTAGAGCATCCACAGCGCGAGCCACAGCACACACAGCCCGAGCGTTGCGGTGCGGACCTTTCCACCGAACAGGTGAGACGGGATGCGCGACCAGAACCGCTTCTCGTCGCTCATGGGGCGGCCTCCGACCGGTCGACGACGCTTGCGGTACCGAGTTGCGGTGTAACGGTAATCCCCTGGACTCGCAGAGCGCGTGCGATCCGTGCACGCAGCAGGCGCCCCACCTGGAATTGCTTGCCGGGGAGGGTCCGCGCCACCATCCGCACGCTCAGCTGATCGACCTCGAGGCTCTCGACACCCATCACGCTCGGTTCGTCGAGAAGCAGTTCGCGCACGCGGGCGTCGTTGTAGGCCGCGACTCCCACCTCTCGCAGGATGTCGGTGACATCGGAGATGTCGGCGCTGACGGGAATGGGTACGTCGACCACGGCCCGCGCCCAGTCCTTCGACAGGTTGACCGCCTTGTTGATCTGCCCGTTCGGCACGATGATCACTTCGCCGGCGGTGCTCCGGACGCGCGTGACTCGCAGCGTCACGTCTTCGACGGTGCCCACCGCGTCCTCGGAGGCGCCGGTCACGGAGATCTGGACGGTGTCGCCGAACCCGTACTGCCGTTCGGTGATGATGAAGAATCCCGCGAGGATGTCCTGGACGATGCGCTGGGCACCGAAACCGAGCGCGGCACCGATCACGGTCGCCGGCGCCACCAGGGTGCCGAGCGGCAAGTCGAGATGGTCGAACACCTTCAGCGTCGCGACGATGTAGATGAACGAGATCAGCATCCACGTGATGACCTGCGCCATCGAGTGGCGATGCTTGGTGGCCTCCGACCGGACGAGGTCGTCGGACTGCTCGTAGCTCTCGTCGATACGCCGGGTGATCCGCCCGCCGCCCCACGACACGAACCGGGCGATCAAGGTCGCACCCAGCACGGTCAGGACGATCAGCAGCCCGTTGCTCGAGAGCCAGTCGAGAAGACTACTCCCGGGAAACACCATGCGACCGCCTCTCGCCCCCACTCACGACTTCTGTTCCTCCCGCATCCGCCAGCGGATTCCGGCTTCGAGGAAACCGTCGATATCTCCGTCGAGCACAGCGGACGGGTTGTTGACCTCGTACTCGGTGCGCAGGTCCTTGACCATCTGGTACGGGTGCAGCACGTACGACCGCATCTGGTTGCCCCACGAGCTGCCGCCGTCGCCCTTGAGCGCGTCCATCTCGGCGCGCTCTTCCTTGCGCTTGCGCTCGAGCAGCTTGGCCTGCAGCACGCGCATCGCGGCAACCTTGTTCTGCAACTGCGACTTCTCGTTCTGGCAGGTGACGACGATGCCGGTCGGGATGTGGGTCAGTCGCACGGCGGAGTCGGTGGTGTTGACCGACTGGCCACCCGGGCCGGACGAGCGGTAGACGTCGACGCGGACGTCGTTCTCGTCGACCTCGATGTGGTCGGTGGTCTCCACCACGGGAAGCACCTCGACCTCCGCGAAGGACGTCTGACGACGGCCCTGGTTGTCGAACGGGCTGATGCGCACGAGCCGGTGCGTTCCCATCTCGACCGAGAGCGTCCCGTAGGTGTACGGCGCCTTGACGGCGAAGGTCGCCGACTTGATGCCTGCTTCCTCCGCGTACGAGGTGTCGTAGACCTCGACGCCGTAGCCGTGCTTGTCCGCCCACCGGACGTACATACGCATGAGCATCTCGGCCCAGTCCGCCGCGTCGATGCCACCGGCACCCGCACGGATGTTGACGAGGGCGTCGCGCTGGTCGTACTCGCCCGACAGCAGCGTGCGCACCTCCATCGCCTGGATGTCGACACGCAGGCTCGCACGTTCGGCGTCGGCGTCGGCGTGTGCCGCGACGGCGGCGTCGCCCTCTTCACCTTCGGCGAGTTCGTAGAGCACGGGCAGATCGTCGAGGCGTTCGCGCAGATTCTCGACACGCCGCAATTCGCCCTGCGCGTGGGACAGCTCACTGGTCACCTTCTGCGCGTGCTCCTGGTTGTTCCACAACTCGGGATCCGCGGCCTGGTGCTCGAGTTCGTCGATCCGGCGGCGCAACTCCTCGACATCGAGGACGGACTCCACGGTGCGGAGGGTCGTATCGAGCTCGGCCAGGTCTGCAGAAACATCGGGGTGCACGATTTTCAAGGGTAGCCGCTAGCGTTTGCTGCATGCCCACCGACTACACCGCAGATCTGGACCTTGCTCTCCGCCTCGCCGACGAAGCGGATGCGATCACCCGCAACCGCTTCGGCGCACTCGACCTCGAGGTCGACGACAAGCCCGATCTGACCCCGGTGTCGGACGCCGACCTCGCCGTCGAACGGCTGATGCGGGAGGTTCTCGGGGCCGAGCGGCCCGGCGATGCGGTGCTCGGCGAGGAGTTCGGCGGCGACGCGGTGTTCTCCGGCCGCCAGTGGGTCGTCGATCCCATCGACGGCACCAAGAACTTCGTTCGGCGCGTGCCGGTGTGGGCCACATTGATCTCTCTGCTCGACGACGGAGTGCCCGTGGTCGGCGTGGTGAGCGCGCCGGCCCTGAACCGGAGGTGGTGGGCGGCAGCGGGCGCGGGCGCTTTCGTCTCGTACGACTCGGGAGAACCTCGGCGCATCACGGTGTCGCAGGTACGCGCACTCGAGGCGTCGTCACTGAGTTTCTCGAGCCTGACGGGCTGGCGGGAGCGGGGCGTGCGCGAGCAGTTCATCGGCCTCACCGACGACGTGTGGCGGGTGCGCGCCTACGGCGACTTCTTCTCGTATTGCCTGCTGGCGGAAGGCGCGCTCGAGATCGCGCTCGAGCCGGAGGTGTCGCTGTGGGATCTTGCCGCGCTGGACGTGCTGGTGCGCGAGGCCGGCGGCCGGTTCACCGATCTCGAGGGCGCCGACGGACCACACGGCGGCAGCGCGGTCGCGACGAACGGGCACCTGCAGGACGAGGTGGTCGGGCGCCTGCGGCCGTGAGGTGACCGGGTGGCGATGCGGGAACGGGAAAGAACTTACCGAAAAGTAGACACCGGACCTTACTCAGAAGTAAGATAGGTCACCGTCCGCTCCCGCATCGAGAAACCTCTGGTGATCATGAGCAAGCAAGACAGCGTGCCCCGGAACACACCTCGCGACACGTCCGCCGTGGGTCTGAACCCGTTCAAACGCGACGCCATGGGTGCCGCGATGCGCGTTCTCACGCGGATCACCGGGTCCGAACTCGCCGATCGGTACAACATCCGGCAGACCATCGACCGGGTCACGTACCAATCCACGAAGACCGGATTCAAGACGCTCGGCGCCGCGACCCGCACCTTCAAGAAGGTCTCGGGCGGCAGTTCGCCGCAGCGCCTGACGACGGCGAAGAACGCCGACTTCTTCGACCTCACGCCCACCGACGATCAGCAGATGATCACGGAAACGGTGCGCGAGTTCGCCGCGGAGATCATTCGCCCGGCCGCCTACGACGCCGACGCCGCCGCGGCCGCCCCCGCGGACCTGCTCGCACGCGCCGCCGAACTCGGCATCACCATGGTCAACGTCCCCGAGGCGTTCGACGGTGTCGCCACCGAACGCGGCGTCGTCACCAACTCCCTGGTCGCCGAAGCGCTTGCGCACGGCGACATGGGTCTCGCACTTCCGATCCTCGCCCCGAGCGGTGTCGCCGTCGCGCTGACCCAGTGGGGCACCGACGAGCAGCAGCAGACCTACCTTCCCGCATTCGCGAGCGAGGACGTCCCCCAGGCGTCGGTGGTGGTCGCGGAACCGCGTGCTCTGTTCGACCCGTTCGCCCTGCAGACCAAGGCGGTCCGCTCCCCCAGCGGTTACCGCCTCAACGGAGTCAAGGCGCTCGTACCGGCCGCGGGTAGCGCCGAACTTTTCATCGTCGCAGCGGAACTCGACGGAAAGCCGTCGTTCTTCATCGTGGAGGCGAAGAGTAAGGGCGTCGTCATCGAGGCGGACCCCAGCATGGGCCTGCGCGCCGCCGGACTCGGACGTCTCCTGCTCGAGGACGTCGCGGTTCCGCAGTCCGCCCTGCTCGGCGACGAGAACCCGGACGTGCGCGCCGAGCAGTACGCCGACGCCGTGCGGCTCTCGCGCCTCGGCTGGGCGTCGCTCGCACTCGGCACCTCCCAGGCGGTGCTCGACTACGTGATCCCCTACGTCAACGAGCGGCACGCGTTCGGCGAACCGGTCAGCAATCGTCAGGCCGTCGCATTCATGGTCGCCGACATCAAGATCGAATTGGACGGCATGCGTCTGGTGACCCTGCGCGGCGCATCGCGCGCGGAGAAGGGCCTGTCGTTCGCCCGCGAGGCCGCGCTCGCCCGCAAGCTCGCGACGGACAAGGGCATGAAGATCGGCCTCGACGGCGTGCAGCTGCTCGGTGGCCACGGTTTCACGAAGGAACATCCCGTCGAGCGCTGGTACCGCGACCTGCGTGCCATCGGTGTCGCCGAAGGCGTCGTCCTCATCTGAGCGGCCCGATCCGAACAAGGAACCTGTGATGATCAATCTCGAACTTCCCAAGAAGCTCAAGGCTTCCGCGAACCAGGCCCACCAGGTCGCCGCGCAGATCTTCCGTCCGATCTCCCGCAAATACGATCTCGCCGAGCACGAATACCCCGTCGAGCTCGACACGATGGCGGCCATGGTCGAGGGCCTCAACGACTCGGGTCAAGGCACCGCGGGCGCAACCCTCGGACGAGACGCGAAGGCCAAGACGGAAGCGTCCGGAAATCTCAACGGCGGCAACATGGCCGGCCTCCTCAATGTGATCGAAACCTGCTGGGGCGACGTCGGCCTCACGTTGTCGATCCCCTATCAGGGCCTGGGCAACTCCGCCATCGCAGCCGTCGCCACCGATGAGCAACTCGAGCGCTTCGGCAAGGTGTGGGCCTCGATGGCGATCACCGAGCCCGGATTCGGGTCCGATTCCGCAGCGGTGACCACCACCGCCGTGCTCGACGGCGACGAGTGGGTTCTCAACGGCGAGAAGATCTTCGTCACCGCGGGCGAGCGCTCGACGCACGTCGTCGTGTGGGCGACCGTGGACAAGTCCCAGGGCCGGGCCGCGATCAAGTCGTTCGTCGTGCCGCGGGAAGCACCGGGTCTCAGCGTCGCCCGGCTCGAGCACAAACTCGGCATCAAGGCGTCCGACACTGCGGTCCTGCTGCTCGACAACTGCCGCATCCCCAAGGACAACATCCTCGGCTCACCCGAGGTGAATGCCGAAAAGGGTTTCGCCGGGGTCATGCAGACCTTCGACAACACCCGTCCGATCGTGGCAGGCATGGCCGTCGGTCTCGGCCGCGCGGTGCTCGAGGAGTTGCGGGTGATCCTGAAGGACGCCGGCGTCGAGGTGTCGTACGACGTTCCCGCCAACAATCAGCACGCTGCGGCGGCCGAGTTCCTGGCGCTCGAGGCAGATTGGGAAGCGGCGTATCTGCTCGCCCTCCGGGCGACGTGGATGGCCGACAACAAGAAGCCCAATTCCCTCGAGGCGTCGATTTCCAAGGCCAAGGCCGGCCGGACCGGCACGGCGGTGTCGCTCAAGGCGGTCGAACTGGCCGGCACGTACGGGTATTCGGAGCGCCCGCTGCTCGAGAAATGGTCACGCGACTCGAAGATTCTCGACATCTTCGAAGGCACCCAGCAGATTCAGCAGCTCATCGTCGCGCGACGCGTACTCGGAAAGTCGTCGGCCGAGTTGAAGTAGACCGGCCGCACAGCAACTGCGCCACAAGCCGACAGACGCGATGGGCGGCACCTTCGGGTGCCGCCCATCGCTCGTCGAAAGCTCCTACCCCGCCCGCAGAGCGCTGAGGATGTGCGGCCGGGCCCGCCACAGTTCCTCGGACCAATACGGCCAACTGTGGGTGCCGACATTCGGGAAGTTGTACGTCGCACCGATGCCCAGGCTGTCCAGCCGCGCCTGGAACGCGCGGGTGGTCGCGAGGGACAACGCTTCGAGTCCCATGCCGTTGGCGGTGTTGACCACATCCACCATGTTCTCGACCCGGTTCGCATATCCGGGGATTCCGCTGCCCGCCGAGACGTACATCGGCAACCCGCGCAGGTTCTCGGCCTGAGTGAACGGGTCGTTGCGCGCCCACGACTCGTCCCACGGCGGACCGTACATCGCATCGACGTTGTACAGACCGGCGTCGAGCATCGCGATCCGGATCGCCGAGCGCATGCCCGGAGCATTGAGCCAGAGGTATCCCGAGAAGGATGCGGCGAACTTGAACTGATCGCGATGGTGCGCCGCGAGGTTCAGCGCCGCCGTGCCGCCCATCGACAACCCGGCGATGCCGGTGCGGGTGCGGTCCACTCCGCGTGCGGCGAGCGCGGCGGGCAGGTGACGGGTCAGGAACGTCTCCCACTTGTACGTCACGCCCTGCTGGTTGAAATTGCTCGCGTTGTACCAGTCGCTATACCAACTGGACTCACCGCCCACCGGCATCACGAGCGTGACGTCGTCGAGCGCGAACTGCTCGAAGGCGTTCGTCTCGAACGACCACGCGTTGGCATCCGGGCGGGCACGCATCCCGTCGAGCAGGTACAGCGACGCACTGCCGCCCCGCTTGGCCCACTGCACCTGGCACTTGATCGGGCCCATCTCCGAGGGCACCCAGATCTCTTCGTACCCTCCCCGGGGTACTGCCCTCGCAACGCCCGGTGCGGAGGTGGCCAGGGCCGCGGCGCCGGCGAGTCCGGCTGCGCCCGCGAACGCTGTCTTGAGCATCGTTCGCCTGCTGAGTGAGGGGTTGTCGGAGCGGGTCACGCGTAGCACCTGCACCCTTTCTGTGGGCATGTCACCCACGGACGTCGATCGAGTGTTCTCCGATTTCATCGACGCCCGGTGCGTCCGTATTACCCCGATCGACCTCCGCTCGGCGCGAATCGCCTGGTCGCCGGCGTTCTTCAGTGACATGTCCCACCATGCGCAGACTGCTGGGCGGTCGGCGCTCCCGAAAATACGGACATTCCGCCCCATGTGACGTGTATCACTACTAGGGTGAGGAGCGCACGCCGTTACCTCCATCCATGTATGCCGCCGAAAGGGCCTCCCGATGCCGGTGCTCGACCTCGCCAAAAATGTCCGCGGTGCCCTCGACAGCGTCACCGACGCGGTCGGTGCTCTCGCCGTGATGCGGCGGGCGGGCCTCCTCCACTTTCCCCGGGTCGACCAGAGCCTCGCCACCATGGCCGCCGCACGTAAGTACGGGCCCTTCGCGGGGCCCGTGCACGCTCACGCCGCCCGCGGGTCGGACGTGGCCGCCATCATCGACGAACGGGGCGAGGTCACCTACCGGGAACTCGAAGACTGGTCGAACGGACTCGTGCACGCGTGGAAGAACGCCGGCGTCACTCCCGGCTCGTCGATGGGGATCATGGCCCGCAACCACCGTGGGCTCGTCGTCACGATGCTCGCAGCCGCCAAGCTCGGTGCGCGGCTGGTGATGATGAACACCGGGTTCGCCCCGCGCCAGCTCGCGGAAGTAGCGGAGCGGGAGGCGGTCACGACGTTCGTGTTCGACTCCGAGTTCGCCGATGTCGCCGCCGCGCTCCCCGAGAGTGTGCGTCGTTACGTGTCGTGGAAGGACGACGAGGTCCCTGGTGTTCCCACGCTCGAGGAAGCGATCGAAGGAGTCGACGTCTCCGCACCTCCGGCACCGCCGGTCTTCGGAGGATTCGTGCTTCTGACCAGTGGCACGACCGGAACGCCGAAGGGCGCACCGCGCGGTCGCACCTCGCCGCTCGCCTCTGCCCAGTTCCTCGACCGGGTGCCGCTGCGTCCGGGTCAGACCATGCTGATGGCCGCTCCCGCGTTCCACGGCACCGGGGTGTCGCAGTTCGCGATCGCCCTCGCCCTGGGGCAGACGATCGTGATGATGCGCCGCTTCACGCCGACGGACACACTGAGCCTGATCGATCGGCACCACGCGAACGTGCTGGTCGTGGTGCCGACGATGCTCCAGCGAATTCTCGACCTCGGTCCGGAAAAGATCGCGGAGTACGACACGTCGAGCTTGAAGATCATCTTCTCGGCGGGTTCGGCGCTCTCCCCCGATCTGTGCCGCCGCACGCGCGAGTCGTTCGGAGATGTGCTGCACAACCTGTACGGGTCCACCGAGTGCGCCGTGGCGACCGTCGCGACACCCGAAGACATCCGCCTCGCCCCGGGTACCGCGGGGCGCCCTCCCGTGACCTGCCGGGTCGCGTTGTTCGATCCGGACGGTCGCCGCATCACCGAACCCGGCGTCGTGGGCCGCATCTTCGTCTCCAGCGGACTGAGTTTCGCCGGGTACACCGACGGCCGCGACAAGGAGCGCATCGACGGGATGCTCTCGATCGGCGACCTCGGGCACTGGGACGAGGAGGGACGGCTCTTCGTCGACGGCCGCGACGACGACATGATCGTCTCCGGCGGAGAGAACGTCTATCCGCTCGAGGTCGAGAACCTGCTCGCCGAGCGCGACGACGTGCTCGACGTGGCGGTGGTGGGCATCTCGGACGCGGATTTCGGGCATCGGCTGCGCGCGTTCGTCGTGCCGTCCTCGACCTCCGCCCGCGACGGCGAGGACATCAAGGTCTTCGTACGCTCCAACCTCGCGCGGTACAAGGTCCCCCGCGACGTGATCTTCCTCGACGAACTGCCGCGCAACGCGACCGGGAAACTGCTGCGGCGGGTTCTCGTCGAGATGGAGCCGCCACACAGCGGGGCCGACGAGGGCGAGTCTGCCGCGCCCACAGGCTGATCCGCAGTACACAACGTGCAAGGCCCGGGAATCACATGTGATTCCCGGGCCTTGTCGTGGTAGCGGGGACAGGATTTGAACCTGCGACCTCTGGGTTATGAGCCCAGCGAGCTACCGAGCTGCTCCACCCCGCGTTGCATGATCGAACCTACAGGAGCGCGGAATCGGAAAGCAAATCGCTCGGTCGGCCACCCCGAATGCACAGATGCGGCCCCTCCGACGAGTGAGGGCCGCCACGGCCATCGCATGATCCCCAACACATAACGTTGCGGTAACGATCTTGTCTCTACCAGCGCAACACGCCGCCGTGACCTGCGACGACATGTTTTTTCTTTCCCATATATCGGACGAGCGTCGTAACAATTCGCGGGATGAACCGGCCGAAAGGGACTTGTACCTTCGGTGCCGGTTCGACACAACCGAACCTCCGCCGGCCCGCCGCCTTCCACTCTGCCCCGCGGGATCCGGTGGCTACGACACGTCCGAGGGGCGGAGAGCGCGGACACGCGCCCAGACCTCGAGCACCTCGAGTGCGCCGGTCTTCGTGGCCACCGCAGTCCGCGAGCGCGAGAGGATCACAAAACCGATGACCAAATTCTTCAGCAAACGTACTGTCGGCACCGTGCTCGTCACCGGAGTCCTGGCGACCGTTCCGCTCGCTCTGACAACCGGTACCGCGTCTGCCGCCACCCACAACTGGGATGCGGTGGCGCAGTGCGAGTCCGGTGGTAACTGGTCCATCAACACGGGCAACGGTTACTACGGCGGCCTGCAGTTCTCGCAGAGCACCTGGGAGGCCAACGGCGGCACCGGCATGCCGCACCAGGCCACGAAGGAAGAGCAGATCCGCGTCGCGGAGAACACGCTGCAGACGCAGGGGCCGGGCGCATGGCCCGTGTGCGGTCAGTATCTGACGACGGTCGAAGAGCCGGCACCCGCGCCGGCACCGGCACCCGCACCGGCACCTGAGGTTGCACCGGCACCGGCACCGGCTCCCGTCCAGGAAGCACCGGCCCTCCCGGCCGAGGTGCAGCCGTACGTCGACATCGCGGTCCCCGCCGTTCCCGCCGAGGTCCATCAGTACATCGACGTCGCGCGCGGCGTGGCCGTGGAGCTGGGCTACGGCGAGCAGTTCGAGCAGGTCCTCGACGCCCTGCCCGCCGTCTGATCCGGCCGACCCTCGGCATCCGCCGTCACGAAACGAAGCGGGGCCCCGCGGTAGAAACCGCGGGGCCCCGCTTCGTCGTCGTCCGCACTCACTCGGGCGGTTCAACCGGACGCGGAGATCAGCCTCCGCTGGACTCGTAGGCGTCCGTCGCGCGCTGCAACCGTTCCAGCGCCCGGCCGTACGCGGCGAAGTCACCGCTGCTCTGCGCCTCGGCCAGCTCGCTGAGTGCGGCATCCAGTTCGGCAACCGCGGCGTCGCGGCCCGCCGGGATCGGCGCAGCCGGCGACGGCTGGTCGCCGGGCGCCGGCTCGGCAGCACCTTGCACGGCTTCCTCACGCGCCTCGTCCTCGACTTCGGCGGTCGGGAGAGCCACCCCGCCCGGAGCGGTGGCGGCATCGCCCACGCCTGCACCGAACACCTGGTCGAGCGCTGCCGCGAGGGTCGGCGCGTAGCCGATCCGCACGCCACCACCGGTACCCGGCTCCCGGTAGCTCACGAGCACCCGCGAAAGCTGCGGGAACGTCGAGGTACTACCCGCCGTCGGGTTGCGTTCGGTGTACATCGGCTGCACGTAGAGGATCCCGCCTTCGGCGATCGGCAACGTGAGCAAGTTGCCGTACTGGATCCGGTTCGATCTCTCGAGCAGCGTGCGTTCGGAGGCGACACGCGTGTCGGAGATCATCGCGTTCTGCGTTTGTTCCGGACCGAAAGTCTGCGTATCGGTGGGTAATTGCAGAATCGTGAACTTGCCGTAGTTCTCCGGGTCGGCCTCCACCGAGATGTACGCCGAGAGGAACTGCCGGTTGTAGCCGACCATCGCAGACGTCAACCTGAATGCCGGCTCGGCATTCTCCTGGTTACCCGTGAGCAGGTAGTACGGCGGCTGGTTGGCGCTGGTGTCCACGGTGGGATCCGCGGGCACCGACCAGAACGCGTTGTTGGTGAAGAACTCACGCGGGTCGTCCACGTGGTACTTCGCGAGCATCTCCCGCTGGACCTTGAACAGATCCTCCGGGTACCGGAAATGCGAGCGCAGTTCGTCGGAGATCTGATCCTGCGGGGTCACCGCATCCGGGAACACGCCCATCCACGCATCCAGAACGGGGTCTTCCTCGTCGACCTGGTACAGGGTGACGGTGCCGTCGTAGGCATCGACGGTCGCCTTCACCGAGTTGCGGATGTAGGAGACCTCCTTGCGCGGGATCAGCCGGCCGGTGTTCTGGTCGATGCTGTCCTCGACCAAGCCCTCGAGCGACGCGCGCTGCGCGTACGGGTAGTTGTCGAGCGTGGTGTACGCGTCGACGATCCACACGATGCGACCGTCGACAGCGGCCGGGTAGGCGTCGCCGTCCGCGGTGAGCCACGGAGCGACCTTGGTGACGCGCTCGCGCGGATCGCGGTTGAACAGGATCTTCGAGTTTTCGCCGATGGCGCTCGAGAAGAGGATGTTGCGTTCGGCGTACTTCGCCGCGAAGGCGAGACGGTTGAACCAGTTGCCGATCCCGACGCCACCGCTGCCGGTGTACGTGTACTTCTCGGTGTCGGTGTCG
This sequence comes from Rhodococcus sp. BL-253-APC-6A1W, assembly GCF_012843405.1. Lineage (NCBI taxonomy): Bacteria > Bacillati > Actinomycetota > Actinomycetes > Mycobacteriales > Nocardiaceae > Rhodococcus > Rhodococcus sp. BL-253-APC-6A1W. The sequence continues at coordinate 110,783 of NZ_JABAFB010000002.1, forward strand.
TACTCACGCGGGCCGGACGCGTCGGCGCTGTTACCCACGATCGAGTAGTCCGGGTCTGCCTCGGCGATGACCTCACCGAAGTAGATACGCGGCTGCTCGACCGGGATCACCTGGTTCTCGGCGGCGAGCGACGCGAGGTCGCTGATCTGGTAGACCGGGTAGCCGCTGTTGCTGTTCGCGGCTTCTTCCGCCGATGTGCTCGCCGCAGCGTTGACCCGGTTCGCCGGAGCGGTGACCAGGCCGTTGCCGTGGGTGTACACGGTGTGGCGGTTGATCCAGTCGGTCTGGTTGCCCGTCAGGCTGGTCGGCGAGAGCTCACGAGCCGCAACGATGTAGTCCTCGACCTTGCCGTCGACCTCGTACCGGTCGATGTCGAGCGACTCCGGGTATCCGTAGAAGTTCTTCAGCTGAGTCTGCTGCGTGAACGTTCGGGGCAGGACGTTGGGATCGAGCAGGCGGGCGTTCGCGATCGTCGTGATGTCGGCCGGAACGTCCTCGGGGGATGTGGTGCCCACCCCCGGGTAGTCCTTGTACTCGACCTTGTCGTCGGTGATCCCGTACGCCACCCTCGTGGCAGCGATATTCCGCTCGATGTACTCGCTCTCCTTGTCTGCCGCGTTCGGACGGACGGAGAACTGCTCGACCATCAGCGGGTAGACAGCGCCGACCAGGATCGACGAGAGCACCAGCAACGCCGTCGCGAGCGCAGGAATGCGCAGGTCGCGCAGGAAGATCGCGGCGAAGAACGCGAGCGCGCAGATCACGGCGATCGCGAGCAGGATCAGCTTCGCAGGGAGCACGGCGTTGGTGTCGGTGAAGCCCATTCCGGTGAACGTGGGCTCCTTGCGTCCGCTCCAGAGCAGCTCGTACCGGTCGAGCCAGTACGCGACAGCCTTGAGTGCGACGAAGACGCCGGCCAGCACGGCGAGCTGGACACGCGCGGCGGTGGACATGCTGCCGCCACGCCCGGCGAGGCGGATGCCGCCGAAGATGTACTGCGTCACGAGGTTGGCGAAGAACGCCAGCACGACCGCGACGAACAACCAGTTCAGGATGAAGCGGTAGAACGGGAGGTCGAATGCGTAGAACCCGACGTCGAGCCCGAACTGCGGGTCGGTGGTGCCGAACTCTCCGCCGTTGAAGAACATCTGCACGGTCACCCAGCTCGCCTGTGCGACGAGTCCGGACAGCACGCCCAGCACGATCGGGATACCGAGCCCGAACGCACGCATCCGGGTCAGCACGCTCGTGCGGTAGCGCGCCACCGGATCGTTGGGTCCGGTGGTGGGGACGAATACCGGCCGTGACCGGTACGCGAGCAGCATCGCCAGCCATACGGCGACGCCGACGAAGAGACCCACCGCGAAGAACAGCAGGACTCGGGTCAGAAGAACCTTGATGTAGACGTCGCGGAAATCGACTTCCCCGAACCAGAGCCAGTTGGTGTAGGTATCCACCAGGCGCGGCCCCAGCAACAGCAGCACAGCGGCCACCAATGCGAGAACCAGCAGCACTTTGCTCCGTCTCGACAACGTCGGTACTCCGGTCGGGGGCCTCATGCCCACGTGCCACGCTCCCAATCGTCCGGCGGCGAGAAGAACGCCGCGAATGTATACCTCGTGCGTCACACCGCGTGACCGTTTCGCCCCACTCTACGGACTAGTCGCAGGACAGGTACGCGGTCCTCGATCCGTGGCCGGCGGCATCGGACCCACAGCCGACACCGATCCGGCCCACCAATGACAGGATAGGCGTGTGAATCAGCACCTTCCCGTCCCTTCCGAAGCCGCCCTGTCGCGTACGGTCCACGAGATCATCGACTACGTCGACGCCGAGGGATGGGACCAGCCGCCCGTCATGTTTGCGCTGGTACCGACCGTGCTGCTCGCGGCGTCGGAGCCGAGCCTCGGCGACCAGCTCGACGAGGGACACGAGTACACGCCGATCGCGCAGGAAGCGTTTCCCGAGGACGTGCAGGGCGGAAGCCCGGCCCTCGGCGAGTTCCTCGCGACCACGAGCTGGCCTTCCTCGGTCGCGGGCTGCGCACTCGTCCAGGAGATCGTGGTCCTGCCGCCCAACGCCGAAGCCGACCTCGACGACGCGGTGGTTCCGCTCGTCACCGACTCGCACTCGGTGGACGAGGCGGCCCGCTTCGCGGCGCACGCGCACCCCGACAGCAGACGAGCGCGGCTCATCGCCGCGGTGCTGCGGGACGGGCCGGCGATGACGTTGCTGCAGCTCCGTCCCCTCGACGACGACGATCCGTTCGCCGGGGCGGAATTGCGGACCTACGAGAACCTCGCTCCCGAGGTGGTCGGAGCGCTGTACGCGACCCTGGAAGCAGAAGAAGACGACGACTGACGGACTCAGCAGGTGGGCGCGTCGCCGCCTGCCGCGATCGACTCCAGCGCGGCGGCCGCGCCCTCCAGCGTCTCGACCCTGACGAGCCGGACATCGTCCGGCTCGTTGGTGAGCGCCTCGGCGCAGTTGTCGGCGGGCACGAGGAAGACCTCGGCGCCTTCCTCGTCCGCAGCGGTGAGCTTGTGGGTGATGCCGCCGATGGGGCCGACGATGCCGTCGGAGTCGATGGTTCCGGTCCCCGCGACGTTCAGCCCGCCGTTGATCTCGCCGGGACTGAGCTTGTCGACGAGTGCGAGACTGAACATCAACCCGGCCGACGGCCCGCCGATGTCGGCGAGGTTGAAGACCACCTCGAACGGCACGTCGGGAATCTCCTCGGTTGCGATACCGAGGAATCCCGCGCCCTCTCCTCCGGGTCGCTCCCCCACCACGACGTCGATCGTTTCCTCGGCGTCGCCGCGCAGGACGGTGATCGCGACGCTCTCGCCGGGAGTGACCGCTCCGACGGCGCGCTGTACCTGTCCGGCCGTTTCCACCGGTTCACCCGCGATCGCCACGATCCGGTCGTCCACCTGCAGATGTCCCGACGCGGGCGCGTCGTCCGCGATCTCGGCCACCCGGAGTATGACGGGCAGATCCAGGTAGTGCAGAGCAGCGAGTTCGGCACTGCGCTCCGACTGCGCGAACTGGGCTTGGTCGACTGCTCGCACCTCGTCCTTGCTGCGGTTGGGCGGATACACCTGCTCACGTGGCGCCAGTCCGTACCGGCCGCTGAGCCACGCCGTCACCGTCTGCGCGAGGTTGAGATTGTCGGTGACACCGACGGTCGTCATCACCAGGCTGCCCGTCGTCTCGTCCGTCTCGACGCCCTCGATCTCGATGACCGGCTTGTCGTCCACGTCGCCGAGTGTGTCGAACGTGGGCCCGGGACCGAGTGCGACATAGGGAACGGTCAGATTGAATGCGATCAGGACGAGGGTGAGAACCGGGAGCAGCACGGCGAGAGGCATCACGAAGCGTCGATTCACCCGGCCAGAGTATCGGGCCGATCGTGTTCGCGGTCAGCGTGACCACGATGCCCGTGCTCCGACGGCGCGCCTTGTACCGTTGAGAACATGAGTGACACGCCCTTCGGATTCTCGAATCCCGACGACGACCCCGACCGCAAAAAGGACGAGGGTTCAGGAGGCGGGGGTGGGTCGCCGTTCGGCTTCGGCCTTCCCGGCGGTGGTGGCGACAACCCGTTCGGTGCGCAGGGCTTCGATCCCGCCCAGTTCGGGCAGATGCTCAGCCAGTTCGGCCAGATGCTCGCCGGGATGGGCAGCGCGATGGGCACCGGCGGGGCCGGCCCCGTGAACTACGAGATCGCCTCGAAGCTCGCGCGCCAGCAGATCGGTTCGGTCACTCCTGTCTCCGCGGGGACGGCCGACGCAGTGCGCGACGCGTCGCGGCTCGCGGAATTGTGGCTCGACGCGGCGACGACGCTGCCCGCCGGCGCCACCAAGACCGTCGCCTGGACGCCCGTCGAGTGGCTCGAGAACACCCTCGACACCTGGAAGCGCCTGTGCGATCCCATTGCCGAGCAGGTCAACGGCATGATGCTGCAGGGCCTGCCCGAGGAGGCCCGCGCGATGGCCGGACCGATGATGGGCATGTTCTCCCAGATGGGCGGGGTCGCGTTCGGTTCCCAGCTCGGTCAGGCACTGGGCCAGCTGTCCAAGGAGGTCATGACCTCCACCGATATCGGCCTGCCGCTGGGCCCGGCCGGCACCGCCGCCCTGCTGCCCGCTGCCATCGAGGAGTTCGGTGAGGGCCTCGAACAACCCGCCCAGGAAATCCTCGTGTTCATCGCCGCGCGGGAAGCCGCGCATCAGCGGCTCTACAGCCACGTGCCGTGGCTGCGCCAGCGGCTCCTCGCGATCGTCGAGGAATACGCCCGCGGAATTCGCATGGACATGTCGTCGATCGAAGATCTGGCCCAAGGCCTCGACCCGTCCGCGCTGAGCGATCCGTCCAAGATCGAGGAAATCCTCAAGCAGGGTGCCTTCGAGCCGCAGACCACGCCCGAACAACTGGCAGCGCTCGAGCGACTGGAGACGATGCTCGCGCTGGTCGAGGGCTGGGTCGAGACAGTCGTGATCGATGCCCTCGGCGACCGGCTCCCCGGTGTGGCGGCGCTGAGCGAGACGCTGCGTCGCCGCAGGGCCACCGGCGGACCCGCCGAGCAGACCTTCGCGACCCTCGTCGGTCTCGAACTCCGTCCCCGCAAGCTGCGGGAAGCCGCCGCGCTGTGGCGTCGGCTCACCACCGACGCCGGAGCGGACGCGCGCGACAAGGTGTGGGAGCACCCGGACCTGTTGCCGGATTCGTCGGATCTGGACAATCCCGCCGCGTTCGTCGACCGCGTCATCGGTGGAGGCACCAGTGCCTTCGAGGATCCGATCGCACAGCTCCGCGAAACGATGGAACGCGAGCGTGCCGAGAAGGATCAGGACGGCGGGGACGACACCGCCGACCGCGAGCCGGACGACGATTCCGGAAAGAATTCCTGACACCACGTCGTCGCTGATAGAAGCCGCGATCGCCCTGTGGACAACATCGTCGGGGGCGACCGCGGCGGGCCGGATGCCTGTGATGCTGCCCGTATGACATCCCCCGTGCGGGCGGCCACAGGTCTCGTCCTCGATCCCGATGTGCTGGTGCTGCACCGAGCCGACGGTTCGGTGCAGCTCGGGTGGGGTCCCGACACTGCCGCAGTCGTCGTGCCGCCCGACGGTATGGACGCGTTCGATGTCCGCGCCCTGCTCGTACTGCTGGACGGGAGCCTGCCGTACGAGGCTGTCGTCGAGGCGGCCGCAGCGCGCGGCCTGCCGGCACCCGCTGTCCGGGCGCTCCTCGACGAACTGGTCGGCGCCGGATCCGTGCGGCCGGCGCGACCCGCAATCGCGGCCGCGTCGTCTCCGCCGTGCGTGCGGTTGTACGGGGCGGGGCCCCTCGCACACGCGCTCGCCCCGCATCTGTCGCTGTGGGACACGAGGTGGTTCCGGTCGGTTCCACGTACCGACGACGCCGGTCTCACCACCCGGCTACCGGACTGCGTCGTGCTCGCCGACACCCAGGTGCCAGATCCGCGTCTCGTGCAGATCCTGATGCGCCACCGGGTCCCTCATCTGGCGGTCCGCGTACGTGACGGCCGCGGCGTCATCGGCCCGTTCGTTGTTCCCGGCCGTACCAGCTGCCTGCGCTGCGCCGACCTGGCTCGCACCGACGCCGACCCGTCGTGGCCGCGGCTCGCGGCACAGTTGTCCGGGCGGGAGGGACGAGCCGAGCGCTCCGTGATCGGCGCCACCGTCGCGGCCGCGCTGGCGCAACTCGATCTGTTCTTCGCCGACACTGCGTCGCCCACGCGGATCGCGGGCGCCGGTGCGCTCGCCCTCGACCGCACGATCGAGTGGGATATCCGCAGGACACAGCTCATCACCCGCAGGTGGCACCGCCATCCCGACTGCGACTGCCCGACTATCCCCGTCCCCGTTCAGGCATGATGGGGAGCGTGTCAGACATCCCTCGCAGAAGCTCTTCGCGTACCGCCAAACTCGCGAGCATCCCGCTGGGCATCGCCGGACGCGCCGCTGTAGGTTTCGGCCGGCGCCTCGCAGGTGGTGATCGCGGCGAGATCGACGCCGAGATGACTGCGAAGGCCGCCGAGCAGTTGTTCACGGTGCTCGGTGAGCTCAAGGGCGGCGCCATGAAGTTCGGGCAGGCTCTCAGTGTCATGGAGGCCGCTGTCCCGGAGGAATTCGCGGAGCCGTATCGCGAGGCACTGACCAAGCTGCAGGCGGCAGCACCTCCCCTTCCGGCCAAGTCCGTGCACCGTGTGCTCGATCAGCAACTCGGCACGAAGTGGCGCGAGCGATTCCAATCCTTCGACGACGTGCCCACGGCCTCGGCGAGCATCGGGCAGGTGCACCGCGCGGTGTGGTCCGACGGACGCGACGTCGCCGTGAAGGTGCAGTACCCCGGGGCCGACGAAGCACTGCGCGCGGACTTGCGGACGTTGTCGCGGTTCGCGGGAGTATTCGCGACCATGATGCCGGGCGCGGACGTCAGGGCGCTCCTCGACGAACTGACCGCCCGCACCGAGGAAGAACTCGACTATCGCACCGAAGCCGACAGCCAGCGGGCATTCGCGCGGGCCTTCGACGGCGACGAGAAGTTTCTCATCCCCCGCGTGGTGGCCAGTGCGCCGAAAGTGATGGTGACGGAATGGCTTTCCGCCACGCCGCTGTCGGTGATCATCAACGAGGGCACCCGCGAGCAACGTGACCGCGCGGGGGCGCTCCTCGCCGAATTCCACTTCTGCAGTCCGGCCAGAGCCGGTCTGCTGCACTGTGATCCGCATCCCGGCAACTTCATGTTGCTCGAGGACGGACGACTCGGCGTGATCGACTTCGGTGCCACCGCCGCGATGCCGGACGGATTCCCCCCGGTGCTCGGGCGCATGGTGCGACTCGCCCTCGAGGAACGTTTCGACGAGCTGACCGCCCTGCTCTACGACGAGAAGTTCGTACTCCCCGGCCGCACTGTCACCGATCAGGAGATCGCCGACTACCTACGGCCCTTCACCGACCCGATTCAGACCGAGTCGTTCCATTTCACGCGGGCGTGGCTGCAGAAGGTGGCGGGCACCGCGACGGATTTCTCGAGTGCACAGTTCCGGACTGCACGGACGTTGAACCTGCCACCGGAATACGCAAGCATCTTCCGCGTTCTGCTCGGGTCGGTGGGTATCTGCGCGCAACTCGACGCGCAGGCTCCCTATATGGCGATTCTCTCCGAATGGCTGCCCGGCTTCACCGAGGAGTAGTCGGGGCCGGGCAGCCGATTCAGGCGTACACCAGTTCTTTTCGCGGTTCGGCGACGACCGTCTTCCGGGGTCGCCCGCGGGGGCGTTTCCGGGCGACCACCGCGCCCTGGTGGATGATTTCGCCGCCCCACACTCCCCACGGTTCTTCGCGGTCGAGCGCTGCGGCGAGACAGCGCGCGCGTACGGGGCATCCGGCGCACAGCGATTTCGCCAGTTCCAGATCTGCCGGGGCCTCGGCAAACCACAGATCGGGATCGTCACCGTGACAGGGCAGAGGATCGCCCGCACGGAGGGTGTTTTCGCCGACACCTGATGCGGTCGAAGGGTTTTCGCTCGGCACGAGGACTCCTAGAGGTTCGATCGAAAGAGATGCGATGCGAACTCCGGCCGAAAAGACAAAGGCCACGGTCCGCTGGGCGGTTGTCCGTGGCCTGGAGTCGGAAGGGACTACCGCGTAGGTGTCCCGACGAGTCGTCCGGCCACGGACGAGAAGGCTACTGCGCGCCGACGCCATGTGCGCGGGGCGGCGGCGGATGCGGCGCGCGCCACGACGGGAGCGACGGCCGCATAATTGATGCTGATCATCACGGGCCACCTCGCTTTCGTCGTCACGCACGGGCTTCTCCCGTGGCAATGCAATACACAATAGTAATGCTGGTGCGATCAGCACAAGTTATTTTCTACCTGCGGTTTTGTCCAATTTTTGTCGAGCGTGGTTCGATTCGCCGCTCGCACCCTCACGCGGGACTAGAGTCCCGGCCATGCCACTGTCGACAACGAAATGTGTATCGGTTCTCGATTGTCCCGATCCGCGCGCGCTCGCGGGCTTCTACCGGGACCTGCTCGGCTGGACCACCGCGCGGGACGACGACGATTGGGTCGAACTCGCGCGCGACGACGCGAATTCGCTCGCATTCCAACGCGCACCCGATTTCACGCCCGCGCGCTGGCCTTCCGAAAGTGTGCACGTCCACCTCGACTTCTACGTCCCCGAATTCGAGGACGCCGAACGTCTCGCGCTCGACCTCGGCGCGACCCGCGTCGACGATCCGTCGAGCACAAAGAACTTCCGGGTGTACCGCGACCCCGCAGGCCACCACTTCTGCCTCTGCGTGGAGCCGGTAGGCCTAGATATCTAGCGTTGCCGCGGTACGTTCGCCCCGCACGAGCGCGAGCACGTCGGCGCCGTACTGCTCGAGCTTCTTCGCGCCGATGCCCGGAATCGAGACGAGCGCGCGGTCGTCGCGCGGCTGTTGTTCCGCGATCGCCACCAGGGTGTTGTCGCTGAACACGACGTAGGCGGGGACCTTGAGCTCCTTCGATCGCTCGCGGCGCCATTCCTTCAGCGCGACGAGCAGTTCCTCGTCGAGGTCGGACGGACAGCCCTCGCAACGCCCGAGCATCGTCGAGGTGGTGCCCAGGAGCGGCTTACCGCAGATCCGGCACTGCGGACGCTTCTTCTTCGGTGAGGCCGGCTCGACGATCTTCGACGCCGGAGAACTGTCGGGGATCAACCCGTTCAGGAAGCGGGACCGCCGCCGTGAGCGGCGCCCGCCTTCGGTGCGCGCCAACGCCCACGACAGCGACAGGTGCACCCGGGCGCGGGTGACGCCGACGTAGAGCAGACGGCGTTCCTCCTCGATACCCGCTTCGTCCGGAGGGGTGTCCTTGTCTCCGGTGACGTGGGTGATCGGCAGGGTGCCGTCGGTGAGCCCGACGAGGAACACCGCGTCCCACTCGAGGCCCTTCGCGGCGTGCAGCGATGCCAGAGTCACGCCCTGCACCGTCGGGGGCTGCCGCGATTCGGCGCGGGCCGCGAGGTCGCGCAGCAGACCGGTGAGGGTCAGCTCGGGTTCGTGCTCGAGCAGTTCTTCCGTGAGCTGGACCAGCGCCACCAGCGACGACCACCGTTCCCGGGCCTGCGCACCGGTGGGTTCGGTGTCGGTCAGGCCGAGCGGCACCAACGTGGCCCGGACCAGCGTGACGAGATGGCTGCCGCGATCGGCTCCGTCGGGCAGGTCGTTGCGCGCGTCGACCTGCCGAAGCGCGTTGATCGCCTGCCGCACCTCGGCGCGGTTGAAGAACCCCTCGCCGCCGCGCACCTGATACGGGATGCCGGTCTCGGTGAAGGCTTGCTCGTACACTTCCGATTGCGCGTTGATCCGGTACAGCACCGCGATTTCCGACGCCGGCACGCCGTCGCGCAGCAGTTTTGCGATGGCCTTCGCGGTCGCCTTCGCCTCCGCGGGTTCGTCGTCGTACTCGGCGAACGTGGGTTCCGGGCCGGGCGGCCGCTGCCCGATCAGTTTCAGCCGGGTGCCGGCGATCCGCCCGCGGGCTTCGCCGATGACGCGGTTGGCCAGTTCCACCACCTGCGGGGTCGAGCGGTAGTCGCGCTCGAGCCGGACGACGGTGGCGTCGGGGAACCGGCGCGAGAAATCGAGCAGGTACTTGGGCGACGCGCCCGTGAACGAGTAGATGGTCTGGTTGGCGTCGCCGACCACGGTGAGATCGTCGCGGTCCCCGAGCCATGCGTCGAGCACGCGCTGTTGCAGCGGCGTCACGTCCTGGTATTCGTCGACGACGAAACAGCGGTAGCGGTCGCGGAACTCGTCGGCGACAGCGGTGTTGTCCTCGAGCGCGGCGGCCGTGTGCAACAACAGATCGTCGAAGTCCAGGTAGAACCCTTCGTCGCCGCGGAACTTCAGCGATTCGTACATCTCGTACACCGCTGCGACGCGCTCGGCGGCGGCCGGCGGCTCGCGGCGGACCCGCGCGACCGTGGCCGGATAGTCTTCCGGCGCGATCAGCGACCCCTTGGACCACTCGATCTCCGAGAGCAGGTCGCGCACGGTGTCGGTGTCGGTCGGGAAGCCGCACCGATGTGCTGCCTGCGAGACGACGGAGAACTTGCGATCGAGCAACTGCCACGGAGTGTCGCCGACGACCTGCGGCCAGAAATACCGCAACTGCCGCAGCGCCGCGGCGTGGAAGGTGCGGGCCTGCACCGACGGTCCCGGTGCACCGACCCCCAGTTCACGGAGCCGCGAGCGCATCTCCCCCGCAGCCCGCGCGGTGAAGGTGACTGCCAGAACCTGGCCGGCGGCGACGTGCCCGTCGGAGACGAGGTGCGCGATGCGGCGGGTGATGGTGCGGGTCTTGCCCGTCCCGGCGCCGGCCAGCACACACACGGGGCCACGCGGCGCCCGCACAGCCGCCGCCTGTTGAGGGTCCAGGCCGTCCGCAACCGCATCCACACGCATGGCCTCCATCATGACAGTGCGAACCGACAACGCGACGCCGCACATCCTGTGCAGGCATATCCGGTGTGTCCGCGACCACATTCGGGGACCGGTCGGAACAGATCGCGGCGGCTGTGATGTTCTCGAAGTCATGACCACCACCGATGCACCCGCCTTGACCGTCTACTCCACCACGTGGTGCGGCTACTGCAAGCGTCTGAAGAAGCAGCTCGACGAGAACGGCATCGCCTACACCGAGATCGACATCGAGGCCGATCCCTCGGCAGCGGAATTCGTCGGCAGTGTCAACGACGGCAACCACATCGTGCCGACCGTCAAGTACGCAGACGGCACCACCGCCACCAACCCGCCGCTGTCGGCGGTCAAGCGCGCGCTCGGTCTGTAACAGCCCGGATCAGCCCCGGGCCCATCCTTCGAGCATGCCCCGGGCAATGGAGATCGAGCCCGGCAGCAGCAGAGGCACCTCGTCGGCCGACGCCCAGTCGCCGGCCTCGAGTGCGTTCCGCACCTCGTCGCGAGTGAACCATCGCGCCTCGCCGATCTCGCCGTCCCGGAATTCCAGGGGCTGAGCGGGGTCGGCGACGGCCGCGAACCCGAGCATCAACGACCGCGGAAACGGCCACGGCTGGCTTCCGAGGTAGCGGATGTCACGCACGTCGACGCCGACTTCTTCGCGGATCTCCCGCACCACACACGATTCCAGCGATTCGCCCGCCTCCACGAATCCTGCCAGGACGGAGAAGCGCCGCTCCGGCCACACGGGTTGACGCCCGAGCAGCACCCTGTCGCCGCCGTCGTGCACCAGGCAGATGACCGCCGGGTCCGTGCGCGGGAATTCCTCGTGCCCGGTCTCGGAACTGATCCGCGACCATCCGGACATGGTGGGTTCGGTGACGGAACCGTCGACCGCGCTGAACCCTGCCCGGTCGTGCCAGTTGAGCAAGGCCACCGCACTCACCATCAGGTCCGCGTCCGCGTCGTCGAGTGCGTCGCCGACCTTGCGCAGGTCCGCAACCTCTCCCGTCTGTGCGAGTACGCGGACGGCCCACACGTGCCGCTCGTCGCGCACACCGAGAAACACCGCCCCGGGGGCCGGCTCGGGGCCGAGTTCCGCGGCGGCACGGAACACCAGTGCCCCGTCCGCCACGGGCACCTGTCCCCGTCGGTCCACCTTCAGGAGTTTCGCGTCCGCCCACCCCGCCCGCAGCGCGTCCTCGTCGGAGCGAAGCTCTTCGGCGCGCTCGACGACGGTGCGCGACAGGAGTGGGGTACCGGACAGAGAGAAACTGGTCACTTCGAGCACACTAGCCGCGCATCGCGCCCGGCTGCGTGCCCACGAGCCGGATGTAGAGCAGCTTGTCGCCGGCCTCCACCGCATCCACCTCGGGCGAGCCGATCCGCCACATCCGGCCGTCGCGCACCACGGCAAGGACGATGTCCTTGAGGTGTCGCGGCGAACCGCCGATCTCCGACGGTTCCACGTCACGTTCGGCGATGGCGAATCCGGCTTCGGGGGTGAGCAGGTCCTCGATCATCTCGACCACGTTGGGTGTCGTCGTAGCGATACCCAGCAGGCGGCCCGCGGTCTCGGAGGAGATGACCACCGAGTCGGCACCGGACTGCCGCAGCAGGTGCGTGTTCTCGGACTCGCGGATCGCGGCGACGATCTTGGCCTTGGGGGCGATCTCGCGGGCACTCAGAGTCACCAGCACCGCGGTGTCGTCGCGGTTCGCGGCGACGATGACAGCGGCGGCGTGCTGCACACCCGCGAGGCGGAGAACGTCCGACTTGGTCGCCGAACCCTGGACCGTCACCAACCCCTGCCCGGCCGCGGATTCCAGGACGACGGGATCGGTGTCCACCACCACGATGTCGGATGGGGCGACACCGTCGCCCAGCATGGCGTCGACGGCGGTACGGCCCTTGGTGCCGTAGCCGATGACGACGGTGTGATTACGCACGCGGCGCCTCCATCGTTGGATCTTGAATGCTTGTCGTGAACTCGCGGTCAGAGCCGACAACGTCGTTCCGACCAGCACGATCAGGAAGAACACCCGCAGCGGGGTGATCACGAGAACGTTGATCAGGCGCGCTTCGGGTGTGAACGGAGTGATGTCGCCGTACCCGGTGGTCGACAGCGACACGGTCGCGTAATACAGGCAGTCCAGCAACGACAACGCGTTGCCCTGCGCGTCGCGGTACCCGTCGCGGTCGAGGTAGACGACCACCACCGCGAACAGCAGCGCCGCGAAGGCGTAACCGATGCGACGCGCAATCGCGATTCCGGGACTCGTCTGCTCTTCCGGCACCCGGAGGACGCCCACCAACGCGAAGTCCGGACGCTCGGTGAGCTGATCGGAGCGACTGAACCTCGCACGCAATCTACCGGGCATCGTGCCTACTCCACCTCGTCTCGGTCCCCAGGGGGGACCTCACTTACACCGTAGCGATGCCGGACGGCCATCGATTCCGGATCGCAGCCTACGCGCCGCCCGCTACTGTGGCGCCCATGTCCACCCAACCGTCCCGACGACCGGCGTTGCGGCTCGCCGCATTGCTCCTCGGCGCAGGCACGATGCACTTCGTCCGACCGCAACCCTTCGACGGCATCGTCCCCCGCGCGCTGCCCGGTTCCGCCCGCACCTACACCTACGTCTCGGGAGTCGCCGAGATCGGGGTCGGGCTCGCGCTCGTGGTGCCGCGTACCCGCCGGACGGGTGGCGCGCTGGCTGCTGCGCTGTTTCTCGCGGTGTTCCCTGCGAACGCGCAGATGGCCGTCACGTGGCTGCGCAGCGACCGGATCTCACCGGTGGCAAAGGCCGTCGCGGTGGCACGGCTGCCGCTGCAGATCCCTCTCGTCACCGCGGCCCTCGAGGTGCGTCGCCTCGCCCCGGGGGCGCACCGCCGCTGACCCGTGCGTCTACGCACCGAGGAGAATGTCGACGAGTTCGGACGGGCGCGCAAGTGCCACAAGGTGTCCCGAGTCGACGACCACCGGCTCGACACCGACGCGCGCACGGGACAGTGCCGTCAGGAACGGGAGCGGGAACAACCGGTCGCGCCGGCCTGCGACAACCCGCACCGGAACGTCGGGCCAGCGCTCGGCATCCCAGGCGGGTTCGAACGCCGCGTCCGACAGGCGCGTCTCCTCGTGGGCGAACGCTTCCTCGGTGACGGCGTCCGGGATGTCGTGGAAGAACAACTCCCGTATGTCGAGCGGTGCATCGGGGTCCCGTCCGTCCGCGACGGCCTGCTCCCGCTGAGCATCCTCGTGCCCGACGTCGCCCCACCACTGCGCCGGTGATTCGCCGGGCGCAGGGATCATCGGTGCCACCAGCACGAGTTCGTCCACAGCACACCGCTCTGCGATACGAACGGCGGTGAACGCCGACATCGATTGGGCCACCACCACGAGGGGTCCGGGAGCATCGCCGAGCGCCGCAACCACGAAGTCTGCGTACGAGTCCTGGTTCTCGTTGTCGTCGGCGTACGGGAGATCGACGGCGAGCGCGTCGTGCCCGCGTCCCTCGAGCATCGGCACCACCCGGTGCCAGTACCAGGAGTCCGACCCTGCTCCCGGCAACAGCACAAAGGTCGACACGGCCGCCCCTTTCCGTCGAACGGTGCCTACGAGCGTAACGGCGCGCGGGGGCCCCGCACAGCGGGTTTCACAGGCCGGCGGGTTTTCACGGGCCTGAGCCTCGTGTCCACCTGATGCAGACCGCGGATGTGCCTCTGGTCTGCGCGTCATCGATGTGGCGCGTTACCAGTACTGGTGCTGGTGCCCGTCGGTGTCGGCAACGAAGACGATCGCGTCGGCGCGCTCCACGTCGGCCGGACTCAGCGGAATATGTCCTCGGACAATGGGTTCGCCCGTGCCGAGCGAGCGCGGAAGGGCAGCGTGCAAGGGCTTCGCAGGGAACATGGCGCGCCGTGCGGTCGCCTCGGCGAGTGTGCCCTGAAGGGTGCCTGGACGGGGGTGCAGCCCGGCGTCCGCGGCAACGAACATGTAGCGCTCTCCGAGAGCAAAGCCGACGAGCGCACCGGCACTTGGCCCTATCGCTCCCTCGTTGTCGACCGGCATGGACGACTGCGTTCGCTGGAGGTGGGCGTTGTGCGCAAACACCAGGCTCGGCCCACGGCCCTTCTCCTTGGACACGATCGTGAGAAGGTTCTCGGCCATCATGGCGGCGCGCAGGCTGAGCAGGGTGGCGATGCGGTCCGACGCGGTGTGCGCCATGGCCGCGTGGTAGCGAAGCAGACCCCGCGCGGTGTGCGCGTACGCGAGGGCATCGTCGTACGCCACCGGATCGGCGGGAGCGAGGACGGGCGCTGCACGGCGCAGCACGCTGACGAGGTCGTCCGCGACCAGGCGCAGGGCGCGAGCACGCTCGGAGTCCCCGATGGACGCGGCCGGGTCGCGCATCGCGTCCGGGTTCGTCCAGGCCGTGTCGTCGCCGAGCAGTCCGTCGATGTCCCCGGCCGAGTCCGGATGCAGCGCAGCGGGTAGGTACTCCAGAACGACGGACAGTGCGTGTCGTGGACTGGGTGCGCCGGAGAATTCCACCGGGGCGTCGAATCCGTAGAAGCGCACCCGATCCCGCGCGGGACGACCGGTGTTGTAACCGCGGAGCCATTCGACGAGTTCGCGGTTGCCGGGGACGCGGCCGAAACCATGACTGAAACCGCGCTCGAGGACATCGTCGATCTCCGTTGCCCCGCCCCCGACATAGTTGTCGACGACAGAAGCGGCGAGGACATCGGTCTCCAGCACGATCGAGCGGTATCCGCGTTCGACGAGGTGACAGAGAAGTTCGTTGCGCAGCAACGGGAATGCAGCGATTCCGTGGGTCGGCTCGCCGAGGGCGAGCAGGCTCGGGGGTTCCTGCCGCGTGGCAAGCAACTCGTCGAACGCGCTTCCCAGATCTCCGGGCGTGTCCAATTGCCGGCAGATCTCGGTCGGCGACGTGGTCGTAGACATGAATTCTCCTTCCAGGAAAACCTGCCTTCGACGCTATCGTTGAAGAATCGGGTGAAGGTTGTCTCCTATCGGCCCACGACAGGGAGATCCAAGCCTCAAACAAAGGAAATACGATGCGGCCCGTCGACCTCGCCCGCGAACACGGGTTGTCCGCACAGGCGATCCGCAATTACGACGATGCGGGCATCTTCCCGCCGACCGGGCGCACCGAGGCCGGCTACCGGTATTACACCCCTCTTCACGCGCAGGCTCTGCGGACCTTCCTCACGTTGCGGCGCGGACACGGGCACCGGCGAGCGACGGACATCATGCGTGCGGTCAATCGGCACGACACCGAGTCCGCCTACCGGCTGATCGACGCGACACACGTCGAGGTGCTCGCCGAACGCGACACCCGAACAGAGGTCGCGACGGTTCTCGGTGGTCTCACCGCGACGGCACCTGCTTCCGTCCCGGGTGCGCCCCTCACGGTGGGCGAACTGGCACGAAGGCTCGGAGTTCACGCGGCGACGCTGCGGGCGTGGGAGTCCCAGGGAATCCTCCGGCCCGAACGTGATCGCGCGACCGGTTACCGCATGTTCGGTGCCGAGTCCGTGCACGACGCCGAGATCGCACGACAGTTGCGCCGGGGCGGCTACCCGCTGCGCCAGGTCGCCCGGTTCCTCGCATCGCTGCGCGACGCGGGCGGTGCGGACGCACTGAGCCGGTTCCTCGACTCCTGGCAGGCGCGGCTGGCTGTGCGCAGCCGGGACCTCCTTGCCGGCGCGGGGACACTCGACGCCTACCTGTCCCTCCTCGACCACGCCGCGGCCTCCTCCGGCGCTGCTGCACCTTCCGACAGCGCGCCGCCGCCCCACACCGGCTAGGAGGCGGGCTCCCCCCGCTGTCCGGCATCCCCGGCAGAATCGTCCCGGGCAGAGTCGTCCCCGGCACCCCGCACGAGCTGTTCCATCGCGGCCGCGCCGGGGAGATCTCCGGGTGCGACGGTGCGGCCCGTACGGACGTAATGGAATGCCGCACGCACCTTGTTCAATGGAGGCTCGGCCGGTCGCCCGGTGATGCGTGTGATGCGGGCCGCCATGAGCTGCGCCCACGCCAGCCGATATGCGGCCAGCTGCAGACCGACCGACGCCAGTGCGTCCGCGTCGGGCTCGGCACCGGTCTTCCAGTCGATGACCGTCCAGCCTCCGTCGGGATCCTCGAACACCGCATCGATGCGACCACGGATGACGGTGCCGCCCAGCGACGTCTCGAACGGGACTTCCACCTCGACCGGGTTGCGGGCAGCCCACGGCGACCGCAGGAACGCCTCCTGCAGCCGCTCGAAGTGGGATTCGTCGCCGCCTTCGTCGTCGGCGCCGGGAAGTTCGTCGAGGTCGAGCAGACGCGTTGCGCCGAAACGGCGTTCGAGCCACGCGTGGAAGGCGGTACCCCGGCGCGCCAGTGGGTTCGGCCGGAACGGCAGCGGACGACGCAGACGTGCTGCCAGCGCCTCCGGGTCGGTCGCGAGGTCGACCAGTTGGCTGACCGACAGCTGGGCCGGGAGCATCACCTCGGCGGCCCGTTCGAACCGCTGTTCCCGTTCGGCGAGCAACGCATCGACGTCGGCTGCCCAGTCGTCCGGATCGTCCTCGCTGCTGCCGGGCGGATTCGGTTCGCCGGCGTCGAGTGCCGAGAGCACGAGCGCAGCTCCCCGCTGGACGTCGGCACGACGCGAACCGAGCGGGTCGCGAGGCCAGGTGGCACTGCGGGGCGACTCCGTCATGGGGTTACGAGCACCGGGTTCCGGTGCCGGCTCCCACACCTCGATCGTCCCCAGTTCGCTTCGCGCCGAGACCAATTCGTGCATCTCCTCGAGGAACTCGGACGGGCCCTTCGGTTCGGCCCCCGTATCGCCCCAGTGGTGACCCGACACGAACAGGGCACGCTCGGTGCGGGTGAGCGCGACATAGAACAACCGGCGATCCTCGTCGAGCTTGCGACTCTTGAGGGCACCCTTGTGGCGGTCGATGGCGTTCTCGAGCATCTTGCGATCGAAGATGTCGTCGAGTTCGAGCACCGGCACCCCGTCGGTGCTCGACCCTGGATCGTCGCCCGGCATCGCGCGGTCGCCACGCAGCTGCGGGGGCAATTCGGTGACGGACCCCAGCCACGTCGCGGCGGCAGACGAGGACGGAAAGACGCCCGCGGTGACGTGCGGAACCGCCACGACCTCCCATTCGAGCCCCTTCGCCGAATGGACGGTGAGTATCTGCACCCGTTCGGGGTCGACTTCGACCTCACCCGGCGCGAGCCCCTTTTCGATCTCCTCCGCGGCCGCGAGGTAGCCGAGCAGTCCACCGAGGGTCGCGTGGGTGCGCGCCGCATACGACGCCACCACATCGGCGAACGCGTCGAGGTGCTCACGGCCGGCGATACCGCCGCGACCACCGACTCGCGCTTCCGCTTCGATACCGATTCCGAGGACCCGTTCGACCTCGGCAACGAGTTCGGTGAGCGGCTGGCCGAGACGCTCACGCAGCGAGGCGAGTTCGCGGGCCAGCGCGGTGATGCGCGCGAACCCGAATTCCGAGTACTGGCCCGGATCACCCGGATCGGAGATGGCGTCTGCCAGGCCCGCCTGGTCGGCGTATTCGCCGGGCAGCGAGGAATCGAGTGCCTCGTCGAGCGCCTCGGGGTCGGTGACGGCACCGGCCACTCCGTAGCGACCGGCGATGGCGAGTGTCTGGGCGCGTCGCCACAGTGCCTTCAGATCGGCCGCGCCGATCTGCCACCGGGCACCGGTCAGCACACGCACGGCCGCACTGCCGGCCAGCGGGTCGGCCGCGAGCCGCAACATGGCGAGCAGGTCGGCGACCTCGGGCGTGTGCAACAAGCCCCCGATGCCGACGACCTCCACCGGCAGGTCGCGGGCACGCAGGGCTTCGGCGATCGGGGCGGCGTCGGCGTTGCGCCGCACCAGCACCGCCGCACTCGGCGGTGGTTTTCCGGCCTCGCGCGCGGCTGCGTACTCCGCGGCGATGCGGTCGGCGACCCAGTTGCGCTCGGCGTCGATGTCGGTGTGCAGCGCCAACCGCACGTCGCCGGGCACGGCGTCGGGCCGGGGCCGCAGGCGGCTGACCGCCACGCCACGATCGCGCAGGGGTTCGGACGAGACGTTCGCGAGGTCCAGGGCTTCGGGAGGATTGCGCCAGCTGGTCAGCAGTTCGAGGGTGGGCGCGGGACGCCCGCCCGGCAACGCGAAGTCGGTGGCGAATCGCGGGAGGTTCGCCGCCGAGGCGCCGCGCCAGCCGTAGATCGACTGCATCGGGTCGCCCACGGCGGTGACCGCGAGATTCGGGTCCTGAGCACCTCCGAACAGCGATCCGAGCAGCACGCGCTGCGAGTGACCGGTGTCCTGGTATTCGTCGAGCAGCACGGCCCGGAACCGTTCGCGTTCCCCGGCGCCCACTTCGTAATGATCGCGGGCGACCCGCGCGGCGAGCGACATCTGACTGCCGAAGTCCAGGGCGCCTTCCCTGCGGAGGGTGTCGGACAGTCGCTGGACGAGCGGGAGCAACTGCAACCGGTCGTGCTGTGTCTCCAGGTATCCGAGAAGCGTTTTCGACGGTCCGCCGCGCTGGCCCGGCCCTGCCGGCAGCGTATGGATCAGCTTGTCGAGTTCGGTGTGCGCCTCGCGAAGGTCTTCCGGCTCGACGAGATGTTCGGCGAGCTGGCCGGACAGCGCGAGCACCGCCTCCGTCACCGACGCCGGGCTGCGGTCGGTATCGAGTTCGCCGTCCCACGCACTGACGACCCGGTGGGCGACCTGCCACAATTCCGTTTCCGACAGGAGCGTTGCCGTCGGTTCGATCGGCAGCAGCAAGCCGTGCTCGCCGAGCAACCGGCCGGCGTACGCGTGGTAGGTACCCACCTCGGGCTCACCGGCGAGGATGCGGGCGCGCAGGCCTCCCTCCGGGTCCAGATCCCGGATCAGGGCCGAGCCTGCGAGTTTCGCGAGACGGGTTCGGATGCGGGCGGTGAGCTGTTGGGCGGCCTTGCGCGTGAAGGTGAGGCCCAGCACCTGTTCCGGTTCGACAAGCCCGTTGGCGACGAGCCACACCACCCGTGCGGCCATCGTCTCCGTCTTGCCTGCTCCGGCACCCGCCACGACGAGCACGGGCCCCATGGGCGCTTCGATGACGGCGGCCTGCTCGGCGGTCGGTGGATGTTGTCCGAGCGCCTCGGCCAGCCGGGCGGCACTCACTGCGGGGGTGGTCATCCGTCCGTCACCTGCCTTCCTTCGTCGTGGGCAGGGCAACTGGACAGCACCGGGCAATGCCGGCAGCCGTCGTTGACCTGCGCGAGGAACTGCGGTCCCTGCGTCGCCGCGGCCGCCTCGTGGATCACCTCGCGCCAGTGGGCGAGGCCCTCTTCGTCGAGGGGCGGCTGTAAACGCTGGGTCGCGCCTTCCTTGTTGTGAGGTTTGGCCACGAACACCAGCCGGGCACCGCCGGGCGACGACGCCGGTTCCCCTTCGATCGCTCCGGCAGCAGCCGCCACCTGGTACGCGGCGAGCTGTGCGTGGTCGCGCGCGGCGTCCTTGGACACGGGATTCTTCGCGGTCTTGACGTCGACGACGACGGGCCGCCCATCGGGGTCGCGTTCGAGCCGGTCGATGCGACCTTTCAGCCGCACGCGCGGCAGGTCGTCGGAGGGGGGTTCGAGTATTCCGTCGACACTGACCTCGACGCCGATCTCGGTGAGGTCGTTGCGCGTGCCCTGCAGCCAGGTCGAGAACGTGTCGAGCATGCGGCGGGTGCGTTCGAGTTCACGTTTCGCATACCACTCGGACCCCAAATCGACTGAATCCCAGGCTTTTTCGAGAGCCTGATCGATGCGCTCGGGTGGGATACGGCCGGCGAGGGCCTGCACGAGCGTGTGGACGAGCGTGCCGGTGACGGCGTGACTGTTCTCGCCGTCGGCACCTCCGTGCCGCTCGAACATCCATCGCAGCGGGCAGGTGACGAGTTGTTCGACGGTGGACGGCGACAACCGGACCGCGTCGTCGCCGGGATCCCACAACGGCGCCGCGGTGCTGGGATCGGAAGTGCCGTACCACTCGTCGGGGTGGGCACCGCGCACGCCCGCGCGGGCGAGCCGGGCCAGTTGCGCGGCCGCCGTGCGCTGCCGCTCCGGTTCGTGTTCGGCAACCAGCGGATCGCACACCACGCTGCGCAGCTCGGCGACGAGCGCGGGCAACGCGAGCACCCGGATGCGCACCTCTTCGGGCATCTCGGAGTCGGGCACGGCGTCGGGATCGTCGCCGCCGAGCAGTTCGTCGACGAACCGCGAACGTACGAGTTCGGTATCGCCGCTCACCGAGTCGACCGCGGTGACCAGCAGGTGTGTGCGGGCTCGGCTGCAGGCGACGAGGAACAGCCTGCGCTCGTCGGCGAGCAGTGGTGCCATGCGCGACAACCGCACCGACGCATGCTCGCCACCGTCGGCACCCGACACCGCATCGATGAGCGATTCGATGCCGAGCAGGGTGCCCCGCGCCCGCAGACTCGGCCACAAGCCTTCCTGCACACCGGCGACCACGACGACATCCCATTCGCGCCCGGCGGCGGAATGCGCGCTGACCACCGTCACCGCTTCGGTCTCGGCGACCAACCGCGTGCGCACGGTGCCGGGAATCTCCTGCTCGGTCAGGTAATCCACGAATCCTGCGATCTGCGCGCGGGGTAGGCGGTCGACGTAGTCGGCGGCGGCGTCGAACAATGCCACGACAGCGTCGAGGTCGCGGTCGGCCTGCGCGCCGACCGGTCCGCCGCGGGCCGACGCGGCGGCCCAGCGTCGTTCGAGACCGGTGGCTTGCCAGGCCTCCCACAGCACGTCCTCGAGTCCGCCGCCCCGCAGGGCCGCGGAGCGGGCTTTGCGCAGCACGCCGAGAACCTTTCGCAGCGGCGCGGACTCCACCTCGGTCAGGCCGCGGACGAGGTGAGCGGTCTCGCCGCCCTTGTCACCGTGGTCACCGCCGTCGCCGTCGGTGAGCAGCAGACGCAGCAGTTCCGCAGAGTCGCGGTCGCGCCCGGACGCCAATTCGACGCGGCGCAGACCTCGCCGCAGACGACGCAGGGCGACGGGTTCGGCACCGCCGACCGGACCCGACAGCAGCGCCAGCGCCTCCTCGCCGCCGAACCGGCGACCGGACACTGCCCGCAGCACGAGCAGCAGACCTGCCACGCTGTGCTGCCGGGCGAGAGGCAACTCGGAGGCCGCGGTGGTCATGGGGACGCCGGCGGCGAGCAGCGCGCGTCGCAGCGGTGCGAGGACTCGCGGCACCGATCGGACGACGATCGCCATGCGGGACCAGGGCACTCCGTCGACGAGGTGGGCGCGGCGCAGGGTGTCGGCGACGAGCGCGGCTTCCTTCGCCTGCGACGGCTGCACCACCACCCGCACCGAGCCGGGTTCGGTTGCGGCCTCGGGTGAGATGCCATCGGGCGAGGTGCCATCGGGTGAGGCGGCGCCGCGATGCGGAGGCAGCCCGGGCACTCTGCGCGCGATGCGGTGGGTCACCGCCGCTACCGCGGGCGCGGCCCGGTAATTGGTACCGAGCACGATGCGGCGGGACGGATCGTCGTCGGCCAACCGTTCGAGAAAGGTGGGATCGGCGCCACGGAAACCGAACACGCTCTGGTCGGGGTCGCCCGCGACGGTGCTCGTCCGGGTACCGGTGCCGATCACCCGCACGAGGTGAGCCGCCTGCGGGTCGAGGTGCTGCGCATCGTCGACGAGCAGGTGACGGATCCGGTTGCGCTCGGACGCGAGCAGGTCGGGGTCGGTCGCGAAGGCGGCAAGCGCCGCCCCGACGAGTTCTGCCGCGTCGAGCGCGGGCGCGGTCGCTTCGGGTGCTTCGAGACCGACGGCGCCGCGCAGCAGCATGACCTGCTCGTACCGCTGCGCGAATCGCCCGGCCGCGACCCACTCGGGGCGATCACGCCGCTCGCCCAGTGCGACGAGGTCTTCGGGACCGAGCCCGCGCTCGCTGGCACGCAGCATCAGATCGCGGAGTTCGACGGCGAATCCGGTCATACCGAGGGCGGGGCGGAGTCGCTCGGGCCACCCGGTGGCACCGTCGTCGATGTCGCCACGGAGCAGTTCGCGTAGGACCGCGTCCTGTTCGGCGCCGGTGATCAGTCGCGGCGGCGGGTTGCCGTGCGCAGTTGCCTGTAAGCGCAATACCGCGAACGCGTACGAGTGGACGGTGCGGACCAGCGGTTCTCGGGTGGCGCGTGCACCGGCACCCAGCAGCCCGGCGGTGATCGCCTCGCGCAGCGTTGTCGCGGCGCGACGGGAGTGGGTGAGTACGAGGACGGACTCGGGGTCGACCCCGGAGGAGATGCGATGTACCACCAGGTCGACCAGCAGCGACGTTTTGCCGGTACCGGGCCCGCCGAGCACCTGCCAGGGGCGCCATCGCGGGGCGGGCGGTGCGTCGGCGAACACTGCCCGCACATCGTCGGGCCACGTCCTGGCGGCCGGTGCGACATCCGGTCGCCGGACCAGTCGCGCGGCAGGTCGTCGCGAGCGGTCGGGCGCACGGAGGTCGAGGTCGGGCATATCGACATCCCACCAGAACCCCCCGACAACCGGCCGGTGGCATCTGCCGTCTCCCTGCCCGAAGAATCGTTAGCGGCCGGAAGCAACGGGTAGGTAAGGCTAGGTTAAGCTCTGCTCGGCTGCGGCACCACGCCGCCGACTGTCGACGCAGAACGAGGATCACAGCTATGAACGCCATCCGTAACTACCGGCGCGCCGCAATCGGCGCCCTGGCCGTCATCGCCCTGGCCGGGTGCTCCACCTCCACGACCGACGACGCCGACACCACCGCGGCAGCCCAGACGGTCGCGATCGAGGACAACTTCGGCGAGCAGACCGTGACGACTCCGCCGAAGTCCGTGGTGGCGACGGACAACAGCACGTTCGAGACGCTCGACTCGTGGGGCGTGGACCTGTCGGCCGGCGCCGTGAGCCTGATGCCGAGCACGATCGGGTACAAGCAGGACAGCGACGTCGTCGACCTCGGCACCCACCGCGAGCCGAACCTCGAGGCGGTTGTCGCGGCCGAGCCCGACCTCATCATCAACGGCGGCCGGTTCGCGCAGTTCCGCGGGGACTTCGAGCGCCTCGCGCCCGACGCCGCCATCGTCGAGGTCACTCCGCGCGACGACCAGCCGTTCGACGCCGAGCTCAAGCGCGGCACCACCGTTCTCGGCGAGATCTTCGGCAAGCAGGCCGAAGCCCAGGCCCTCAACGACGCGTTCGACGCCTCGATCGCGCGCGTGAAAGCCGCCTACTCCCCCGACACGTCCGTGATGGGCTTGATCACCTCCGGCGGCGAAATCGGCTACGTCGCGCCGAGCACCGGCCGCACGATCGGCCCGATGTTCGACATCTTCGGTTTCACCCCGTCGCTCGAGGTGCCCGAGAGCTCCGACAACCACCAGGGCGACGACATCTCGGTCGAGGCCGTCGCAGCCTCCAACCCCGACCTGATCATCGTGATGGACCGTGACGCGGGAACCGCCAACGGTGGCGGCGAGGGATTCGTCCCGGCGGCGAACATCATCGAGAACACCGAAGCGCTGAAGTCCGTCACCGCCGTCAAGGACGGCAAGGTGATCTTCCTGCCGACCGATACCTACACCAACGAGAGCATCCAGACGTACACGGAGTTCTTCAACTCCCTCGCGGACCTGCTCGAGCAGCAGAAGTCCTGATCTTCGTCACTCCTGGCGCCCGCGGGTTCGTCCCGCGGGCCCAGGCATGAATGCCTCACGGAAGACAGCAGCATCGATGAGCACAACGACGGTTTCCCCGACCCGCAAGGGCCGGTTGTTCGACTGGAAACTCCTCCTGGGAATCCTCGGAGTCTGTGTCCTGCTGACCATGTCGCTGTTCACCGGGGTGTACGACATCTTCGGCGGCGAACAGGGCTGGGAGATGTTCGAGATCACCCGCATCCCCCGGACGATCGCGCTGGTTCTGGCGGGCGCGGCAATGGCGATGTCGGGGCTGGTGATGCAGTTGCTCACCCAGAACCGGTTCGTCGAGCCGACCACCGCCGGCACGACGGAGTGGGCGGGCCTCGGCCTCATCCTGATGATGATCCTCCTGCCCGGATCCGGACTCGTGCCGCGGATGATCGGGGCGATCGCCGCCGCCTTCGTCGGCACGATGATCTTCTTCCTGTTCCTCCGCCGCGTCTCGCTGTCCTCGTCCCTCATCGTGCCGATCGTCGGCATCATGCTCGGCGCCGTCGTCGGCTCGATCACGACGTACCTCGCCCTGGCCACCGACATGCTCCAGAGCTTGGGCGTGTGGTTCGCCGGAAGCTTCACCTCCGTCCTGCGGGGACAGTACGAGGTGCTCTGGATCGTCGCCGCGGTTGCGGTCGCGGTGTTCCTGGTCGCGGACCGCCTCACGGTGGCCGGCCTGGGCGAAGACGTGGCGACGAACGTCGGGCTCAACTACACCCGGATCATCTTCCTGGGCACCGGCCTCATCGCTGTGGCCACCGGCGTCGTGACCGTCGTCGTGGGAAATCTGCCGTTCATCGGCCTCATCGTCCCGAACATCGTCTCCATGTTCCGCGGCGACGACCTGCGCAGCAATCTGCCCTGGGTCTGCTTGCTGGGCATCGCGATCGTGACGGTGTGCGACCTCATCGGGCGGACGATCATCGCCCCGTTCGAGGTCCCCGTCTCGCTCATCCTCGGCGTGGTCGGCGCCGTCGTGTTCATCGCTCTACTGCTGCGGAGCCGTCGTCATGCCTGAAACCATGCCCGTCAGCGCGGAACCGGCGGTCGCGGCACCGCCGGCGGAACTTCCCGCGTCGGACGTCTTTCCGAACCCGAAGGCGCGCCGGCGCTACTGGATTCTGCTCGCCGGCCTGTCGCTGCTCGCGTGCTTCTTCGCGGTGGGAACGCTGGTATGGAACAACCCGATGCCGTTCGGGAGTTCCGGCTTCTGGCGGATCACGGAGATGCGGGCGACCAGCCTTGTCGTCATCGCAATCGTCGTGGTGTGCCAGGCCACCGCCACCGTCGCGTTCCAGACGGCGACGAACAACCGGATCATCACACCGTCGATCATGGGATTCGAGGCACTGTACGTCGCGATCTCCACCGCCGCGGTGTACTTTCTGGGTGCCGTCGGAGTCGTTGCACTGCAAGGAACTCCGCAGTTCCTCCTGCAGATCGCGCTGATGGTCTTCTTCTCGCTCGTGCTCTACGGGTGGTTGCTGTCGGGTAAGTACGGCAACCTGCAGGTGATGCTGCTCGTCGGGATCATCCTCGGCGGTGGGCTCGGCTCCGTCTCGACCTTCATGCAGCGACTGCTCACCCCGAGCGAATTCGACATCCTCACCGCGCGGTTGTTCGGGTCCGTGTCCAACGCGGACGCCTCCTACCTCCCCGTCGCGATTCCCCTGTGTCTAGCCGCTGCCGCCGCACTGTGGTGGCGTGCACGGAAACTCAACCTGGTGGCGCTGGGACGCGACATCACCACCAACCTCGGCCTGAATCACCGCCGCGAGATCATGATCGTGCTGTTCCTCGTGTCGGTCCTGATGGCCGTCTCCACCGCCCTCATCGGACCGATGACCTTCCTGGGCTTTCTCGTGGCCACCCTCGCGTACCAGTTCGCGAACACCTACGACCACCGATACGTGTTTCCCGTCGCGGTGCTGACCGGGTTCGTCGTCCTCACGGGGGCCTACTTCGTTCTCAAGAACATCTTCTACGCCGAGGGCGCGGTGTCGATCATCATCGAAGCCGTCGGCGGATCGGTGTTCCTCTACGTCCTCCTCCGAAAGGGCAGACTGTGATCGAGCTCAAGGGCGTCCGCAAGGACTACGGTGACGGGGTGTCGATCGGCCCCGTCGATCTCCAGATTCCGGCGGGCGGTATCACCGCACTGGTCGGGCCCAACGGAGCCGGCAAGTCGACGCTGCTGACGATCATCGGCCGGCTGCTCGGTGCGGATTCCGGTTCGATCGAGATCGCCGGATACGACATCGCCCGCACCCCGTCGAAAGACCTCGCGAAGATCGTCTCGATCCTGCGTCAGGAGAACCACTTCGTCACCCGGCTGACGGTGCGTCAGCTCGTGGGCTTCGGCCGGTTCCCGCATTCGAAGGGCCGCATCACCCGGCAGGATCAGGAGATCATCAGCCGCGCGATCGAGTTCTTCGACCTCGGCCCGCTCGAGAACCGCTATCTCGATCAGCTCTCCGGCGGGCAGCGCCAGCGCGCCTACGTCGCGATGGTGCTGTGCCAGGACACCGACTACGTCCTTCTCGACGAGCCGCTCAACAATCTCGACATGCGGCATTCGGTCCTGATGATGCAGCACCTGCGCCGTGCCGCCGACGAACTCGGGAGGACGGTGGTCATCGTCCTGCACGACATCAACTTTGCCGCGCACTACGCGGACCGGATCTGCGCGGTGAAGAACGGGCGCGTCGTCGAGTTCGGGACCCCGCAGGAGATCGTGGTCGACGACACGCTCACCCGCGTGTTCGACACCCCGGTGACCTGCGTGGACGGCCCCAACGGCCCGCTGGCCGTCTACTACCGGTAGCCGTGCTGCGATAGTGGTCGCGTGAACGCTGCCGAGACCCTCCGCACCCACCTGTTCGGCCCCGCCGACGGGCCGCAGATCCTTGCTCTGCACGGGCTCACGGGTCACGGCCGGCGCTGGCGGCACCTCGCGGAGAGTCATCTCCCCCACGCCCGGTTCCTCGCACCCGACCTTCGCGGTCACGGCCGATCGCCGTGGACACCTCCCTGGACGTTCGAGCGCCACGTCGACGACCTGCTCCGCGTGCTCGACACGCATGCCTCCGGTCCGGTGACCGTGGTGGGTCACTCCTTCGGGGGCGCCCTGGCGCTGCATCTCGCCGCCACGGCACCGGAACGCGTGCGAGCGCTCGTCCTGCTCGATCCGGCGATTGCGTTGCCACCGGAGCGGATGCTCGAGGTCGCCGACTCGACTGCCCGCTACCCGGACTACACCGACGAGGCGGAGGCGCGTGCCGAGAAAGTCGGCGCCGACTGGGCCGAAGTCGATCCGGAACTGCTCGACGCGGAGGTCGACGAGCATCTGGTGGCGCTCGATTCGGGGCGCGTCGCCTGGCGGGTGTGCGTGGCCGCGACGGTGACGTCGTGGAGCGAACTCGCCCGGGACTACGTGTTGCCCCCCGCTCACATCCGGACGGTGTTCGCGCGGGCCGGAAAAGTCCAGCCCGGATACACCTCGCCCGAGTTCCGCGCCGCCCTCGCCGAACGGCTCGGATCGAACCTGACCGAGGTCGAGATCGACTGCGATCACATGATCGAGCAGGCCCGCCCCGCCGAGACCGCCGACCTCATCTCCCGGGTGCTGTAGATGGCCGCGACCACCGACGACCAGATCGAAAAGGTGCGCGCTCTCGTCGCGTCCATCCCGGAGGGGCGCGTGGCCACCTACGGCGACATCGCCGATGCCGCAGAGCTTTCCAGCCCGCGTACGGTCGGCTGGATCATGCGTACCGATACCGCCGACCTGCCGTGGCATCGCGTGGTGCCGGCGTCCGGCAGACCTGCCGCGCACCTCGCCTACCGGCAACTGGCCCGGCTGGCGCTCGAAGGCACACCGATCCGCGGAGACCGAGTGGATCTGGCGCAGGCACGCCACCTCTTCCCCGCCCCGTGACAACGACCTCGCCGGTCGGTCCGGCCATCCGGACCCACCGGCGAGGTGCGTGATTCGCTGGTGCTCAGGCGCGTTCGGGCCTGGCCAACGCCATCGCACCCAACGCGATGACGCCGCTGACGACCATCGCCACCGCCATGGGCACCGCGGTGTCCTCTCCGCCGATTCCGACGAGCGGGGCGATCGCTGCCGCGAGCAGGAACTGGAGCGCACCGAGCAACGCCGAGCCGGTGCCCGCCGCGCGCTGCGCCTGGCCCAGGGCCAAGGTGGTGGCGTTCGCGATGATGAGTCCGAGGCTGCTCATCGTGCACCACAGCAGGATCAGCGTCACCCACATCGCCGGTCCGGCAAGGCTGTTGATGAGCATCAGGACAGACATGGACGCCAGGATCGTGAGGCCGATCCGCAACGTTCGGCCGGAGCCGATCCGGCGGACGATGTTGTCGTTCGCGATACTGCCGATCACGAGACCTATCGCGTTGGCGGTGAACGCCACCGTGTACCAGCCGGTGGACATGCCGTGGACGTTCTGCAGCACGAACGGCGACGCGGAGATGTACGCGAACATCACACCGAAGGCGAAGGCGTACGCGAGTGTGTATCCGACGTACCGGCGGTTCCGGAGTACTTCCCGGGCATCCCGCAGCATCGCGGTGGCGCCGCCTTGGGTGCGGCGCTCGACGGGATGGGTCTCGGCCACCAGAAGCAGCACGGCCAGGAACATGAGGACGGACAAGCCGGCGAGCACCCAGTAGACGGCACGCCAGCCGACGTTCGTGACGATCACACCGCCGACGAGAGGCGCGATGATCGGAGCTACCGCGTTGATGACGACGAGCAGGCTGAACAGCTTGGCAGCCGCGACGCCCTCGGCCCGGTCGGCGATGACGGCGCGGCCGAGCACGATGCCCGCCGCACCGGCGAAGCCCTGCACGAACCGCGCGCCCGCGAGCAATTCGATGGTGGGCGCGAGCGCACTCGCGGCACTGAACACCGCGCACGCGAGGGTGCCGACGAGCAGGAGCGGGCGGCGGCCGAACCGGTCGGACAAGGGGCCGAAGACGAGCTGGCCGATGGCCATTCCGAGCAGGAATGTCGTGAGGGTCAGCTGAATCGCCGACGCGCTCGTGTCGAATTCCTCGGCCATTTCCGGAAAGGCCGGGAGGTACATGTCGATCGCCAGCGGCGCCACTGCCGCGAGGAGAGCCAGGACCGCGATCAACTTCGCCGAGAACGGCGTGCCGCCGGTGTCGTCACCGGTCTCGGTGCTCTCGGGGAGATCCGGCGCCTGGGTGGTCGCGGAGTCATGCTGGGGCATACGTGCCTTTCATTGCCGATGTATATTTAAATGTATATATACATTTAAGAGCTAGTATCGTAGCATGGTGAATCCACGGGACGTAAGCGACAGCGACGTCGACAGCCTCGCCCGGACCTCTCGTTCGCTGGTGTGGGCGCTCCGGAGATTCGGCGAGCGCGAGGCGGGCCTGTCGGCCATGCCGAACTCCGAGATCGAGGTCCTGCGCGCGGTTGCCGAGCGCCCCGGCAGTTCGATTTCGGAGATCGCGCGCGCGCTCGACCTGCAGAACAGCAACGTCAGCACCACCGTCAGCCGCCTCGTCGATCGGGGACTGCTCGAGCGACGCGCCGATCCGAACGACGGGCGATCGCACCGGATTCACCAGACCGACCTGGCCCGGCGCAACAACGCGCTGATCGACGCCATGTGGGCACGGGGCATACGCGATCTGCTCACCACACTGAGCCCCGAGGAAGCGCACACCCTGATCGAGGCCGCGCCTCTGCTCGCCCGACTCGGCTCGATGCCCAAGAACTACTGATCGACATTCGGCAGGACACCGGCCCCTGCGAAAGCTGCGGCGTCATGGGGCAGCATGAGGATATGAGTGCACTGACCGACGTGGAGGCAGTGATCGTCGCGGGCGGCCGCGCGACCCGGATGGGAGGCGTCGACAAACCCGCCCTGGCGGTCGGGGGGCGGCGCCTCCTCGACACCGCCCTCGCCTCCGTCACCGGGTGTGCGCGGATCACGGTGGTGGGCCCCCGGCGCGACGACCTCGACCCCGCGATCATCCAGGTCCAGGAACACCCGGCCGGCGCCGGGCCCGTCGCGGCGCTCGCCGCCGCAAGCCCTGTGGCCGACGTCGTGGTGACGCTGGCGGCGGACCTGCCCTTCGTCACCGCCGCCACCGTGGCAACACTGATCGCGGCCCTCGACGCCGATCTGTCCGCGGATGCCGCCTTTGCGGTGGACGACGAGGGCAGGACGCAGTACCTGCTCGCGGTGTGGCGAGGCCCCGCGCTCTCTGCACGCCTCGCGCATCTCGGCGAGGAGGTGGCCGACCGGCCGATGAAGGCTCTGCTCCCCGACCGGTACGCCTCGGTCACCGTGACGGGCACCGCCGACTGCGACACTCCGGCAGATCTGCACCGTGCGCGCGTCGCCCACGCCCCGGGACGCGTCGCATCCGGCCCGGACGACGCACGGTCGCTGGTGCGTCAGGCCTTGCTCCCGCTGGACGCTCGACGGATACCCGTCGGCGCGGCGGAGGGCGCGACACTCGCCGCCCCGCTCGTTGCCGAAGCGGCCCTGCCGCCCCTGCCGACGTCCGCGATGGACGGGTACGCCGTTGCAGGTGACGGACCGTGGGCCCTGCGTCCCGAGGTCCGCCGCGCGGGTGATCCCGCAGTGTTCACGCTCGCCGACGGAGAGGCTGTCCGGATCGCGACCGGCGCCCATCTCCCGGCCGGTGCCACCGCGGCGGTCCGCGACGAGTTCGTCCGCGTGGACAACGGTGTGGTGCACCGGCTTCCGGAGTGCCCGGTGCGTGACGACACCCGTCGCCGGGGCGAAGACTGGGATGCCGGGTTCGTGCTCGCCGAAAGCGGCGAGACCGTCACCCCCGCCGTCCTGTCCGCGGCACTGAGCGGCGAGGTCGCCGAGATCGACGTCCGGGGCCCGCTCCGGGTGCACCTCGTCATCAGTGGCGACGAGATCGTGCGCCACGGTCCGCTGCTCGAGGGCCGGACCCGGGATTCTCTGGGCCCTGTGCTCCCCCGTTTCGTCCGGTGGTGTGGCGCCGAACCGGTCGGTGAGACGCTGTTGCACGACAGCCCCGGCGGGTTCGAGGCCCTCTTCGCAGGCACACAGGACGTCGACGTGCTCGTGATCGTGGGGGCTACGGGCGGCGGCGCCGCGGATCAGCTGCGCGGCGCTCTGGACCGGGCAGGTGCGCACATCGTCGTCGAACGTGTGCGGTGCAAGCCCGGCGGTTCCCAGGTCGCCGCCGTGCTGCCCGACGGCCGCGCGGTGCTGGGCCTGCCGGGAAACCCGGTTGCGGCGTTGTCGACGCTGCTGGTGATGCTTCCGGCCGTCGTCGACGGCCGTACCGGCCGCACGCCGCCGTCACGCCTGGTCGGCCCTCTGGCGAACGCGTCGGAGGTGGAGGGCGATCGCACACGCCTGTTACCCGCTCGCCAGCGTGAGGATGGACAGTGGTTGTGCGACAACGCGATCCGCACCGCCCACCTCGCCGGCCTGATCGGCCGCACCGCGATAGCGCTGGTGCCGCCCCGGTGCTCCGACGGAGATGTCGTGGAGTTGCTGCCGCTCCCCCGCTGACGCGTCCGGCGTACGGCCGTATCACCGCGCCGGGCGCACCCCCGCGCTTGCCCTCAGCGCAGGAACGGCGGCGTAGTACCGGCGGGCGACCAGATCGACCACAGGCGCCGTCACGCCGAGCGGGGCGGTGACCCCGTCGGCGCCGGCGCCGGACAGACGGGAGTGGAACAGTCCTTCGGCCAACAGATACGACGCGACGAACACCCGCCGGGCTCCTCGCTCGCGCAGCTCCTCGACCACCTGCGGCACGCGCGGTTCTCCGGTCGCGACGTAGCCGATGGACACGGTCCGGTGCGTCAGGGCCGACAGCATGTCGGCTGCGCGGTGCACGTCGTGCAGTGCCCTCGGGTCGGACGACCCGGCCGCCGCGAGCACCACGGCATCCCCGGGACGCCACCCGGCCTCGCGCAACCTCTGGACGAGCACACGCGCCAGGACCGGGTCGGGGCCGAGAGCCGGAGTGACCAGCACTCTGCCGTGACCGCTGTCGGCGACCTCCCGTGGCACGTCTGCGTGCACGTGATATCCGGAGGCGAGGAATGCCGGCACCAGCACCACCGGCCCCGCGACCTCGCGCAGCACCTCGGACGGCGACGGACCGAGTACGTCGACGAATGCCACCCGGGTCGCGCCGACCCGGCCGGACACCGCGTCGGCGAGGCGGGCGATCATCTCGACTCCGCGCGGGTTGCGGGTGCCGTGGGCGACGAGCAGCAGAGCGGGATCGGTCATGGCTCAGGGTCCTTCCGGATCGACCGCCAAGCGGTAGCCGCGCTTGACCACGGTTTGAACGATCGACGGCGCTCCGAGGGCCGACCGCAACCTCGCGACCGCCGTCTCCACCGCATGGGTGTCTCCGCCGCCTCCGGGAAGCGCGGCGAGCAGTTCTTCGCGGGAGACGACGCGTCCGGGCCGCGACGCGAGCGTCCGGATCAGCGCCATCCCCGCCGGGGCCAGGCACCGGGTGGTGTCGTCGACCATCACGCACCGCCCGCGCATTCCGAGGACATGCCCTCCGGCTTCGATCCGCACGGCGCGGCGCGGAAGTTCCTCGGCGAGGTGCCGCGCCAGCGAGCCGAGCCGTGCACGCGAGGGCATCGTCACCGGCACCTCGAGAGCGACGAACGGCGCCGCGGTGACCGGGCCGACGCACACCGCGGCGACACCGGTGCGAAACCCTCGCAACATCAGTTCGAGCATTCCGGTGTCCTTGGCGCGCATGAGCATCGAGGCCACCGCCGGTGCACTCGTGAAGCTCACCGCGTCGAGTCCGTAATCGGCGACCTGCTCGATCATGCGGTCCAGCGTCGCGGGATCGTCGGGCGGAGTCCACCGGTAGACGGGGACCGCGACGACATCCGCACCCGCGGCCCGAAGCGCTTCGCACACATCCGTTCCCGGCTCCCACTCGGTGCGCTCACCGTGCAGCTGGACCGCGATCCGGCGGCCCCGGACACCTTCGGCGAGCAGGTGTTCGAGCACCTCGGCGGACGACTCCGACGCCGGTGACCACTCCTCGCGCAATTCCGCGGCGCGGATCGCCCCGGTGACTTTCGGTCCCCGGGCCAGGATGCGGCTGCCCGCAAGGGAGCGCGCCAGATCGTCGGAAAGCCCCCACCCGTCCGCTGCTCCCATCCAGCCGCGGAATCCGATCGCGGTCGTCGCGACCGTGATGTCCGGTGGGCCGGCGACGATGCTGCGGGTCACCCGCTCGAGTTCGGTGTCGTCCGAGAGCGGGATGATGCGGATCGCCGGTGCGTGCACCACGTCGGCGCCGCGCCGCGTGAGCAACGTCGCGAACTCGTCCGCACGTCGCGCCGCCGTGACTCCGACGGTGAAACCGCGCAGCGGCGTGTTGTCCTGGTTCACGAAAGCTCTGCGCCGGTCGCCGGACCGTCGTCGGAGCGCGCGCTGGTGAGGTGGCTGTGGACCTGCACGACACCCGCCCACACTCGCACGTCGTAGACCGGCAACCGCACCGACGGGTCGTCGAGGCAGCGACCGTCGTCGAGCGAGAACACCTGCTTGAGAAGGGGTGAGGCAAGGGTGGGTTCGCCGGCGCGGTCCCCGACGATGCCGCGGGACATCACGGCGGCGCGGCCGAACGGATCGAAGTTCCCGACCGCGCGCAGCGTGCCGTCGTCGAGCAGGAACACCGCGACCTGTTCGCCCCCGCGCAGCAGGACGGCCACTCCGCGGCCGGGAATGAGGTGGCTGAGCGGACAGGCCGACGTCCATTCCAGGCGCCCGTCGAACACGCTCTCACGCGTCGAACCCCCAGCGGTATGCGACTCGATGACGGTCATGGGATGGTCCCTCCTCGAAACTTCCGTCCTGGCATTCTGTGGCCCCGGTGTTTCACGCGCGTTACCCACCGATTCCCTCCACGTAAGCAGGCACGTCACGCGGACGCACCCCGCCCGATCTTCGGCATGCCGACCAGGACGGGTACCTTCCGCTTGCCGGAGTCGTCGAATCGGATGGTTGGGTCCGGCTGCTCCGGGGCATTGACGAAGGAGACGAAACGCGCCAGCAGTTCGGGATCCTCGAGCACTCCCGCCCATTCGTCCTTGTACCCGGCGACATGCTTTGCCATCGCGGCTTCGAGTTCGGCGGCGATGCCGAGGCTGTCGCCGCACACGACGTCCTTCAGGTGCTCGAGCCCGCCGTCGAGCGCGTCGAGCCAGGGCGCCGTGCGCTGCAACCGGTCGGCGGTGCGGATGTAGAACATCAGGAACCGGTCGATGTACCGGACCAGGGTCTCGTCGTCGAGCCCACCGGCGAGCAACTGCGCGTGCTTCGGGGACTGCCCGCCGTTACCGCACACGTAGAGGTTCCAGCCGTTTTCCGTGGCGATCACCCCGACGTCCTTGCCGCGCGCTTCGGCGCATTCGCGCGCGCAACCGGAGACGCCGAACTTGAACTTGTGCGGCGCTCGCAAACCGCGATATCGCATTTCGAGATCCACCGCCATCCCGACCGAATCCTGCACGCCGTACCGGCACCAGGTCGAGCCGACACAGCTCTTCACCGTGCGCAGCGATTTACCGTAGGCCTGCCCGGACTCCATCCCGGCGTCGACGAGCCGTTTCCAGATCGCCGGCAGTTGCTCCACCCGGGCACCGAACATGTCGATACGCTGGCCGCCGGTCATCTTGACGTACAGCCCGAAATCGCGCGCGACCTCCCCGATGACGATGAGCTGTTCGGGGGTGCACTCGCCACCGGGCATCCGCGGCACCACCGAGTAGGTACCGTTCTTCTGAATGTTGGCGAGGAAGTGGTCGTTGGTGTCCTGGAGCCCTGCCTGCTGACGATGCAGGATGTGGTCGGAGTCGGTGGACGCGAGGATCGACGCGACGACGGGCTTGCAGATGTCGCAGCCCCGGCCGGTGCCGTAGCGCGAGATCAGTGCCGAGAAGGTGCGGATCTGCGTGGCTCGCACGATCTCGAACAGCTCGGCGCGCGACTGCTCGAAGTGCTCGCACAGTGCCTTCGACATCGGCACACCGGAACTGCTGAGAAGTTGTTTGACGGTGGGCAGGCACCCGCCGCACGTGGTGCCGGCGTTGGTGCACGCTTTGACCTGCGCGATGTCGCACGCCCCGTCCGCAATCGCCCCGCAGATCGCGCCCTTGGTGACGCCGTTGCACGAACACACCTCGGCATCGTCGGGAAGCGCTCCGGCGCCGGGCTTTTCACCTGCCGGGGAGATGAGCGTCGCCGGGTCGCCCGGAAGTTCGCGGCCGACGAGTGGACGCAACGTGCCGTACGCCGACGCGTCGCCGACGAGAATTCCGCCGAGCAGCGTTTTCGCGTCGTCCGAGACGACCAGCTTCGCGTAGGTGCCCTTCGCCGAGTCGGACAGCACCACCTCGAGTGCACCGGGCGTGACACCGTGCGCGTCGCCGAAGCTGGCGACGTCCACACCGAGCAACTTGAGTTTGGTCGACAGATCCGCACCGGGGAATTCGGCAGCGCCGCCGAGCAGTCGGTCGGCGACCACCTCTGCGGTGCTGTACCCGGGGGCCACCAGCCCGTAGCACGTGCCCTCGACGGCCGCGCACTCTCCGATGGCATAGACCGCGTCGTCCGTGGTGCTGCGGCAGCCGAGATCGGTCAGGACACCGCCGCGCGCGCCCACCTCGAGACCGGCGTCGCGAGCGAGCGTGTCCTGCGGGCGCACTCCGGCGGAGAACACCAGCACCGCGGCGTCGATCGTCGATCCGTCGGACAGTTCGACGACGAGACCGGAAGGCCCCTCGGTGATTCCGGCCGTGCCCACCCCGGTGTGCACCGTGAGCCCGAGGTCGGTCACCAGCCGTTCGAGGACCCGTCCGCCGCCCTCGTCGACCTGCAGCGGCATCAGACGCGGCGCGAACTCCACCACGTGCGGAGACATTCCCAGCCGGCGGAGAGCGTTCGCGGCCTCGAGCCCGAGCAGGCCGCCGCCGACCACCACACCGACCGGGGCGTCACCGTGCACGGACGCGGCGTCGGCCGCCGCCCGGATGCCGTCGAGATCGTCGAGCGTGCGGTAGACGAAACACCCCGGCAGTGCGTTGCCGGGGATCGGCGGCACGAACGGGTAGGAACCGGTCGCGAGGACGAGCGCGTCGTAGGCCAGCACGTCACCGGCATCGGTGGTCACCGTACGCGCCGCCCGATCGACCGACACGACGCGGGAAGAAACCCGAAGATCGACGAGAGGGTCTGCCGCATAGTCGTTTCCGGCGAGCGCGAGTTCTCTGCGATCCCAGGTTCCGACGTACGAGGACAATCCGACGCGATCGTAGGCGGGGTCCGGTTCCTCGCAGAGGACCGTGATCTTCCACGCGTCGTGCTCGTCGCGGGAACGCAATGCCTCCACGAAGCGGTGCCCGACCATTCCGTGTCCGACGACGACGACGTTCTTGCGGCTCATGGGAAGTCTCTCTCTGTTCGTGCAGGCGGATCGGTGTCAGACGGTGGAGTCGGACAGTCGCGTCGCCGGGGTCACCGGTGCGGGCGATGTGGGTGCGGACGACTCGACGGGTTGCTGCGGGCGGCGAAGGAAGACGACCCACGTCACCGCGATGCAGACGAGGTAAAAGATCGCGAAGACCCAGAACGCCATGGTGGCGGACTGTGCCTCGCCGCCGTACGAACCGCGGAAGACGAGGTTGATACCGACGCCGCCGAGTCCGCCGATAGCACCGGCGAATCCGATGAGGGCGCCGGACATGCTGCGCGACCACGCCGCCTTCTCGGCACGATCGGCACCGGCAAGGCCCTGGGCCTTCGCTTCGAAGATCGAGGGGATCATCTTGTACACCGAGCCGTTGCCCAAGCCGGACAACAGGAACAGTGCGATGAACCCGAGCACCATGGCCGTCAGGACGCCGCCGGACGCTGCGCCGGCGCTCGCGTCGTCGAGGGTTCCCGCCACGATCAGTACCGCGGCGGCGAGCGCCATACCGACGAACGTGTACATCGTGATGCGGCCGCCGCCGATACGGTCGGCCAGTTTCCCGCCGATCGGACGCGAGAGCGAGCCGAGCAACGGGCCGATGAAGGCGATCTGGGCGGCGTGCAGAGCAGCCTGGGCGGGTGTGTCGCCGCCGGCGAGGAAGTTGATCTGAAGCACCTGGCCGAACGCGAAACTGAAGCCGATGAAGGAACCGAACGTGCCGATGTACAGGAAGGAGATGACCCACGAGTCACTGAACTTCAGCGCGCGGCCCATGGCACGCAGGTCCGCTTTCTGGTCGCCGAGGTTGTCCATGAACAGGGCCGCACCGATCGCGGCCGCACCGCACAGCACCAGGTAGACGGCGCAGACGATCCACGGTTCGGTATTGCCGACGGTCGCGATGACCAGCAGGCCGATCAACTGAATCGCCGGCACCCCGATGTTGCCGCCACCCGCGTTGAGCCCGAGTGCCCAGCCCTTGAGTCGCTGGGGGTAGAACGCGTTGATGTTCGTCATCGACGAGGCGAAGTTACCGCCGCCGACGCCGGCAAGCGCCGCGACCAGCATGAACGTGCTGTACGAGTGCCCCGGGTTCAGCATCAGATACAGCGCGCCCATGAGCGGGACGAACAGCACGAGCGCACTGAAGACGGTCCAGTTACGGCCACCGAATCGTGCGGTCGCCACGGTGTAGGGAATGCGGAGCACGGCACCGACGAGCGTGGGCACCGCGACGAGGAAGAACTTGCCCGCGGCGTCGATGCCGTAGATGTCGGTGGGCATGAACAGCACCATGACCGACCACACGGACCACACCGAGAATCCGACGTGTTCGGCGATGACCGACCAGATCAGGTTTCTCTTGGCGATCTGCTTGCCGCCGGACTCCCACGCCTCGACGTCTTCGGCGTCCCAGCTCTCGATGTAGTGCTTGCGCGCGAATCTCTCTCGGAGAGTCTCGTTCCGGACCGAATCCGCCATGCCGGCCGCCCTTCTCAGGTGTGTGATGAACCCAAGGTAGGCAACGGGTGTTGCCGCGGTGCTGCCCGCGATGACCGTCGCGTCAAGAGATGCTCACCCGGTGACGGGCGACGGTGTGAGGTGGCGGTAACCGATATCAGAGAAGGAATCGGACCAGGTCGGCGGTGTGCGCCAGCCCGGGGAACGCTTCTTCGGTGGATCGGGGGTGCAGCGCATGGACCGCGAGCCTGAACATCACGGCGCGCAACAGCATCTGCGGCCACTCCGGAAGGTCTTCCCACCGTGCGATGAGACCGTCGTCGGCGCCGCCCCACGACAACGCGTCGACGACGGTCACCGCGGCCGCCCACGACGCGGGACGCCAGTAGGGCGTGATGTCGGTGAGGCCCGGCGCGGCTCGTCCCGCGAACAAGACGGTGCCGAAGAGATCGCCGTGCACGAGTTGGTCGGGCAGGTGCACCGGCTTCCGGAACGTGGCGAGCTGCCCGATGAGGTCGAGGCTCTTGAGTCCGTCGGGGGTGACCGTCTCGGGGGCACCCGCAGCGCGCGCGGTCCGCAGCGGCACCGTTTCCCACGCCGCGCGGTCGGCCGCGACGAACACGTCGACGTCCTGCCACGGTGCCACCGGTGGCTGCATGAGGAAGCGCGGGCGCTCGAGTTGTGAGGTCGCGACGTGCAACCGCAGCGACAGCGAGACCACCTCGTCGTGCCGGGGTTCGGAAGTCCCGACGATGTACGTGTCGGCGCGCCATCCGGACACCACGTAACGCCCGTCGGTCGAGCGGACGGGCCGGGCGAGCCGTACTCCGTCGACGGTCAGCGTCTCCCTGATCTTCGCGGACCACGCCGCGCGGGCGTGGTCGGCGACCCGGGACAGCACCACGTCTCCACACCGGAAACCGCCGTCCCAGTCGGCGCCGAGGGCGACCGGCTCGACGTCGCGAAGGCCGAACGTAGAGCACACGTGCTGCGGTGGTTCGAGTGAGCTCACGCCCACACGGTACCGGCGTACCCTGCCGGGTCCCGGGAGGCACTCCGCTGTTTTCCGGTCACAGCTCGGCGACAACGGGCCGGAGGATGCGGCAACGGCCCGGCGCCGGCGGTCAGTAGACGGGCAGGGAGGGATCGATCTGCTGCGCCCACGCGAGTACACCGCCGCGAAGGTGGGTGGCATCGGAGAACCCCGCGCGCGTGAGCACGGCGAGCGCCTCCGCCGACCGCACGCCCGTCTTGCAGTAGAGGACGATCGGCCGGTTCTGCGGCAGTTCGGCCAGGGCCTCGCCCGACAGGATGCGGCCCTTGGGAACCAGCCGGGCACCGTCGATGCGGACGATGTCCCACTCCACCGGTTCGCGGACGTCGATCACTTCGACGTCGCGGCCCTCGTCGAGCATCCTGCGCAACTCGCCCGGCGTGATCGTCGCATCGGCGGCTGCCGCCGCGTTGTCCGGGACGACGCCGCAGAACACGTCGTAATCGATCAGTTCGGTGACCGGTACGCGGCCGGGATCCCGGCGCAACGTCACGGTGCGGAACGACATCGCGAGTGCGTCGTAGATCATCAGCCGTCCCAGCAGCGGCTCACCGATCCCGGTGATCAGCTTGATGGCCTCGGTCGCCATGATCGTGCCGACGGTGCCGGGCAGGACACCGAGGACACCGCCTTCGGCGCAGGACGGCACCATGCCCGGCGGCGGCGCCTCGGGATACAGATCGCGGTAGTTCAGGCCGCGCCCGCCGGGAGCGTTCTCCCAGAACACGGACACCTGGCCTTCGAAACGGAAGATCGATCCCCACACGTACGGCTTGCCGGCGAGCACCGCGGCGTCGTTCACGAGGTAGCGGGTCGCGAAATTGTCGGTGCCGTCCACGATCAGGTCGTACTGCTCGAACAGAGCCACCGCGTTGCCGGAATCGAGGCGGGTCGGATGCAACCGCACGTCGACGTGCTCGTTGATGGCGTTGATGCTGTCGCGGGCACTCTCGCCCTTCGCCCTGCCCACATCGGAGCGGCCGTGGATCACCTGCCGCTGCAGATTCGACATGTCGACTTCGTCGAACTCGACGATGCCCAGGGTGCCGACACCCGCCGCGGCCAGATACAGCAACACCGGTGAACCGAGGCCGCCCGCACCGATGCACAGCACCTTCGCGTTCTTGAGCCGCTTCTGTCCGGTCACACCGACGTCCGGAACGATCAGGTGCCGGCTGTATCGGGCGACCTCGTCACGATCGAGGTCGGCAGCCGGTTCCACCAGCGGTTGCAAGGCGCTCGGATCCACCGAGGGCGTCGATACGGTCACGGATACTCCTCGGCCGGCGGGACGGTCGTGGTCCATTGTTCCACCGCTCACAGTCGCGGCGGCGTCACGCCCTCGGGTACGGCCACGGGTTGAAGCGGCACCGCAGCCCGTCGGCCGGCACCACCCCGCCGGGATCGAGCCGGGCGATGTCGTCGTTGTTCGTGCCGAAGGTCTGCTGCATCATGATCGGCGCGAGACCGTCCTGCACCCCGCACCGCTCGTGCTGAGCGAAGCCGATGGCGTGCCCGACCTCATGATTGACCAGGTACTGGCGGTAGGAGCCGAGGTCGCCCTGGAAGGCGACCGCTCCGCGAACCCAGCGCGCTTCGTTGAGCAGGACCCGCCCGAGCGACGGATTGAAGCACGACCCTTCGAGCCGGATGTCGTACCCGCATCCCTCCCGGATGGTCATCTGCGAGGTGAGCGAGATACGGAAGTCGGGGGTGCCGACGTCGATCCGGCGGAAAGCGAACTGGGGATCACCGACCCAGCTCCGAGGGTCGGCGAGCGTCTGGTCGACCAGGAGTCCGAAGGCGTCGTCACCGCCGTAACCCGCGGTGTCGATCCCGTCCTCGACCTCGACCGTGTAGGTGAAGGTGCGTGCCGCCTCCGAGCCCACTCGCGCGGTCGTGCCGGGCAGCACACGCCACCTCTGCGCACCCCGCTCGGTGAACGGTCCGCCGTCGGGAAGGGTGCCGGACGCGAGATCCGCCGGGAACAGCCCGTCCGCCCGCGGCGCTTCCGCGACGATCTCGCCCGCGTCCACCATGCTCTGTTCTTCGGCTGCGCCGTCGTCGCCGGTTCCTCTGAACGCATCCCACAGCACCACGACGGTCACCACGACGAGCACGGGCACCACGTACGCGCGCCATCCGTATGTTGCGACGAACTTGCCGAGCCGGCTCTGCTTCCGGACCTCTCGGACGGGCCGGGGCCTGCGCGGTTCCCGCGCCGGGTCGTCTCCACCCACCGGGTCCCACTGGGCTCGCAGCGGCTGGTACGCATCGCGCCTGGATACCCGCGACGCACCGGAAGTGCGGCGCGGTTCGGACGGGTGTCGCGGTTCGGGAGGTTGCCGGGAGCCGGACGGCGGTCGCTGTGCCGGGAAACCGGATGGCGGGGTCCGGGTGGAGTCCTCCGCGGACCGGCTCGGTCGCGCTCCTCCTCGGTCTATCACGGTTGACAGAATGTCACATCCACGAGAATCCGACGGGCGGTCCCGGCAGTCCTGCGGAGGGTGAGGGGAAAAGCGGATACTGGGCGTGGGGCCGACCAGGAGAAAAGCGCGGCGGCCTGTAACCTGCAAGGACGATCGAAGCCGAAGTGGCGCTGCTCACTGTCGGCGAAAGTGCGCAGACTGGAGCAAGCATGACCGAACTGGCCGACCGGGCATCCGGCCGCGGCAACAACGGCAACAAGCGTGGTGCCCGGATGCCGAGGGACGAACGGCGTGCCCAGCTGCTCGAGGCTGCGAGTGAAGTGTTCGTCACACGCGGTTACCACTCCGCCGGCATGGACGAGATCGCCGAGTGCGCGGGGGTGAGCAAGCCGGTGCTGTACCAGCATTTCCCCGGGAAACTCGAGCTGTATTGCGCCGTCCTCCAGAACTACGTCGACGTCCTCATCAACGGGGTCCGGCAGGCACTTCGGTCCACCACCGACAACCGCCAGCGCGTCCGCGCCGCCGTCCAGGCGTTCTTCGACTTCGTCGACAACGACAGCCAGGGGTTCCGGCTGGTTTTCGAATCGGACCTGATGGGTGAGCCGGAAGTGTCGCGCCGCGTGGAGCAGGCCACGGAAGCGTGTGTGGACGCCGTGTTCGATCTGGTGAGTCACGATTCCGGTCTCGACCCCTACCGTGCGCGGATCCTCGCGGTCGGGCTGGTGGGCACCAGCCAGTTCACGGCGCGTTACTGGCTCGACGCCGCGCGGCCGATCCCGAAGGACGACGCCGTCGACACGACGGTCGCGCTCGCATGGGGCGGACTCAAGCACGTCCCGCTCCAGCCCGAACTACGGTTGCGCTGACGAGGCCGTCCCGGCCGGCCGCACGTCGCGGACGCAGCCGGGAGTACAGCGATACGGCGAGAGGCCGGGGCGATGTCGCCCCGGCCTCTCGCCGTATCGGTCCGGTGGTCAGATGGCTGCGAAGCCGACCTTCCCGATGGTGGAGGGGCCGATCTCCACGTACGCGATCTTCGCCGCCTGCACCAGAACCTTGCGGCCCTTCTCGTCGATGAGAGCGAGCACGCCGCTGCCATTGCCGCTCAGTGCGTCGGTCACAAGCTTTTCCACCTCGTCGTGCGTCTGGTCGCTGACGAGGACGAGTTCACGCGGGCTGTCCGCAACGCCGATCTTGACCTCCACTGGGGACCTCCGAAATCTCAGGCTGTACTGCTTGTCACCGCCAGGCTAATGCAGTCCGAGCACTGCCATCCGCTTGGTGTGCTCGACCTGCATCCGGTCGAACAGGGCGGCAATGCCTGCGAGGTCGCCCGAGGTGAGAATCACCAGTTCGGCAAGCTCCTCGTTCTGGGCGAGCACGTACTGGGCCTGCGTGATGGCTTCGCCCAGCAACCGGCGCCCCCACAACATCAGGCGGTCCTTCTGGAGTGGGCTTCGTTCCACGACTTCACGGACTTCACGGACGACGAACTCGGAGTGCCCGGTCGCGGCGAGCACGTCGCGCACCACCGTGGCTACCTCCGGGGCGAGCCGGTCGGCGATCTCACAGTAGAAGTCGGCGGCGATCCCGTCCCCCACGTACGCCTTGACGAGGGATTCGAGCCACGTCGACGGGGTGGTGGACGCGTGATAGGCGTCGAGAGCCTGCCGGTACGGCTCCATCGCGGCGTAGATCTCCACACCACGGTCGTCGAGCGCCGCGTTCAACGTCTCGAAGTGGCTCATCTCCGCCGCTGCCATGCTCGCGAGGGCGACACGCCCCCGTACCGACGGGGAGAACTTGGCATCCTCCGCGAGACGGTAGAACGCGGCGATCTCGCCGTAGGCGATCACCGCGAACAACTCGGCGACGCCGGGATGGTCGGCGGGGACGAGGGTCGGGCTGGATGATGCTGTGGACGGCGACGATTCGGCTCCCATGACGACAAAGCGTAGTACTACCTCGGCGAATCCGCCGGAACCGGTACAATGGTCTTTGAAGTTCGCGCTTCGAGCTGCTGAACGCAGCCCGCGAGCTTCACCGATAATGTGCGCGCACCCGACCGCGGATCGCCGCGCTTCGCCGAGCTTCTGACAATGCTCGTGCTGAGGCGCAGGCCGGTCCCCTGCCCGACCTCGTGCGTGCGTGCCGAGACCAGGAAGGCCGGACCCCTGAGCAAGATCACAATCGACCACGAAGACGACGCGACCGAAACGACCGTCTCCGCACAGCTCGACTCCACCCACGTTCCCCCCACCTTCGGAGAGCTCGGCGTCCGCGACGAAATCGTCCGGGCACTCTCCGAGGTCGGCATCGACCGTACGTTCGCAATCCAGGAGCTCACACTCCCCCTCGCCCTCGCGGGCGACGACCTCATCGGCCAGGCCCGCACGGGCATGGGCAAGACCTTCGGGTTCGGGGTCCCGCTGCTCAACCGCATCACCACCGACGGTTCGGGCACCACGACCCTCGACGGCACCCCGCGTGCGCTCGTCATCGTCCCGACGCGCGAACTGTGCGTCCAGGTGACCGGCGACCTGGTGAGCGCCGCGAAGTACTTGCCCGGCAGCGGCAAGAAGGGCCTCGAAGTCCTCTCGATCTACGGCGGACGCCCGTACGAGCAGCAGATCTCCCAGTTGCAGAAGGGCGTCGACGTCGTCGTCGGCACCCCGGGCCGGCTGCTCGACCTCGCCAACCAGGGTCACCTGATCCTCGGCAAGATCGGCGTACTCGTCATGGACGAGGCCGACG
This sequence comes from Rhodococcus sp. BL-253-APC-6A1W, assembly GCF_012843405.1. Classification (NCBI taxonomy): domain Bacteria; kingdom Bacillati; phylum Actinomycetota; class Actinomycetes; order Mycobacteriales; family Nocardiaceae; genus Rhodococcus; species Rhodococcus sp. BL-253-APC-6A1W. Next base: position 155,294 of record NZ_JABAFB010000002.1, read on the forward strand.
AGATGCTCGACCTGGGCTTCCTGCCCGACATCGAGCGCATTTTGACGATGGTGCCCGACAAGCGTCAGACGATGCTGTTCTCGGCCACCATGCCGGGCCCGATCATCACGCTCGCCCGCACCTTCCTGAACCGCCCGACGCACATCCGCGCGGAGGAAGCCGAGTCGTCGGCCGTGCACGAGCGCACCCAGCAGCACGTCTACCGTGCGCACGCGCTCGACAAGGCCGAACTCGTCGCGCGCGTGCTGCAGGCCGAGGGCCGCGGCGCGACCATGATCTTCACCCGTACCAAGCGCACCGCACAGAAGGTCGCCGACGATCTCGTCGAGCGTGGCTTCGCCTGCGGCGCCGTGCACGGCGACCTGGGCCAGATCGCACGCGAGAAGGCGCTCGACAAGTTCCGCGCCGGCAAGATCGACGTGCTGGTCGCCACCGATGTCGCGGCACGCGGCATCGACATCGACGACGTCACCCACGTCATCAACTACCAGTGCCCCGAAGACGAGAAGACGTACGTGCACCGCATCGGCCGTACGGGTCGCGCGGGCCGCACCGGCATCGCGATCACCCTCGTCGACTGGGACGACATTCCCCGCTGGCAACTGATCGACAAGGCGCTCGGCCTCAACATGCCCGATCCGGTCGAGACCTACTCCAGTTCGCCGCACCTCTTCGAGGAACTCGGCATTCCTGCCGGCACCACGGGGCGCGTGCACAAGCAGGCTCCGGCGCGGTCCGCCGAGAGCGAGCCCGCCGAACGTCGCCCGCGTGAGGATCGCGAGGAGACGGCGTCCCGGCCCAAGCGCAACCGCGTGCGCCGCCGCACCGTCCGCGGCAAGGCGTCCGACGGTGACACCGCTGCCGCCTCGGGCGCCGACGCTACGGAGCCGAAGGCGTCGAACGGCCAACAGAAGGACCCGCAGGCCGAGGGCGCATCCGAGCGCGCCGGTTCCGACGCACCCGCTTCCCCGGCACGGCGTCGTCGCCGTCGTCGCGGCAACGGCGCCGCGGGCCACGACACGGCCTCACAGGACGCCTCGAGCGCGGACACCGTCGCGGCATCGCCGGCTCAGTAGGACCCGTGCTCGCGCCGGAGCGCCGCACACGCACGGATCTGCTCGTCGCCGCCACACTCGTCGTCACCGTCCTGGTGGCGGCGAGTGTCGTCTGGCTTCGGTCCGATGCGCGCGGCACCACCTCGATCACGTGGGACGAGCCGGTGTCCGCTCCCCCGCTCGCCGGCACGCTGCCCGACACCCTCACCGAGGTGTGGCAGGCACCCAGCGGGGCCACGTCGGCGCCCGTCGCGCTCGGAGGCACCGTCGCGACGGCCGACGCGAACACGGTGGTGGGCCGGGATCCGGTCACCGGCGACGAACGATGGCGGTATGAGCGCAACCGTCCGCTGTGCGCCGCAACGGGTGCGTGGGGTTCGGTGGTCTCGGTCTACCGCGACGCACGCGGCTGCGGCCAGGTCACCGCGCTCGACTCGGACAGCGGAGCGCGCGGGGCGCAGCGAACCGGTGACGCAGACGAGGAGATCCGGCTCATCGACGCCGGCTCCCACGTCATCGCACTCGGCGACACCCGGCTCGAGATGTGGCGGTCCGACCTCGTGCGCACCGTCGAATACGGGTACGTCGACGCCCCCGTCAACCCGCGGGCCCAGCCCCGGTCCGGCTGCGAACTACTTTCCGCCGACGCCGGGACGAGCCGTCTCGCGGTACTCGAGCAGTGCCCGAACGAACCAGCCAATCGCCTCACGTTGCTGGACCCCACGCCCGACGACAGCCAGAAACCCGAGCAATACGCGTCGTCGGTGTTGCCGGAAGCACAGACCGGAGCAGGCGCACGCATCGTCGCCGTGCTCGGTGAGCGCACCGCTGTGTACATGCCGCCGGGACCCGGCGGCGGCCCACGCATCGCGGTGTACGACGGCTCGGGCGCACTCGTCGACACCCACGACCTCGGACGTGTCGCCGGCAACGGCACCGCACCCGCCACCGAACAGGAGGGGGTACTGGTCTGGTGGACGGGTCTCGACACGGTCGCCCTGTCCCCTGAGGATTTCGCGCCGGCATGGACCGTCGAGGACACCCTCGGGACCGGAGCGGCGATGGCCGGCTCACTGCTCCTGCCGGTCGACGACGCGGTCGCGGCGGTCGATCCCGCGTCCGGCAACGTCCGGCGGCAGATTCCCGTTCAACGGGGCGACGCACCGGAAGTGGACGTCGCGGTCACCGGTGAACTCGTGCTCGAGCAACGCGGAGACCAGGTCGTCGCGCTGCGCTGACGACGCCGGGGTCAGTCCAGCGTGGGCAGAGCGGTGCCCTTCGACCATGACGCGAGCAGGTTCTCGGCCAGTTCCCGGTAGGCGTCCGCGCCCTTGTTCTTCCGACCGGCGAGCACGGTCGAACCCGATGCAGACGCCTCGGCGAACCGCACGGTTCGCGGGATGGGCGGCGAGAGCACCGGCAGGTCGTACCGATCCGACACGTCGGCGAGCACGTCACGACTGTGTGTGGTCCGCGAGTCGTACAGCGTGGGAAGTGCGCCGAGGAGTTCGAGTTCGGGGTTGGTGATCTGCTTGATCTCCTGGACCGTCCGCAGAAGCTGACCGACGCCACGGTGGGCGAGCGTTTCGCACTGCAGCGGGACGAGGACGGAGTCTGCCGCGGTGAGCCCGTTGAGGGTGAGGACCCCGAGGGACGGAGGGCAGTCGACGATCACCACGTCGAAGTCGTCCGCGACCGTCGCCAGTGCGCGTTTGAGGGTGTACTCACGGCCCGGCTTCATGAGCAGCATCGCCTCGGCACCGGCCAGGTCGATGGTCGCGGGCATGAGCGTGATGCCTTCTCCCGCCTCGACCAGCACCTCCTGCACCTTGGTCTCTCCCACGAGGACGTCGTGCACCGACTTGTCGAGCCGGTCCGGGTTGTGGCCCAGGGAGAAGGTGAGACATCCCTGGGGATCGAGGTCGACGAGGAGCACCCGCTGTCCCAGCGCGGACAGGGCGGCCCCCAGCGACGCGACGGTGGTGGTCTTGGCGACGCCACCCTTCTGGTTTGCCACTGCAAGTACGGTTGTCACGGGTCGATCCTCGCGTATTCGGCGCTCCGGTGTGCGGTAACGGCGCGGCATCTTCCCGGCACATCGTGCAGACCCCTCCGACGCTCCCGAAAGGTGTACCGCCCGTGATCCGCAGAGTCCGTCCCGACGATGTCGAAGCCGTCACCGGCCTGATCTACGACCTTGCGGACTACGAGAAAGCCCGGCACGAGTGCACCGTGACGACGGAACAGATCCGGTCCGCGTTGTTCGGTCCGGAACCGTCGGTGTTCGGCCATGTGGCGGAAGAGGCGGACGGCACCGTCGTCGGGGTCGCGCTGTGGTTCCGGAACTTCTCCACGTGGGACGGGGTCCACGGCGTGTACCTGGAGGACCTCTACGTCCGGCCGGAACATCGCGGTGCGGGACACGGGCGCGCGCTGCTCGCCGCACTGGCCCACGAATGCGTGGAGCGCGGTTACACCCGGCTGAGCTGGTCTGTGCTGAACTGGAACGAGCCGTCCATCGGTTTCTACCGGTCGCTGGGTGCGGTCCCTCAGGACGAGTGGACGACGTTCCGTCTCAGCGGTGACGCGTTGCGCGAGCTCGGCGCCTGACCGGCCTCCGACGCGGCCCGGTTCAGTGCTCGTCCTCGGGCACGTAGTCGCGGGCGAGCCACCGGGTGGTGGCGGGGCTGAAGAGGAGCACGAGCGCCGGCACCACGATCAGCCCCATGAGCGCACCGAGGAACACCTGATGGGAATCGGTGAGGAGCGACCACACCACGGGCAACAGCAGAAGCTGCGCGACGACAGCGATCGAACGTCCCCAGTGCGCGCCGCGCAGGAGCGCGATGCCCGCGGCCAGGACGCCGCCGAAGAGGATCGACAGCCACAGCGCGAGGCCGTAGCCGTTACTCACCGACTGGTCGTAGTTACCCGACCATGCCCGGATGACCGAGTACACCGCGAACCCGATGGCGATGACGCCTTCGAGCACGACGAGCGACCCGGCAACCTTGACGGTCGACGGGGTACGGGTACGAGGTGTTTCAGTGGGCACCCGACCAGCGTAGTGGACCGGCGCGATAGCACTTAGGCTGATGCTCCGTGCGTGCCCTGCTGATCGTGAACCCGAACGCGACGACCACCACTCCGGCCGGTCGTGACCGGCTGGCTCACGCGCTGTCGGGCAGAACGCAGCTCACCGTGGCGCATACGACGCACCGGGGGCATGCCGCGGACCTGGCCCGTTCCGCGCACGCGGACGGGATGGATGTCGTCATCGCTCACGGTGGCGACGGCACCGTGAACGAGATCGTCAACGGCCTGCTGGGGCCTTCCCCCCACCGTGGTCCCGATCCGACGCTGCCCCGCCTCGCCGTGGTGCCGGGCGGATCGGCGAACGTGTTCGCTCGCTCTCTCGGGATCGCACCGGACCCGATGGAGGCGACGGAACAACTGCTCGCCCTGCTCGCCGATCGCACGGCCCGCCGCATCGGGCTCGGCCACTGCGACGGGCGGTGGTTCGTATTCAACGCGGGGCTCGGTCTCGACGCGCAGGTGTGCGAAGCGGTCGATCTGAGTCGTCTCAGCGGCAAGAAGGCGACGAGTTCGCGGTATGTGCGACATGCGATCACACAGTTCTTCGCGTCGAAGCGGATCGAACCGGCACTCACGCTCGAAGTGCCGGGGCAGGATCCGGTCGCCGGGGTGTATTACGCCTTCGTGTCCAACTCGAGCCCGTGGACCTTTCTCGACAGGCGCCCGGTGCACACGAACCCGGGTACGTCGTTCGGCACGGGCCTGGGGGTCTTCGCGATGGCGACGATGCGGGTCGTGCCGAGCCTGCGCGTCGTGCGGCAGTTGCTCGCGAAGCAGGGAGATCCGTCGTCTCCGTATCTGCTGCGCGCGGACGACGTCACGCACGTGCGCGCCCGGTCGACGCGACCGATCGGCCTGCAGGTGGACGGCGACTACCTGGGGCTTCGCACCGATGTGGAGTTCGTGTCCGTGCCTTCGATACTCGAAGTCGTCGCTCCTGCACAGTGAGCAGCGTGCTCGAATGTTGTGATTCTGCTTACTTTTCGGCCGAACAGGTGTAGAAAGAAGGATTGACGAATGCTTCGCCCCTTCGTCGGCGTGAGCTTCCACACGGTCGCGGTCGATTCTCTTGACTTCACGCAAGTTCGTGAAAGCATTCACAAGTAACCGCGCGGAAATACTTCGCGCCGCAAGCGTGAACACGCACAGACAATCATCCGGTGCACAGCACCATCGAAGGAGAGTAGAAGCATGGACTGGCGCCACGAAGCCATCTGCCGCGACGAGGATCCGGAACTGTTCTTCCCTGTGGGCAACAGTGGACCGGCTCTCGCGCAGATTGCCGATGCCAAGCTCGTGTGCAACCGCTGCCCCGTCACCGCCGAGTGCCTCTCGTGGGCCCTCGAATCGGGTCAGGACGCCGGCGTATGGGGCGGCATGAGCGAAGACGAGCGACGCGCACTCAAGCGCCGCAACGCCCGCACCCGGGCTCGCACCACGGTCTGACGATCGCGACTTGTACGAAGGCCCGGCCCCCGAGGGGACCGGGCCTTCGTACGTCGTAGGTGTCTCGCCGACAACGTGGATCAGGTTCCGGCAACCTTGCCGAGTGCCAGTCGCAGGCGCGCGTCGGTTCCGCCGGTCTCGTTCGCGGCCAGGTCGAGCGTGCCGCCGAGTTCGGCAGCGACCAGCGTCCGCACGATCTGCAGCCCGAGACGGTCGGAATCTTCGAGACGGAACCCCTCGGGCAGGCCTTTGCCCTCGTCTCGCACGACGACGTCGAGCCACCGGGCCGACCGGTTCGCCCGGACCGTCACCGTGCCGTGAACACCGGGGTCGAATGCGTGCTCGACGGCGTTCTGCACGAGTTCGGTGAGCACCATCACGAGCGGGGTAGCGCGATCCGCGGGGAACACACCGAGGTTTCCCTCACGGCGCACCCGGATCTGGCTGCCCACCGCCGAGACATCCACCACGATCGGGATCAACTGGTCGAAAACACCGTCGAGGTCGACCTCTTCGTCGACCGACATCGACAGGGCTTCGTGCACCAGCGCAATCGACGTGACCCGGCGCACCGCTTCGCCGAGCGCCTCTTTGGCCTCGACATTGCCGGTGCGCCTCGCCTGCAGCCGCAGCAGCGCCGCGACCGTCTGCAGGTTGTTCTTCACCCGGTGGTGGATTTCCCGGATCGTGGCGTCCTTGCTGAGCAGGGCACGGTCACGGCGTTTGACCTCGGTGACGTCGCGTATGACCACAGCGGCGCCCTCGATGCGGCCGCCGGGCGACAGGACGAGAGCACGGATGAGCACCGTCGCTCCGCGCGCCTCCACCTCCATGCGCTGTCCCAGCCGTCCGTGCACGGCCCCGCTGAGATATTCGGAGACGTCCGCACTTTCGAACGGATCCGTCACGAGGGAGCGGGTCGTCTCGACGAGGTCCTGACCCAGCAGGTCGGAATTGAATCCCATGCGGTGGTACGCGGACAACGCATTCGGGCTGGCGTAGACGACGCGGCCCTCACGGTCGAGACGGATGAAACCGTCACCGGCGCGGGGGCTGGACTTCGTGTCCGACCGTGCTTCCGGAGTGGGGAACGTTCCCTCGCTGATCATGCTGTAGAGCGCATCGGCACATTCGAGATATGCCGTCTCGAGCGCACTCGCCGAGCGCCGTGACACCCGCGCGGCGTCCCGGCTCAGTACCGCGACCACCTGCCCGGCCCACCGCACCGGCACGGCCTGACGCAAATGGATCGAGTCGCTGGATCCGCGACGGACCGTGACGATCTCGCCCGATTTGAAAGCCTTACGGACATAAGGATGTTCGTCGTCGGACACGACGGTCCCCACCGCATCCTCCGGGATGACGGTCGAGGCGGTGGTGGGACGGCACTGCGCCACACACACGATCCCGTCGGGCGCGGCGTCCACCCACAGCAACACGTCCGCGAACGACAGGTCGGCGAGCAGTTGCCACTCCCCGACGACGCGCTGCAGGTGGTCGACAGCGGCACCGGGAAGATCGGTGTGGGTGGCGAGAAGGGCACTGAGGGTGGACACGGAGGCCGCCTTCTTGTTCAGGAGATGACCGCGATGAGATCGCCCTGCTGGATCACATCTCCCACGGCGACGCCGACCGACGTCACCGTGCCCGAGGTCTCCGCGAGCACCGGGATCTCCATCTTCATCGACTCGAGGATGACCAGGGTGTCGCCTTCCGCGACGACCTGTCCCTCGCTCACCACCACCTCGAAGACCGTGGATACCATCTCGGCCCGTACGTCCTCTGCCATCGAACACCTCATTCCGCGAACCGGACGGTGGACCTGCCGACAGGACCACTCGACCGCACGTGAAACACTGTAATGAAAGAGAAAGGAGATCCAACCATGGGTAAGCGAGGCCGCAAGAAGCGTAGCCGCAAGGGGAACGCCGCCAACCACGGCAAGCGTCCCAACGCCTGAGGCGTTCGGAAACACGGAAGGACCGGAAAGCGTTGCTTTCCGGTCCTTCTTGCTCGGGGGCCGAGTCGGTCAGTTCTGGGCGTCGCGGTGGTGGTGCACCACCACATTCCGGCGGATCTCCAGCACCAGGCGTTCCCGCAGTCCCGCCGGCGCATGCTCTCCGCCACACTTGCGGCTCAGCAGGGACTTGATCTTCTCCTCGATGCCGTAGGCCTCGAGGCAGGCACCACAGTCGTCGAGGTGCCCCTGGAGTCTCGCTCGCGCATCCTCGTCACACTCGGAATCCAGCAACAGATACACGTCCGCAATGACCGCAGAGCAGTCCACCCGCTCGAAGTCTGTCGGCTCGCTCACTGCGAGACTCCCTTCCTGTTCTTGCTGTTCTCGCTGTTCCCGGACGGTTCACCCGCGCCCGGTTCCACATCCACTGCCGCATCGACTCCACCGCCGCGATTGAAGCCGCGTTCGCGAGCCACGTCGCCAAGCAGGCCACGCAGTTGCTTGCGGCCGCGGTGCAGGCGCGACATCACCGTCCCGATCGGGGTTCCCATGATCTCGGCGATGTCCTTGTACGGAAATCCCTCGACGTCGGCGTAATACACCGCCATGCGGAAGTCTTCGGGGAGTTCCTGCAACGCCGCCTTGATGTCGTCGTCGGGCAGCGCGTCGAGCGCCTCGACCTCCGCTGAACGGAGCCCCGTCGACGAGTGCTCCGCGGTCGCCGCGAGCTGCCAGTCGGTGATCTCGTCCGTCGGATACTGCGCGGGCTGCCGCTGCCGCTTCCGGTAGGAGTTGATGTAGGTGTTCGTGAGGATGCGGTACAGCCAGGCTTTGATGTTCGTGCCTTCACGGAAGGACGCGAACGCGGAAAACGCCTTGATATACGTCTCCTGGACGAGATCTTCGGCGTCGGCCGGGTTGCGGGTCATCCGCAACGCAGCACCGTAGAGCTGGTCGAGCAGCGGCAGTGCCTCACGCTCGAACCGTTCGGCCAATTGTTCGACAGACTCCTCGACCACACCGATCCCTTCACCGACGTTCTCCGTGAAGGCTACCGGTCCTGCCGTAGCCGGACGGGGCGGGCAAAGGATTGCCAACAGGGTCTCCGATCCTCGAGCAACAGCGGTCGCGCCGGCGGGCACGTCCGAAGGGGTCAACACACCGCATACCGGACTTGTTCCCGACGGGCGGCGAGTCGGCGCGCGGGTCGGCTGGTCGGCGGCGGTGTCTCCGCGCCAAGGGGGATAGATGACGCCGGCGAGGACCGGATCTCGGCATTCGGCCGTCGGCGTCCCCCTGACTACCCTTGCGCCGTGACCCTCCGCATCCATCGCGCCGACTTCTCCGACCCCCGACTGGCCGCATTCCTCCAGGCTCATCTGGACGAGCTCGCCCCGACTGCGCCCCCGGAGAGCAGGCACGCCCTGGACCTGTCCGGTCTCCGGCAGCCGGGTGTACGGCTCTGGGTCGGCGAGTGGGACGACGGAATCGCAGCGACAGGTGCCCTCGCCGCACTCGGGCAGGAGCACGAAGAGGTCAAGTCCATGCGCACGGACCCTCGCCGGCGAGGAAGCGGGGTGGGCCGGGCGATGCTGCGCCATCTGCTCGGCGACGCGGTCTCACGCGGTGTCCGGCAAGTCTCGCTGGAGACGGGAAGCACGGAGTTCTTCGCTCCGGCGCGGGCACTGTATGCCGGCGCGGGCTTCGTCGTCTGTGGGCCCTTCGGTGATTACCGGGACGATCCCCACAGCGTCTATATGACGTTGACTGCCGCTTCGGCCGGTGGCGCCGAGTACGCGTCCTTTGCTTGCGAAGCGGGCGCCGAACCCCGATGTCAGTTTCAGAAGTCGACTGCACGGTGTCCTGGGAGAACAGCGTGTTGTGACGAGGTCTTCTGATCGGCTTCTGTCAGAAGTGATCTGCACTATCGTCGGCGCATGCGCTGGGAGCGCCGGTGGTGGTGCTGGTGACCGTGGAGGGGAAGGCGGTCACCGAATCTGGTGTGTTGACGGCGTCTGAGCCGGAGTGGTCGACGGCGCGGGAGCGGTTTGCGGTGATCGCGCCGCTGGCGGCCGCGGACACGGTTGGCGGTGTTGCGGCTGATGAAGCGGCGGCGAGGCTTGGGATTTCGCGGCGTCACGTCTACACGCTGATCGACCGGTGCCGGCAGGGGTCGGGTGTGGTCAGCGATCTGTTGCCGGGGTGGTCGAGCGGCGGCAGGGGCCGAAGCCGGCTACCGGTCGAGGTCGAGGAACTGCTCGCCGAGTTTGTGCGGAAGTCATATATGAAGCGGCAGAAGCCAAGTCTCGCGGTGGTGTACCGGCAGATCACCATGGCCTGCCGGCAGCAGGGTCTACCTGTCCCGGCACGGAACACGGTCGCAGCTCGGGTCGCAGCGCTGCATCCGGGACGAGTCGCACGGAGCCGGCAGGGTCCGGACGCCGTGCGCGTCGTGCAGGCGGCCGGAGGCACGCCGCCGGTGGTGGACGGGCTGCTTGAGCGGGTGCAGATCGACCACACGGTGGTCGATGTCATGGTTGTCGACGAGCGGGACCGGCAGCCGATCGGCCGACCGTATCTGACGGTGGCGATCGACGTGCACAGCCGGTGCCTGCTCGGGATGGTGCTCACGCTCGAGGCGCCGTCGGCGGTGTCGGTCGGGTTGTGTCTGGCGCATGTGTGCTGCGACAAACGCGTCCGACTTGAGGCGCTGGGGTTGGCGAATCAGATGAGTTGGCCGATGGGCGGCAAGCCGCGGCAGCTGTATCTGGACAACGCCGCCGAGTTCAAGAGCGAGGCACTGCGCCGCGGCTGCGAGCAGCACGGCATCGAGTTGGATTACCGGCCGCCGGGGCGCCCGCACTACGGCGGGATCGTCGAGCGGGTCATCGGCACGGCGATGACGATGGTGCACGAACTGCCGGGCACCACGTTTTCGAATCCGGCCGAACGCGGCGCCTACGATCCGCAGGCCACCGCGGTACTGACGTTGGCCGAACTCGAACGCTGGCTGACCCTGGCGGTTGCCCGGTACCACGGCACTGTCCACGCGGGACTGAGCCAGACCCCGGCCGGACGATGGGCGCACAAAGTCTCGCTCAGCGGCGTGCCGGCGCTGGCGGCGAGTCCGACCGCGTTTCTGATCGACTTCCTGCCCGTTGTTCGACGCCGGGTGACGCGTACTGGGTTCGTCATCGACCACGTCCACTACTTCTCCAACGCGCTCAAGCCGTGGGTCGCCCGGCGAGAGACGCTGGGCAAGTTCGTGATCCGCCGCGATCCGCGGGACATCAGCCGCGTCTGGGTCCTCGACCCGCACGGCGGCGGCTATCTCGAAGTGCCCTACCGCACGCTGTCGCATCCGGCGGTGACGTTGTGGGAGCAGCGCCAAGCGGTGGCCCGGCTGCGTGAACGCGGACGCCGGGAGGTCGACGAGACAGCACTGTTCGCGATGATCGACCAGATGCGGGAGATCGTCGACTCCGCCCGCACACGCACCCGCCGGACCCGACGGGACGGCGAACGGCGCCGGCATCTGCCCGCGGCCGCGACCACCGGTGTCCCGCTGCTGCCACCGGAGGACGACACCGTGAGCGCGACGCCCGTGTCGGTGGCTCCGTTCGAGGACATCGAGGAATGGTGAGCATGGACGAGCCGGAGGACCTGACCTATCTGGTGGCCAGCGCCCAAGACCTCGCGCGGCTGCCTGCGGCCGAGCGGATCCGGCACATCCGCACCGACCGGTGGATCGGCTACCCGCGTGCGGTTCAGACGCTCGAGCGTCTGGAATCGCTCTATACCTGGCCGCGGCGGCAGCGCATGCCGAACCTGCTGCTGGTGGGGCCGACGAACAACGGCAAGTCGATGATCATCGAGAAGTTCCGGCGCCGGCATCCCCTGGTCGCCGCCGAGGACCACGAGACGGTCCCCGTGTTGTGCGTGCAGATGCCGTCGGATCCGTCGGTGCCGCGGTTCTACGTCGCCCTGCACGCTGCGCTCGGGGCCCCGATCCGGCCTGGGCGACGGGTCGCGGAACTCGAGCAGCTCGCGCTGGGGATGTTGCGGGCGACCGGGGTCCGGATGCTGGTGATCGACGAACTGCACAACGTGCTCGCCGGCCGTGACAGCGCGCGCCGCGAATTCCTGAACGTGCTGCGCTACCTGGGCAACGAGCTACAGATCCCGCTGGTCGGCGTCGGCACCCGGGAGGCGTATCTGGCGATCCGCAGCGACGACCAGCTCGAGAACCGGTTCGCCCCGATGTCGCTGCCGCCGTGGGAAGCCGGCGACGACACCCGATCCCTCCTGGCCAGCTTCGCCGCCTCCTTCCCGCTGCGGCGGCCCTCCCACTTGGCCGGCGAGGACATGGCCCACTACCTGCTCGCCCGCAGCGAGGGCACGATCGGGGAGTTGGCGTTGTTGCTGACCGAGGCCGCGGTGGCCGCGGTCGAATCCGGCGAGGAAGCGATCAACCGGCGCACCCTGACGATGGCCGGCTACACAGGCCCCACCGAACGGCGCCGCCAGTTCGAACGCGAGATCGCCGGGTGAGGCCAACCCAGCGGTGGCCGATCCACCCGCCGCCACGGCACGGGGAGAGCTTGTCGTCGTGGCTCTACCGGATCGCCGCCGTCTACCAGCTCACCGTGGGTGAGCTACTCGAACACGATCCCGGCCACCGACCGGTCGATGCCGATGTACTCGACCTCTCCCCACCCGCAGGCCTGCTCGCCGAGCTTGCCCGCCGCAGCGGCCTCGACCACGACCGGCTACGCCGGATGAGCATCTCCGGGCACGTTCCGTGGCTGCTGGATTCAATCGACCCGCACGCCAACAACTTCGATACCTACGTACGCCAGCTGTCGATCCTGATGCCCACGCACCGCCGCGGCCGCGGCGGACGCCGACGACCCAGTCCTGGGTGGCGGCCCTGGCTGCCCACCGAGCCCGGCGGGCGGCGGGCCTGCCCACAGTGCGCCGCCGACCCGCACCGGCAGCGTTGGATACTCGCGGCCCGACTACCGCTGCAGGTCAGTTGCCCCACACACCGCTGCCTCCTTGAACCCTGCTTCGGGTATCCAGATCACCTGTACTGGGACACCGACAACCAACTGCCCCGTCCGGCCTCACCAGCGGTGGTCATCCTCGACCGCTACACCGACCAGGCATTGACCTCCGGGACCGTGCGACTGCCCCGCCGCACCATCCACAGCGGGATGTGGTTCCGGCTGCTCCGCACCCTGATTGACGAACTGTGCGCGCCGGTCCACCGCGCTGGCCCCGCCGTCCAGGAAGCATGGGCGCAACACGGTGGGCGCCCACCGATCCTGATCTGCAGGCCCTTCGAAGCATTGCCCTGGACCGCGCAAGCCGAACTACTGACCGTGGCCGCCGACACCATCGCCCACCTTGCGGCGGGCGACATCACCCCAGACGGGGACCACGGGTGCCTGTTCATCCCCGAACGCGTCGGCGATGACTTCCCACCCGGACATGCCCGCCGGAATCAGCATGCTCGGGTACGTCGCATTGCCGTCGACCGCGATCAACGTCGAACTGCTGGCGAGCGGATGGACTTCCTGCTCGCCGACGCGATCGACGAAGCCCGCCGCGATCCGAAGGCTGCTCGCTCCCTGTTCACTTTCATGCGGCACGGGTGCCGTACCGACCGGGAGCTCGAACGACTGTTGGAGGTCTTCGACGGACTCGACATCCCCACCAGCGGTTTTCGAGGCAACCTGCCACCCGACCTGTATGCCTGACTGGCGGCTACGACGAAGCCGGCATCGGCCTTGACGAGACGCACGGGCGCCGCGGGCCAGCGCGCACTGAGCTCGCGAGCCAGGATTCGGGAAGCAGTACCAGTCACTCGTGGTTCTGTGTGAGTGGGCGCCGATAAGTGTAGTTATCGCACTCAATGATGGGAGCTGCCTGGTCCGGCGGTTTTTGGTACTCGGTTGATTCAGTCAACACGGTCGAGTCGCAACGGGGCCTAGCCGGGGCGGGACCGGCAGCGGTCAGGGTTCGGCTCCCCCTTCGACCTCAGCTCCACCCAAACGTCGGAGCAGCCTGGCACCTACCGGGGAAGTTCCCCATGACCAGTTGTCAGAGCAGTTGCCCGTGCCGCACGGAAGTTGAGTGCCGAAGGCAGCCGGCGCAAGTAGCAGTACGACGACGGCGCGTTTACGGTGATCCCGTGACCGCACTGAACGGGCCAGCGCTAGTAGTGATTCGTGGCGATTCCGGGTCGGGCAAGAGCACGGTGGCCAGGGCGGTGCAGTACCGATTCGGCAAGGCAGAGTGCGCTGTCGTCGCCCAGGACAACGTTCGGCGCACTATCTTGCGCGAGCACGACGAGGCTGGCGGTTTCAACATCGACCTCATCGAGATGATCGCGCGGGAATGCATGGCGAGGGGCCGGGTGACCATCGTCGAGGGCATCCTTGACACCGACCGGTATGCCGGGATGCTTGAGCGCCTTGCGACCGCGGCCAATCGAGCCCTCTTCTACACATTCAGCCTGACTTACAAGCAGACCCTGGCCCGACATGCCACACGCCCGGAAGCGTCTGAGTTCACCCCGGAGGACATGCGCGGATGGTATCGCGGGCACCAGCCACTGCCTTTCGCTGACGAGACGGTTTTCGACGCGTCCTGGTCGACCAATGCAGTCGTGAATCGCATTCGCGAGGATCTACATCGAGATTGCTCGACGACCCCCCGCCCACCGACTGAGTAGATCATTGTCCGGGTCTTGGGTGCTCGATGAACGTGGTACGCACCCAAGCGCTAGCTCTGACGGCGGTAGCCCTTGCCTTGGCGGTCCAACTTGTCGGGGCCGAGGCCGAGGCACTGCTCGCGCAGCCGGTCCCACAGCTCGAGCTGGGAGAAGTCGAGTTCGTCGCGGATCTGCTGGGTCTTGGTCAGGAACGGGTTGGGCAGCATCGCGGTCATCATCTGTTCGTCGCGGCCGTTGAACATGCGGATGCCCCACGAGTGTGGGGTGCCGTCGGAGCTGAGGCTGCGGTACAGCTCAGCGCGCGAGCAGCGGCGGATCCGGCCGAGTTCCGGTCCGCTGTCGTTGTGTTCGCCGATGCACAGGTGGAAGTGCCAGCGGCCGAAGTCGATCGTGGCGTAGCCGTCGAACATTGAGATGCGTGTGGGGGCGTTGGGTGCGGCGACCTCCCATGCGGCGCCCTCCATGATGATGCCGAACCAGATGTCGTCCCAGTATTCGTCGAACAGGATGTGGATCAGCTTCAGAAGCGATTCTTCATCCGCGGGGATGGGCCAGCGCTGTTCGCGCCCTCCGCTTTCGGTGACGATGATCGGGGGCTGGACCTCTTCGGGTTGTGCGGTGGTCATGCCGATTCCTCCTTCTCCTCGGGTGCGTTCGGGCGGGTGAGTACGCAGTCCCCGCAGTATCCGGAGGCGGGCGTGCGATAGAACAGGCAGCAGCTGCGGCGCCGGAACCCGGTGCCCTCCCGGTCGACTGTGTCAACCAGTCGCTGGTCGAGGAGGATCGTCTCCGCGAGTTTCACGGCGACTGTTCCGGCCTCGCCGTCAAGTACTCGGGCTGCGCCGATGAGCGCCGACGCGGCGTTGCCCCACAGCAGGCGATCCGACATGGGCTCGGCGGCGCGGATTGCTGCGATCATCGGTTCCAGGTGGCGGCCCAGGACCGTCTCCTGCGCGACCTCGACCAGCTCGTTTAGATCGTCGCACGCCCAGCCGACGGCTTCGGGCAGGTGTAGATCGATCCGGCCGTCCACGTCACGCCACAGCAGGCATTCGATGTCGGGCAGGATTCCGGTGCGGACGATGCCGCCGAGCGTGAGTGACCACAGGCGGGCGGCGTAGCCGAGGTGCAGCGTCGACGCCGCCACTCGGTATTCGGTGGTGCCGATCCGGGCGCCGATGTGTCCGACGGTGGCGGCGAGCGTGTCGGCGTCGTCGTAGAGGTCGCGCACCGGACGCCACCTGCCCGGGCCGGGATCGCCCGTCGTGGCGGTGAAGTACGGGCTGATGCCGGCCAGGGCTTCGAGTGTCGAGGTGACCGCACTGCCTGGGGGTAGGTATAGATCGGTGCGCGGCAGGTCACGCAGGACGTGAGGGAGAGCATCGAGGCCGTCCACGGGATGCGCCTTTCCGGCGTGGAGAACCGTGAGGCTGTCGCCGGTGTCGATGAGCAGATCGGCCGGCTGGTCGTCGGCGACCACCACTACGCTTTCGCGGCCGAGTAATCGCCCGATCGCCGACGCCGGCGGTTCCGGTGCCCGCACACGCGCCTGGAGCGCAGACTCGTGCGCAGGGGTGAGTATGAACACTCCGGAGCCGATGTCGAATCGCAGTGACTGCGAATCGAAGACCTCTGCGATCCGGCCGTCGAGTGCGAGGCGCTCGGGTGTTCCGGTGCGCAGTCGGCCCGTGCGATCGACGAGCCAGACGTGGTCGGCGACGCGTAGCGCCAGCTCGAGGTCGTGTGTCGACATCACCACGGCGAGATGATGTTCCCGCGCCGCGGTGCGGAGCAGTTCGACGAGCGCGACACGGGACGGGACGTCGAGGAACGCGGTGGGTTCGTCGAGGACCAGCAGTGTCGGCTCCTGTGCGAGGGCCCGCGCGGTGAGCACACGTTGGCGTTCGCCGTCGGACAGTTCGCTGGCGGGCCGGTCGGCCAGAGGGGTGGCGCCGACCGCGTCGAGTGCCCACGCGACGATGGCGTGGTCGCGGGCGCGCATTCGGCCGCCGAGTCCGAGGTGTGGGGTGCGGCCGAGTCCGGCCAGTTCGCGGGCCGACAGCATGCCGGGATCGACGCGGTCGGTGAGTACGACGGCGATCGTGCGGGCTAGCTCGTCGGCGGGCATGGCGTGCAGGTCGTTGCCGGACAGTGTGATCGAGCCGCCGAGGGCGGGTTGGAGGCCGCACAGGGTACGCAGCAGCGTGGACTTGCCGCTGCCGTTGGGGCCGAGTAGCACGGTCAGTTCTCCGCGGCGTGCGACGGCGTCGATGTTCGACGCGACGATCCGGGTGGTGGTCGGGCGCAGTGCGCGTCGGGCGTGATAGCCGACGGCGACGTCGGAGAGGTCCAGGACGGCGTCGTTCACAGTGCCCCTCCTACGCCGCGGCGGCTGCGGACGAGGATCGTCACGACGATGGGTGCGCCGATCAGGGCGGTGACCGCGTTGAGCGGAAGAACTGCGTCGCTGCCGGGGACCTGGCTGACGATGCCGCACGCGAGGGCCACGGCCGATCCCATGAGGATCACGGTCGGCATCAGCGACCGATGGTCCGAGGTGCCGACGGCGAGGCGGGACAGGTGCGGGACGGCGAGGCCGAGGAATCCGATCGGACCGCAGAAGGCGGTGGTCACCCCCGCCAACAGGGATGCGGCGAGCAGTGTGAGCAGGCGCGCGCGGCGGACGTCGATGCCCATCGTTCGGGCGTAGCCCTCGCCGAGTAGGAGTGCGTTGAGGGGTCGGACCGTCGCGAGCGCGACGACGATGCACGCCATCACGATCGGGGCCATGAGGGCGAGATCGGCCCACGTGGTGGCTGCGAAGCTGCCCAGGCCCCACAGGAGGAACTGTTGGGCGCGTTGCGGATCGGTGTACACCAGTAGGACGCTGACGATCGCGGTGGTGGCGGAGCCGACCATCACGCCGATCAGCAGCAGCGTCACCGCGTTCTTCACCCAGTGCGACAGCAGCAGCACCAGCAGCAGGACGGCGGCCGCGCCGGTCGCGGCCGCGGATACGATCCCGGCGCGTCCGGCGCCCGCGAACCCGGACGTGAACGACGCGGCGCCCGCCCCGCCGGCCGCGACGACGACCAGCGCGACGCCGAGGCTCGCCCCGGAACTGGCGCCGAGTACGAACGGGTCGGCGAGCGCGTTGTGGAACAGGGTCTGCATCTGCAGGCCGGCGACCCCGAGCGCGGCGCCGACGAGGACGGCCGTGATCGCGCGGGGCAGGCGCAACTCGTGCACCACCACCTGCCAGCGCGGGTCGGAGGGGGCGGCGCCGACGAGCACCCGCACGGTGTCCGCGAGGGGGACGCGGACCGGGCCGAGCGCCAGCGCCAGCACGAACAGCACGACGGTGGACGCGGCCAGCAGCGCCAGCGCGACCGCGGTCCGCCGCGAGAACGCGCGGGGGGCGGGCGTCGGCCCCCTCCCGTCCGCCGGCCCGGTGAGCGGGGCCGGCGGACGGGACAGGAGCGTGGTCATGCCCGCGGCACCTGCCGGTAGAACACGAACTCGTGGTCCTGCATCAGGTCCGGGTGCAGGATCGCGACGATGTCGGCGAGAACCAGGTCGGGGCGGGTGACGCCGCGCTCGTAGAAGTCGTTGCCGCCCGTGGGCCCGATCGCCTTCGTCGCCGACCACACCGCGCCGTCCCGCACCGCGGCGAGCTGACCGTAGCGAGGATCCTCGGCGACGGGTCGGCCGTCGTCTCCCACGAACTGGTGACGAACCACGTCGGCGCCGTGCCGGCCTGCGCGTACACCGACTCGAAGTTCAGCTGCAGGCTGCCGGTCGCCGGGTCACTCAGCCATGGGTAGCTGCCGCCCGCGTCGCGGACCAGGCCGCCGATGTAGCTGCCGCCGGCCGGCATGTACCACGTGCCCTGGTACATCGTGCCGGGTAGCACGGGGCTGGCCGCGGCGCCCTGCGCCTTCGCCGCGACGTTCTCGTAGTCGCTGCGGATCTGCGAGTAGACGTCCGCTGCCTGCGCCTCGGTGCCGGTGAGCGCTGCCATCGCCTTGATCCACTCGGCGCGCCCGAGGGCGGTCGATTCGAGGTATTCGGCGTTCGCGACGACGGGGATCCCAGCGGCCCGGAGCTTGGCGTACGACGGGTCGTCGGTGCCGCCGGTCATCAGCACGTCCGGGTTCGCGGCGACGACCTTCTCGGTGTTCACGGTCTGTCCGGGCGCGTACTCGACGATCTTGCCGGCGTCGATCCGCTCACGCACTGCGGGATCGGAGACGAACCCGGCGTTCGAGACACCGGTCAGGACATCGAGTTGGTCGAGCTCGGTGATCAGCGGCAGGTGTGTGGTCGATGCCGAGTACAGGCTCGTGATCGGCGTCGAGATCTGTGGCGCCGCTGCCAGGTCGCCGGACAACTCCGGGGCCGGGGCGCCGCACTTGACCAGCACATATGATTCCGGGGCTCCGCCAGGGTAGGGCTGGTTCACGGTGAGCACCTGATAGCTGTCGTGGTACTCGATGGTGAAGTTCTTCGCGTCCGACAGCGTCGACTTGTCGGGGAAGTAGTCGGTGGTCGCATCGAATTCGGTGATGCAGCCGCGTGCGTCGACGGCGGTGTCTGCGCCCGAGGCGTCGGACGAGCACGCGCTCAGGACGAGACCGGCAGCGACGAGCACCGAAAGCGCAGCGGTCATGGACCGTTGGGACATGTTTTCTCCACAGGTGAGCGGTAATGGTCGACCGAAGATCCAGCTCGTGCCGGCAGATGCTCAAGAAGCCGAGAAATCGAGACGAGCCTAGCCCAGGTCGGCAGCGTTCCGAGACGGTTTGGGGGCAGACGTCAGGCGTGAACAGTGAAAGCGTCGCCGGGCCCGGATACGCCGGAGGTTGCTACGGGGCATAGCAGCGGCGCGGTGTGTTGCATGGTGGACTGGCCACCTCTCTCGGGGAAATCCGCCCCGAATAGGAGGTCGCGATGACGGGAGTCTCCTGGCTCTCGGATCGTCGCTCCCCTCCTGCCTTCCGGCTGGTGGGCCGTGGCAGAGCGGAAGGTCGCTCCCCGATTACAGTGGCGGGACCGCGCCGGTTTCACACCGGCTTCCTCTTTCGTCA
The DNA here is from genome assembly GCF_012843405.1 of Rhodococcus sp. BL-253-APC-6A1W. Lineage (NCBI taxonomy): Bacteria > Bacillati > Actinomycetota > Actinomycetes > Mycobacteriales > Nocardiaceae > Rhodococcus > Rhodococcus sp. BL-253-APC-6A1W. The sequence continues at coordinate 174,677 of NZ_JABAFB010000002.1, forward strand.
TCACCTAACCGGGGCATTGTTGCATGTGGCCGCTAACCGGAGAAATCGCCCGAAACGCTCTGCCTCCAGGGTCCACAGGGGGCCTCGGCATCCAGTCATCTCACGCGGACTCGCGCGGACGGACGACGTGACGGCCTCCCGCTCCGCCCGCCCGCAGTCAGCAGTCGGTGTTGCTTCTACACTGGGCGACGCAGTTGGTTCGCCGCTCCGGCCGTGATGAGCACCGAATGTCATTGGCCAGCGGGAAGTGCCCTGCCGTACACGAAGAGGGAAACCGGCGGGAATCCGGGACTGTCCCGCGGCGGTCGGCGCAGTGTGCAGATGCGATAGGTTTTTTTGCTGTGGCACGTGACATCGCGGGAACGGTGCGGGGAATCACCCTTCAGCAGTTGCGGTACTTCGTGGAGGTGGCCGCCGAAGGATCCATCAGTGCCGCAGCGGACCTGCTTTACGTCGCGCAACCGACCCTGTCGGCCGCGCTGAAAGACCTCGAAAGTCGCGTGGGGCGTGCGCTCTTCGTTCGCTCGACCCGCGGGGTGACGCTCACCGAAGACGGGGTGGAGTTTCTCGGCTACGCGCGCCAGGTGGTCGAGCAAGCGGAACTCCTGGAACAGCGATATCTGGGCCGCGGGCCCTCGCGCAGGCTCCTTGCCGTATCGACTCAGCACTATTCATTCGTCGTCGACGCCTTCGCCCGCATGGTGAAAGCATCCGAGGCCGCGGAGTACGCGTTCAGCCTTCGAGAGACCCGCACGTGGGACATCATCGAGGATGTCCGCACGCTGCGGAGCGAGCTCGGTGTGCTCTATCGCAACGAGTTCAACGCAAACGTGATCAACAAGCTGATTCGCGAAGCCGGGCTGGTCTTCACGCCACTGTTTCTGGCATCGCCGCACATCTTCATCGCCCGCACGAACCCTCTCGCAGGGCGAAAGAGCGTGACGCTCGATGATCTCGAAGATCTGCCCCGGCTCACGTTCGACCAGGGTGTGAACAATTCCTTCTACCTCGCAGAAGAGATCCTCTCCACCCGTTCATCGAAGCAAGACATTCGGGTCAGTGATCGAGCGACCATCTTCAACCTCATGATCGGACTGGGCGGGTACACCATCTCTACCGGCATCATCTCGGACGATCTCGATCCGTCCATCGTCGCTGTGCCGCTCGACGTGGACGAGCGCATCGAGATCGGTTGGATCGGTCATGCCTCGGTGCCCTTGACTGCCCAGGCTCAGCGATTCGTGGCGGAGATGCGCGACGTCGTTTCGGGGTTCGGAGTCGATCTTCTGGCATAGGAAGCGGCTATACCCAGCTATCGCATTAGCTAATTAGCCTATGGCGGCGGGTCTACTTACACTGACTTCCACGCCACTTCGGACAATCGCCTCCCGAGTGTTCTCGGCCTGAAAGTTCGGCCCTGGACCATCGTGTATTCGGTTGAAGTGCTGCGAAATCTCAGGCAGTGAACCGTGCGGAGACGCGCTCGTCGCTGCACTCACCGCAAGCGATTTGGGGCAACTGATCAGCATGACGAACGACTGTGTCTTCAGCATTGGTACGACGCGCTTCAATGAGGACTACACCCCGTCGACCGACTCGCGCAGCACGACGAACTTCGCGAATCTCGCACGCGGCGAGGGGCGTCGGCAGAATCTGCGCAACGCGGTGACGATGATGAACACCCGTGTCAACGAGCTGGTGCACTGGGACAATCCGCGTGGTGACCGCTACGCACTCGAGCTCGACATCGTCTCGGTGGACCTGCATCTCGCGTCGGCCGGGGATGACGCCGCATTTCCGGTAATCGAAGTGCTCGACGTCGACATCGTCGATACCACCACGGGCTCCCGCACGGAGGGCATCGTCGGAAACAACTTCTCCTCATACATTCGCGACTACGATTTCAGCGTTCGACTCCCGGGACACCAAGCGACGGGAATACCCAGTGACTTCGGCGATCTGCACGGGCAGGTCTTTCAGCGTTTTGTCGAATCGGACGAGTATCGCGAACGGTTCTCGCAACCGCCAGTCATCTGCATCAGCGTTTCGACGTCCAGGACGTACCGCCGGCTCACGAATCACCACCCGATTCTCGGGGTGGAGTATGTGGCAGATGAGAATTCGCTCACCGACCGGTACTTCGGGAAGATGGGGCTCAGGGTGCGCTACTTCATGCCTCAGGGATCCGTCGCTCCATTGGCCTTCTACCATCGCGGTGACTTGCTCAACGACTATTCGTTTCTCGCACTCGCCGGAACGATCGCGACGATGGAGACGTTTCAGAAGATCTATCGTCCCGAGATCTACAACGCGAACACTGCGGCGTCGGAGGTGTACCAGCCGAGTCTCGACAACGGTAACTATTCACTTCCGCAGGTGAGCTACGACCGTGTCGAGCGCACACAACTCGCGACCACACAGGGAAAGTTCACCGAGGTGAACCTCATGAAACCGTATGGCGCTGTTCTCGAACAGTGGGCTACCAAGCAATCCGCCTGACCGTGCGAGACCGAAAGGTTCCAGAGATGAACACACTCCTGCCCACCTCCATCGTCGGTAGCCTGCCCAAGCCCTCGTGGCTCTCGGAGCCAGAGAAGCTCTGGTCGCCGTGGAAGTTGCGAGACGACGAACTGCGCGAAGGGAAGTTCGACGCCCAGACGCTCGCAGCACATGAGCAACGTCGCGCCGGGCTCGACATCATCAGTGACGGTGAACAGACGCGTCAGCATTTCGTGACCACGTTCATCGAGCACCTCAGTGGCGTCGACTTCGACCGACGCGAGACCGTGCGCATTCGTGACCGCTATGACGCGAGTGTCCCTACGGTTGTCGGCGCGGTGAGCCGCGAAAAGTCAGTGTTCGCAGCAGACGCGATGCGTCTTCGCGCAGCGACCGACCAGCCGATCAAATGGGCCCTGCCTGGCCCAATGACAATGATCGACACGCTCTACGACGACCACTACAAGAGTCGCGAAAAACTCGCATGGGAGTTCGCGGCCATCCTGAACCAAGAAGCAAAGGACTTGGAAGCGGCCGGCGTCGACATCATCCAGATCGATGAGCCCGCGTTCAACGTGTTCTTCGACGAACTGCGGGACTGGGGCGTGGCGGCGCTCGAGCGTGCTACCGAAGGGTTGAGCTGCGAAACTGCCGTTCACATCTGTTACGGCTACGGCATCAAAGCCAACACCGACTGGAAGGCTACGCTCGGGGCCGAGTGGCGCCAGTACGAAGAGTCGTTTCCACTGCTGCAACAGTCTTCGATCGACATCGTGTCGCTGGAGAGTCACAGTTCGCGGGTACCTGTCGACCTGATCGAACTGCTTCGAGGCAAGAAGGTCATGCTGGGAGCGATCGATGTGGCGAGCGACACCATCGAAACGCCCGAAGAGGTCGCTGCAACCCTTCGTCGCGCACTCCCGTTCGTTGACTCCGACAAGCTCTACCCGAGCACCAATTGCGGTATGGCGCCGCTGGGCCGACGCGTCGCACGAGACAAGATGGTCGCGCTCGCAACGGGGGCTGAACTTCTGCGACGTGAGCTGTCCTAGGGACCCCGACCACTCGTCGGCACTTCCGGGTGGAGCTCCGCCGGGACATGCGAAGGTCGCCGGCACGCCCGGCTTGCGTCACCAACGCCGGCTACGCCCCCGAGGCGTAGCGGAACTGCCGACAAGGCTGTGGCCCCGCACCAGATCGGTGCGGGGCCACAGTGCAATTTCGGGGTGGTCGGGCAGGGTCAGTCGATATCCACCAGTAGATCGCCGCCTTCGACCTGCTGCGGCCCGCGCAACGTCACACGGGAGACGGTGCCGGCGACGGCAGCGGTGATGGAGGCTTCCATCTTCATGGCCTCGATCGTTGCCACGGTGTCCCCGGCTTCGACCGTGTCGCCCTCGGCCACCGAGATCGACACCGTTCCCGCGAACGGGGCGGCGATGTGGCCGGGGTTGTTCTTGTCGGCCTTCTCCGCGACGGGGACCTCGCTGGCGATGGACCGGTCCCGCACGGACACCGGCCGCAGCTGGCCGTTGAGGATGCACATGACGGTGCGGTAGCCGCGCTCGTCGGGCTCGGAGATTGCCTCGAGTCCGATGAGCAACTCGACGCCCTTGCCGATCTGGACGCGATGCTCTTCACTGCGGCGAAGCCCGTAGAAGAACTGGTTGGCCGACAGACGTGACAGATCGCCGTACTGCGCGCGGCTCTCGCCGAATTCGCGTGCCGGGCCGGGGAACAAGAGGCGGCTCAGGGTGGTGCGACGCTCGTCGGACGTGCCGTCGAGCAGCTTCTCGTCCTCGCCCGACAACGCGACCTCGGCCGCGGCGGCACTGCGGCCCGCTAGGGCCTTGGTGCGGAACGGCTCCGGCCAGCCGCCGGCGGGCTCGCCGAGCTCGCCGCGCAGGAACCCGACGACGGAATCGGGGATGTCGAAACGCCCCGGATCGGCGGCGAACTCGCCGACGGACACTCCCGCTCCGACGAGGTGCAGGGCGAGGTCGCCGACGACCTTCGATGACGGCGTGACCTTGATGAGTCGTCCCAGAAGTCGGTCGGCTCCCGCGTAGGCGGCCTCGACCTCTTCGAAGCGGTCGCCGAGACCGAGTGCGATGGCCTGCTGACGCAGGTTCGACAGCTGACCGCCCGGAATCTCGTGGGTGTAGACGCGACCGGTGGGCGCGGGGATGCCGGACTCGAACGGCGCGTACACCTTTCGCAGCGCTTCCCAGTACGGCTCGAGATCGCACACGGCCTGCAGGTCGATGCCGGTGTCGAACTCGCTGTGCGCCGCGGCGGCAACGATCGCCGACAGGGCCGGCTGGCTCGTCGTGCCCGACAGCGGCGCCGAGGCACCGTCGACGGCGTCGGCGCCCGCCTGCCACGCCGCGAGGTACGTCGCGAGCTGGCCGCCGGGGGTGTCGTGGGTGTGCACGTGCACCGGCAGGTCGAAGTTCGCGCGCAGCGCGGTCACGAGCTTGGTGGCGGCGGGGGCGCGCAGCAGGCCGGCCATGTCCTTGATCGCGAGGATGTGGGCGCCGGCCTCGACGATCTCCTCCGCCAGGCGCAGGTAGTAGTCGAGGGTGTAGAGCTTCTCGTTCGGGTTCGCCAGGTCGCCCGTGTACGACATCGCGACCTCGGCGACCGTGGTGCCGGTCTCGCGGACGGCCTCGATCGCGGGGCGCATCTGGTCGATGTTGTTGAGCGCGTCGAAGATCCGGAAGATGTCGATGCCCGTGTCGGCGGCCTCCTGCACGAACGCGCGGGTGACCTTCTCCGGGTACGGGGTGTAGCCGACCGTGTTCCGGCCGCGCAGCAGCATCTGCAAGTTGATGTTCGGTACCGCCTCACGCAGCGCCGCGAGCCGGTACCAGGGATCCTCGTGCAGGAAGCGCAACGCCACGTCGTAGGTCGCTCCGCCCCACGCCTCGATCGAGAGCAGTTCGGGCGTCATCCGCGCGACGTAGGGTGCGACGGTGACGAGGCCCGAGGTGCGGACGCGGGTGGCGAGCAGGGACTGGTGCGCGTCGCGGAACGTGGTGTCGGTAACCGCGAGTGCCTTCTGCTCTCGCAGGGCCTTTGCGAATCCGTCCGGTCCCAGTTCGAGGAGTCGGTCGCGCGAACCCTTGGGCGGGGCCAGAGACAAATCGATCTTCGGCAGCTTGTCGTGCGGGTAGATCGTCGTCCGACGCTCGCCGTGCGGCTTGTTCACGGTGACATCGGCCAAGTACTCGAGAATGCGAGTGCCCCGGTCGGAAGACCGCCGTGCTGTGAGCAGGTCGGGACGCTCTTCGATGAAGGAGGTGGTCACCTCACCTGCGCGGAAGTCGGAGTCGTCCAGAACCGCCTGCAGGAACGGGATGTTCGTGGACACGCCGCGGATCCGGAACTCGGTGACCGCGCGGCGGGCACGCGCGACGGCGGCCTCGAGATCGCGGCCGCGGCAGGTGAGCTTGACCAGCATCGAGTCGAAGTGGGCTCCCACCTCGGCTCCCACCGTGGTTCCACCGTCGAGACGCACACCCGCACCACCAGGGGTGCGGTACGCGGTGATCCGTCCGGTGTCCGGGCGGAAGCCGTTGGCCGGATCCTCGGTGGTGATGCGGCACTGCAGCGCGGCGCCACGGATCGTGATCGAATCCTGGCTCAGCTTCAGGTCTTCGAGGGTCTCGCCGGACGCGATCCGCAGCTGAGCCTGCACCAGGTCGACGTCGGTGATCTCCTCGGTGACCGTGTGCTCGACCTGGATGCGCGGATTCATCTCGATGAACACGTGATTACCGCGGGTGTCGAGGAGGAACTCGACGGTGCCCGCACACCGGTAACCGATCTGCTTCGCGAACGCGACCGCGTCCGCACAGATCCGGTCCCGCAACGCCGGATCGAGATTCGGGGCCGGCGCCAGCTCGATCACCTTCTGATGGCGGCGCTGGAGCGAGCAGTCGCGCTCGAACAGGTGGATGACGTTGCCCTCGCCGTCGGCAAGGATCTGCACCTCGATGTGCCGCGGGTCGACGACGGCCTGTTCGAGGAACACCGTCGGATCACCGAACGCCGACTCGGCCTCACGCGAGGCCGCCTCGATCGACTCCCGCAACTGGCCGCGCTCGGCGACCCGGCGCATGCCCCGACCGCCACCACCCGCGACCGCCTTGACGAAGACAGGGAACTCCATGCCCTCGGCCGCCGCGAGCAGCGCATCGACGTCCGAGGACGGCTCCGACGACGCCAGCACCGGCAGACCCGCCGCCTTCGCCGCCGCGATCGCCCGCGCCTTGTTGCCGGTCAGCTCCAGAGTCTCGGCCGACGGGCCCACGAACGTGACGCCCTTCGCCTCACACGCCGCCGCCAGGTCCGGATTCTCGGACAGGAACCCGTAACCGGGGTAGATCGCGTCCGCACCGGCACGCTCGGCCGCCGCGAGGATCTCCTCGACCGACAGGTACGCCCGGACCGGATGCCCGACCTCACCGATCTGATAGGCCTCGTCCGCCTTCAGGCGGTGCACCGAGTTGCGGTCTTCGTACGGGAACACCGCAACGGTCCCGGCACCCAGTTCGTAGGCGGCACGGAACGCGCGGATGGCGATTTCGCCACGGTTGGCGACAAGCACTTTGGAGAACATGGACTGTGAACCTCACTGTCAGGTGATGCCAGATGCAGCAACGGCGCCACGGCAACACAGCGACCCGCACCGAGGGCTCGGCGCGGGTCGGGGTGATTCAGAAAAGGGAGCGCCCCGGGGAGCAGGAGACGGTGATGCCAATGACCGAACCCCGGGGCGCAGTTCGTGGGCTCAGGCCACCACCGAGCGCTGGGGCACGCCGGTGTATTCGCTGAGCGGGCGGATCAGGGCGTTGGATTCGCCCTGCTCGATGATGTGTGCGGTCCATCCGGTGATGCGGCTCATCACGAAGATGGGGGTGAAGACCTCGATGTCGAAGCCCATCAGGTAGTACGCGGGCCCGGTGGGGAAGTCGAGGTTGGGCTTGATGCCGGTCGCCTCGTTCATGGTGCGTTCGAGGATCTCGTACATCTGGACCCACTTGTCGCCGCCGGTCTTCGCGGCGACATCGAAGAACGCCTGACGCATGGTCGGGACGCGGGAATCGCCGTTCTTGTAGACGCGGTGTCCGAAGCCCATGACCTTTTCCTTGCGGGCCAGCTTGTCCTTCATCCACGCCTCGGCGCGCTCGGGATCGCCGATCTCGATCATGTCGTGCATGACCGCCTCGTTGGCGCCGCCGTGCAGCGGGCCCTTGAGGGTGCCGATCGCGGCGGTGACGGCGCTGTAGATGTCCGACAGTGTGGAGGTCACCACGCGGGCGGCGAAGGTGGAGGCGTTGAAGCTGTGCTCCGCGTACAGGATCAGCGAGACCTCGAACGCCTTGACGATCTCCGGTGCGGGGATCTCGCCGAAGCACATGTTGAGGAAGTTCTCGGCGAATCCGAGGTGGCTGTGCGGGGCGATCGGGTCGAGCCCGTGGCGACGGCGATGGTCGGCGGCGACGATGGTGGGGAGCACCGCCATCATCCGCAGTGCCTTCTCGCGGTTGGCCTTCGGGGAGTTGTCCGCCTCCTCCGGATCCTCGGCACCGAGGAAGCTGATCGCGGTACGCACCACGTCCATCGGGTGGCAGTTGTCGGGCATCTTCGCCACCAGCGAGAGAAGCGACCGGTCCGCGCGGCGGCTGGCCCGCTCACGCTGGCAGAACAGCTCGAGCTGGGCGTCCGAGGGCAGCTCGCCGTTCCACAGCAGGTACGCGACCTGCTCGAAGCTGGTGTTCGCCGCGAGGTCCTGCACCGCGTACCCGCGGTAGGTCAGCGAATTGGTCTCGGGCACCACCTTGGAGATCGCGGTGGTGTCGACGACGACACCGGCCAGGCCCTTGTAGATCGTCGGGACTGCATTGGTCATTGGTTCCCTCCGAGCGTGAAGTTGAAGATGCCGGAATCGAATTCGTTGTAGCGCTCGTACTCGAGCAGTTCGTACAGCCTGGAGCGGGTCTGCATCCGGTCGAGTTGGCCTTCTTGCGTGCCCGTCTCGTGGATCTCACGCAGGCCCCGTTCGATGGCGCCCATCGCCAGTCGCAGGGTGGTGACCGGGTAGATCACCGCGTTGTAGCCGATCTCCTCGAGCACCCGTGCGGGGATGAGCTTCGACTTACCGAACTCGGTCATGTTCGCGAGCAGCGGGATATCCACCGCGGCACGGAACTTCGCGAATTCCGCCTCGGTGTGCAGGGCCTCGGTGAAGATCAGGTCGGCGCCGGCGTCCGCGTAGGCCTTGGCTCGCTCGATCGCGGCATCGATGCCGTCGATACCGGCGGCGTCGGTGCGAGCACAGATCACGAAGTTCGGATCGCGACGGGCCGTGACGGCGGCACGTAGTCGTCGGACCATTTCGGCGGTGGGGACGATGGCCTTGCCGTCGAGGTGGCCACACCGCTTGGGGTTGACCTGGTCCTCGAGGTGCAGGCCGGCGATACCGGCGTCCTCGGCGGCAAGGACGGTGCGCGCCGCCGACATCGGCTCACCGAAACCGGTGTCGGCGTCGATGAGCACCGGCAGATCGGTGATCCCGGCGATCTGCCGGCTGTGCGCGACGACCTCGGTGAGCGTGGTCAGCCCGATGTCGGGAAGGCCGAGCCCGGCGGAGAAAGCGCCACCGGAGACGTACACGCCCTCGAAACCGATCTCCTGGATCAGCTTGGCGGTCAACGGATTGATTGCACCGGGCAGGCGCTGGATCCTGCCGGAGGCCAGGCCGGCACGGAACGCGATGCGCTTGTCGGCCGCGGAGGTGGAGGCGGCGATGAGGCCGGTCATGTCAGAACAGTCCCTTCGGCGACTTCGGGGCACGGGCGAGGACGTCGTCCGAGACGGTGAACGTGAGCTGGTTCAGCTCGCCGGCCTTCAGTTCGGGGGTGCGCTGCGCGGCGTCGAGGAAGCGATCCTGCTCGGCCGGGGCGATGACGCCCTCGGCGAGGGTGCGGAACTTCGCGATGTACTGGCCCCGCGCAAAGGGGCGGGCGCCGAGCGGGTGCGCGTCGGCGATCGCGAGCTCGTCGACGATCACCTCGCCGTTCTTGAGCGTGACCTCGGCGCGGGCACCGAACGCCTTCTCGTCGGGGTCGGTCGAGTGGTAGCGGCGGGTCCACTCGGGATCCTCGGCGGTGGAGATCTTCTTCCACAGCTCGATGGTGTCCGGACGCTGCGCACGCTCGGGTGCGTAGGAGCGCTCGTGGTGCCACGTGCCGTCCTGCAGCGCGACCGCGAAGATGTACATCACCGAGTGGTCGAGCGTCTCGCGGCTCGCGAACGGATCGAACTTCTGTGGGTCGTTGGAGCCGGTGCCGATCACCACGTGGGTGTGATGGCTGGTGTGCAGCACGATCGACGCGATCTGATCCAGGTCACCGATCCGCTCCCGCATCCGGCGGGCCAGGTCGATCGGGGCCTGGCTCTGGTACTCGGCCGAGTGCTCCTTGGTGTAGGTGTCGAGGATCGCGCGCTTGGCCTCGCCGGGGCCGGGCAGCGGCACAGCGTATTCCGCGTTCGGGCCGCCGAGCAGCCACGCGATGACGCCGTCCTCGCCCTCCCAGATCGGGGACGGGGCACCCTCGCCGCGCATCGCACGATCGACGGCCTCGACGGCCATCTTCCCGGCGAACGCCGGCGCGTATGCCTTCCAGCTCGAGATCTCGCCCTTGCGGGACTGACGTGTTGCCGTCGTGGTGTGCAGGGCCTGCCCGATTGCCTGGTAGACCGTCTCGGTGTCGAGGCCGAGGAGCGTGCCGATGCCGGCGGCGGCGGACGGGCCGAGGTGCGCGACATGGTCGATCTTGTGCTCGTGCAGGCAGATCGAGCGCACCAGGTCCACCTGGACCTCGTAGCCGGTGGCCAGGCCTCGGATCAGATCGGCGCCGCCGCGGCCGGTGTGCTGGGCGACCGCGAGGATCGACGGGATGTTGTCGCCCGGATGCGAGTACTCCGCGGCCAGGAACGTGTCGTGGAAGTCGAGTTCACGCACCGCGACGCCGTTGGCCCACGCCGCCCACTCGGGTGAGAACGTGCCGCCGACGCCGAAGACCGTCGAACCGGGGGCGTACGGGTGTGCCAGGGCCTGGGCGCGTGCGTTTGCGACCGGACGACGAGTCACCGACGCTGCCGCGACGGCCGCATTGTCGATGATCCGGTTGACGATCATCTCGGAGGTGTCGGCCGGCACCTCGACCGGATCGGTCGCGATCTCAGCGATCTTCCACGCGAGGTGCTCGCTCTTGGGGAACTGTTCGGCGGAGCGGCGGGTGCGAACGGAATACGTCTTCAACGTGGTGTGTCCTTCGGTGGAAACTGCTGGATCTGCGCCACGGGATGCGGGGCGCACGACGTGTCGGTAGTTGCAGCGTATGCACCCCTCAACGCTTAGAGAAGCCACTGAATATGCGTATTTTTGCGGTGTGTATCGGCGAGATTTGCAAATGGTGCGAATCTGCGTGATCGTGTTTGAGTGGACGACGAACAGAGGGGGCCTATCAGCCGAAGGGACGCGAAGATGCAGAAGATCTACGGCGGCCCACGACTGCGGAGACTCCGGGAGGAACGCGGACTCACTCAGCTCGAGTTGGCGCGGGTCCTGGACCTGTCCGCGAGCTACGTGAACCAGCTCGAGAACGATCAGCGCCCGTTGACGGTGCCTGTACTGCTCAAGCTCAATGCCACCTTCAATCTCGATGCACAGTTCTTTGCCGCCGAGGAAGACGCCCGGCTCGCGGCAGATCTCCATGATGTCCTGACCGCGGTCGGAGTCGGTTCACCAAGCCCCACACTCATCGAAGAGTTCGTTGCGCGGATGCCGGAGATCGGCAACACCCTGGTCAGTGTGCACCGTCGGCTCGTCGCCGCGACAGAGCAGCTCGAGCAGTACAGCGCGCATCTCGCCAGTCCCGCTGACGGAGCATCCGACTCGTCCATCCCGATGCCGTTCGAGGAGGTCCGAGACTTCTTCTACGACCGGCACAATCACATCCCAGAACTCGACGACGCCGCCGAGCGACTGTTCCTCAAGCACGGTCTACGTATCGGATCCCTCGACACGCAACTGACTGCTCTCCTCGAATCCGAACACGACATCGTCGTCCGGCTGCGCACCGATCCACCCGACCGGCCTGGACCCAAACGCGTCTACGACCCGACCAACCAGATCCTGACCCTGTCGCGGCACCTGTCCCCGGGGCAGCGGGCGTTCCAGATCGCCACGCAGCTGGCCTTCCTCACGCAGTCAGCGGTGATCGAGCGGCAGCTCGAGGCCGCGACAGGTCTGAGTGAGAATGCCCGAGAACTGGCGAAAATCGGCCTGGCGAACTACTTCGCGGGCGCCTTGTTGCTGCCGTACACCCAGTTCCTCGACGCCGCGGAGAGGCTGCACTACGACATCGAGATGCTTTCGCTGCAGTTCGAGGTGGGCTTCGAGACAGTCTGCCACAGGCTCTCGACGATGCAGCGACCCACGCGCCGCGGCGTTCCATTCTTCTTCGTCCGCACCGACCGGGCCGGGAACATCTCGAAGCGCCAGTCCGCCACGGCATTCCACTTCTCCCGCGTCGGTGGCAGCTGCCCACTGTGGGTGGTGCACGACGCGTTCGGCACCCCGGGCCGCATCGTCACCCAGGTGGCGCAGATGCCGGACGGCCGCACCTACCTGTGGATCGCCCGCACCACCGACGATGGCGCCCGCCCCTACGGGGTGCCGGAACGCAGCTTCGCCGTCGGTCTCGGCTGCGACATCACCCACGCCGATCGTCTCGTCTACTCGCGAGGTCTCCGACTGGACGAGCAGATGTCCCCGGTGCCGATCGGCGCCGGCTGCAAGATCTGCGAGCGCACGGACTGCGCGCAGCGCGCCTTCCCGCAGATCGGACGCCCGATTCGCGCCGACATCGACTTCAGCAGTCGACTGCCGTACCCGCCATTGCGGCCGACCACATAGGCGCTGCGAGCGCCTCGAACGCCGTCCCTAGAGAAGCCAGTGGGGTCGGACGTGCGCACACGCCCGACCCCACTGCAACGCATACCGCTACGCGAACAGACCCGAGACAGTCTCGAGCGAGCCGAGGAAGAAGCTGAGGCCCGAGAACAGGTCACCAGCGGCGTCAGCGACGTCGACGATGAAGTCAACAAAAGGAATGAGGTCGGCAGAACCCATGGTCATACTCCTGTGAGGTGGTGATGCGGAAAGTGCTGCACAGCCCGGGAATTGGGCGTCGTGCGTGTGCTGGAGTCAGCGGGGAGGAGTGTAATCGGCTCCGTGGTCAATCAGAAATCAGCGTGCACATAGGATCCCGATCATGAAGCGAAGTGACATTCTGGCGAGCGGTGAGAAGGTCGTTCTCCGGCGCTTCCGGCCCGAAGATCACGACGATGTGCATGCCTTCGCATCTGATCCGGATGTCTGCCGCTTCATGTCTTGGGGGCCGAACTCACAGGCGGATACGAGAGATTTCCTCGCACAAGCGGTGACTGTCCGACCGAACCGCTTGGACCTCGCGATCCTGGCCGATCAGAGACTCATCGGGTCGGCGTCGGTGTGGACCACTGACATCGAGCACAGAACAGGCGAACTCGGCTACACATTGCGAGCAGACGCGTGGGGGCAGGGGCATGGGACCGATGCCGCTCGTGTTCTGTTCCGCCTCGGCGCAGAGCATCTCCGATTGGAGCGGATCGCCGCAACGTGCGATGTGGACAACCTCGCGTCAGCGAGAGTGCTGGGCAAGATCGGCATGAGCTTCGAAGGGATTCTTCGCGGATACCGGCTGGTACGGGGCGAACGCCGCGACCACCTTGCCTTCGCACGCCTCATCGAAAGCCCACCGATCGAGCTCGAACGCTGAGCCAGCGCCCAGCCCTGTACGAGTCCACCGCGTCCACGACCGGATGTGGCGAGACCTGACCGTCTCGACGACCGACACGACCTCGACCATGTCAAGGTGTCCGAACCGACCATCAGACCCGGTCCTGCTCGCTCGTGTAGCAAAACGTCGTATGTCGGTGAGTGGTTCTAGCCTGCAGCAGTGATCTTGCGTGGCACCGACAGTGGTGTGGGTACTGGTTCGGCTTCGGTTGCGATTGGCGGTGCTCCGTCCGCGCCGGCGGTGTTGGCTGCCGAGTCCGCTGCTCTGGTGAGCCGGGCGGTAGAGGTATCGAAGTCGGAGAATACCCGGCGGGCGTACGTGTCGGATTGGCGACGGTTCGAGCGCTGGTGCAGTGCCCAGGGTCATCAGGTGTTGCCGGCGGATCCGTTGGTGGTCGCCGCGTATCTCGCGGAGGCCGCCGAACTCCGGGACGAGTCCGGCGGGCGGATGTATGCACCGGCGACGTTGACGCGGTGGGTCGCGGCGATCGGACACCGCCACCGCGCCGCCGGGCACACGACACCCGGGTCGGCGGAGGTGGTCGCGGCGGGGTGGTCGGGCCAGGTGTACGAACGTCGGGACAGTGCCCTGCTGTTGATGGGGTTCGCGGGCGCGTTCCGGCGCTCGGAGCTGGCCGGATTCCGAGTCGGGGACATCACCCGGCACCGGCACGACGGGCTGCATGTGCGGCTGCGCAGGTCGAAGACCGACCAGGACGGCGCCGGCACCACCCGGGCCCTGCCGTACACAGACTCACACTGTTCCTGTCCGCCGTGCGCGTACCTGCGGTGGCTGCAGGTCGTCACCGCCTTCGACACCGGCGGCCGTCCCGCGGTGATCCGGCTCCTGCGCTCTGCTCCCGACTTCGAGGGGCACGTGTGCCGGGGTGCCTGGCCGCAGGCACTGGAGAAAATCGTGCCGGTGTTCCGGTCGGTGCGCCGAAACGGAATCCTCTCGGCCACCAGCCTGTCGGGGGCAGCGATCCACAAACGGATCCGGCAGCGGGCCGCCGCCGCAGGGTATGACCCGGTCCTGGTCGATCAGCTCGGTGGGCATTCGCTGCGGGCCGGGTTCGTCACCCAGGCCTTCCGAAACGGCGCCGATGCGCACGCGATCATGCGGCAGACCGGGCACGCGAGCCCGGTCATGCTCGAGGTGTACGCCCGCGAACACTCCCCACTGGTCGGCAACGCCGTCACCACCATCGGCCTGTGACCACCACACCTGTGTGGCAGCCGCGCCGCTACCGCTACGACTGGGCCCTGTTCCAGGACTGGTGCCACGCCGCCGCCCTACCGTCCCTGCCCGGCGCCCCGGAGACGCTCGCACAGTTCCTCGCCGAACACCCCGCGGCGGCACCGACGCAACGGGCGCGGGTGACCGCGATCAACTGGCACCACGACCACGCCGGACTACCCGCACCAGGCCGCGCCGACACCATCCGCGACCTGCTCGACGCGAACCGTGCCCACCGCCTCCGTCAGACGAGAGAACTGATCTGGCAACAGATCCCACAGCTCCCCACCGGCGGGTGGCCGCAAGGGCTGTTCGGGCGCCGCGACGCCGCACTGCTCCTGATCGCCGCCGCCGGCATACCACTGCAACAGATCACCGGGCTGCAGCGCCGCCACCTGATCTGCGACGACCAGACTTTGGTCGTTGACACCGGCCGCTACCGATACCGGCTCGACCCCACCACGGACGACCCCGCGCTGACGCCGACGGCCGTCTACCGCAGGTGGGCACAGATTCTCGCGTTCACCGACCGCCACCCCAGCACCCGCACCCTCGCAGCACACCTGACCCGCGGCCACCTCCCCGACCTCGTCGACGACCCGTCGCCCGATGGGCTGGTGTTCACGCCGATCGACCGATGGGGCTACCTGCCGCTGCCCCCGCAACCGCTGACCGCAGGTTCGGTCGCCGCGATCGTCCGCCAGCACCTGACCCGCACCGCACCCACCCACACCATCCCGCCCCGCAGGCCACGAACGAACACCACTACGCCCGTCCCCACCCCGCCGCTGGAGCCACCACCGCTGTCGGATGAGTACTACGACCGCGGCACCGCCGCGCGACGCGACGCCCTCACCGCGCTCGCCGACGTCGGCGATGTCCTAGACGATGTCGAAGCCCGCGCCGACGCCCTGCTCGCGCAGACCCTGGCGATGATCGAGAACTGGCAACTCCCGGACACGATCCCGACGACGGACAAGGAATAGCGGATGACGACAATGCTGCGATCACGCTGGTTATGGACGCTGATCGCGCTCAGCGCCAGCCCCGGGCTCATCGCCTGGCTACTCGGCGTCAGCCCCATCGCGTCGATCGCGCTGGCCGGGGTGATGGTGGTGTGCGTGGTCCTCGCCGCGGGCATGCTCAGCCCTGAGTAGCATCTGTGATGCCGCCCGTCGGCTGGTAGCTGACCAGCGGGGTTATCCGAATGGCGGGCCGATTGCAACGATCCCGGGCACAATCGGCGCGGTGACCGACTGGAAACAGGCCCGAGTCGAATCGGCACTGCGTGGACAGAATCCGACGATCCTCACTCGGCTACCCGAGGCATTCGCTGCGATCGGCGACGTCCAATGGCTTCCCGGCTATTGCGTTCTACTGACCGACGACCCCACCATCACCCAACTCAGCGACCTGCCCCGGACGCGCCGCCTCGCCTACCTCGAGAGCATCGACCGACTTGCAAGCGCCGTCGAACACGCTTGCCGGCAAGCCGACAGCCAGTTTCGTCGAGTGAACATCGAGATCCTCGGCAACACAGACGCCTTCCTCCACACCCACATCTGGCCCCGATACGAATGGGAACCCGCGCAATACCGTCGCATGCCCGTGTGGCTCTACCCCACCGACCGATGGACCAATCCAACCCATGCCCTCACCCCGGCGCACGACTCCCTCCGTGTAGCAATCACGAACGGGCTCAACACGTAACGCGATCCGGATCGAGCAAACTGTGCGCCTGTGCCGCAGGGGTATCGTCCGAGCCTCAGCGGCCCGGCGCCATGTCAGAATTCAGCTGGAGTATCGCCAACTTCTCGTCCGTGGAGAGCTCGGAACGATCGAGCACTGTCTGCAAGATCGCGGACTTGCCGGCAACGTAGCGTTCGGTGGTCATCGCTGGGTCGCCGGCGAGCGCCAGCTTGACCTCGCCATACGCATCGCGCAGGTCGGGATGCGAACGCAGCACCGACCGAACGGCAAGATGATTCCGCAGATGCAGAGTGCCCTCGACGCAGACATACACGTTCCGCGCTGGCCCGCCCGCCGGTGCACGGAATGCCTCACGACCTGCGACGCCGAGATCCCCGCGATGCACGTACCCGGCATCGGCCAGCGCACGAATCGCGGGCGCAACATGTTCGCGCTGCACGATGACGTCGATGTCCAGGATGGGTTTGGCGACAAGCCCCGGAACGGACGTCGACCCGACATGCTCGACTGAGACCACGGGCACCCGTGACAACGCTCCGTGCAGATCCGCCGCTACGGCCTTGAACTGCGAGGACCATTCCTCGGAGTACGGAACAACGATTACCGGCACCGCCCCACGCTATCGTGGCTGAACCACGGGACCGGCACTGCACACGCGGCAGGCTTCGCGTCACTGCGGTCTCGACGACACCCGGCTACGCGGGATCAGGCCGTATATGCGTCCGCCCGCCCCTCGATTGCACTCTCGCAAGCAAACATGCGACCGGCCACATCTAGTGTGGCCCCACGGGCACAGCCCGAGGCTCAACTCAGCGACCCAGTGTCACGTTCACATTCAGCTGGAGTATCGCCTGCTTGTCGTCCGAAGAGTGACAGAATGCGTCGAATGGCGGAACCATCAGCACGCCCTTCCCATGCCCCCTTCTACGGCGACAACGCGAGGTGGATTCCTTGGACACCGGAACAGGTAGCGGCACGCTTGGACGGCGTAGAAGCGTCTGACGGCCAACCAATCCGCTGGGCCGTCGCAGGTGGCTGGGCACTCGATCTCCATCTCGGCCGCCAGACCCGGGAACACGACGATCTGGAGATTGTGGTGCTCAACGACGACGTACGGGCCGTGCTCGACGCGTTCGCCGACACCGACTGGCAATGGAAGGTTCCCGTAGGTAGCTGGCTCCACCCACTGAACTCATCCGCCTATACCGAAAGTCACCAAACCTGGCTCTGGTCCAAGACCTCCGATGCATTCGTCCTGGATGTATTCAGGGAGATGCATGATGGCGCCATCTGGATCTGCCGTCGCGATCCAACGATCACCAAGCCCTGGCAGGCTGTTGTACGCATGTCGGCCAGCGCAGTGCCTTACCTCGCTCCCGAGGTCGTGTTGTTGTTCAAAGCCAAGCATGCTCGCTCGAAGGACCTCGCCGATCTCGACACAGTCCTCCCAGCATTGAGCGGGAACCAACACGGTTGGCTTCGATCCGCCGTCGAACAGGTCCATCCCGATCACAACTGGCTGGATAGGATCTGAGCCCGCACACGCTTGCCCCGACACTCAATCGCACTTCCGGGACAGGAACATGAGATTGCCCGTCCGAACGTCGAGAGCCGACTGCCCACATCCCGCGGAGGCCATGCACACCACTCTTGACGCCGTGAACACGACTTCTGAAACTGACACCCGAAGGGTGCGGCGCCCGCTCTCATCCGTCCTGAACGTCCGTCCTGAACGTCCGTCCTGAACGTCCGTCCTGATGTCTCGGTCTCCTCCGTGCGGAAGACCCGGCGTCAGCTGAAGGAGTTTCGTCCCTCGAGTGCCGACGCGACGAGATTGTCCTTGGGAAGGGCGGTGCCCGACGACACGGCGTCGGTCCACATCTTGGTGCTCGCGACCGCGGCGAAGTTGGAGTGGAACAGCGTCATCAGTGTGGTGTGAACCTGCTCGGCGGAAACCTTGCCCGCTGCGTTGGCGAGGTGGATCGCGCCGGTGGCGTCGGAGATGATCTCCGCGACGAGGCCGTGCACTTCGGCTTCTGCGGCAGTGGCCAGATCGCAGTTGTTGGTCATGTACCCGACGATCGTGATGGTGTCGACGTTCTGCTCACGCAGCCACTGCGCCACGTCGGTGTTGCCGAACACCGACCCGTAGTTCTTGGTGACCTGCTTCCAGTGCGGCTTGACCCGGGCGGCCACGTCCGGATGCAGCTGCCAGCCGTGCGACCCTTCCGCGTAGACAGGAGCCTCGGCCGGGAGTGTGTGCTGGACGACGGCGACGGGCAGTCCGGCGGCGTCGGCGTGGTCGAGGACCCGCGTGATGTTCGCAAGGGTCGCCTCGCGCGGAGGATATTGAATCTGCATGGGACCGTCGAAGTACTCGTTCTGCACGTCGACGACGAGCAGCGCGCGGCGGGGGGACGTCATGGTGTTCTCCTTCTCGAGACGACCGAGTGGTCGAGTGTGCGGATGCGCCGAGTTGTTCGATGCGTCCGTGTCGTACCGGGATTGTGCTTGTCAGAGTCCGGGCAGACCGTAGTGATCGGCCATGAGTTCCACTGTTCTGGCCTGGGCCTGCCGGGAGTGGCCCACCAGAACCAGCATCACCTCGTCGACGCCGGTGTGCTCGTGGAGTTGCTCGAGGCGGTGGGCCACGGTCGGCGCTGTGCCGTGCAGCGTGCGGTCCGTCCATTCGTCCAGGATCTGCCGCTCCTGGGCGGTGGCGGGATATGCCTCGACGTCTTCCGGACGAAGCAGGGAGTACGGCTCGCGCCGGAACATCCGCAACATGCCCATCGCGGTGGACGCGGATTGACGCCGGGCCTCCACGGGATCGTCGTCGGCAACGACTCCGACGCTGACCAGACCGTACGGCTCCGCGAGCACGGCGGACGGCCGGAAATGCTTGCGGTACAGCGCCATAGCGGTGACGACATCGGCGCTGCCGAATTGCAAGGCGAAGGCATAGGGCAGCCCTAGCTGCCCTGCCAACTGCGCGGAGTACGGCGAGGAACCCAGGATCCACACGCCGGGCCGGGTCGTGGCTCGGGGTACTTCGTTCTGCTCGGCCTGCCACGGACCGGGTACCGCGTGAACGTCGCGGTAAGGATGTCCCTGCGGAAACTCGTCGTCGAGAAACCCGAGCAGTTCCAGAACCTGCTGAGGAAAGTCGTCGCCGGCGCCACGATGCCGCCGCAGCGCTGCCGCGGTCGCGCCGTCCGTGCCGGGTGCCCGGCCGACGCCGAGATCGATCCGCCCGGGGGCCAGGGTGTCGAGCATGCCGAACTGTTCGGCAATCACCAGGGGCGCATGGTTGGGCAGCATGACCCCGCCCGCACCGAGCCGGATGCGTTCGGTTTCGCCGGTCAATCGCGCCACCATCAATTGGGGTGACGACGTGGCAGCGCCCGGCATCGCGTGGTGTTCGGACATCCAGAAACGTCGGTATCCCCGCCGGTCGGCCAGCTTCGCCAGCGCGATGATCTCCTGGAAGGTCTCCTGAACGGTGCTCCCGACGCCGGTATGTGCGTTGTCGAGCACGGAAAGGGAAAAAGGGGCGGTGCCGGACGTGCGCGGCTCGAGCATGAAGCGATCTCAACTCTCACGGAAACAGTTGCCATTCAACGTGAGGTTCACTGTACGGGGATCTCACGGAAAACCACAACGGTTACCATGAGAGGCATGGTGACGATTCCGCTCCCGCCGGCGCCCGGCGCCGAGACTCACTGGAGTCTGGCGCTGGTCAACAGCACCGTGAGCCTCCCCGGCGGACTCGAGGCAGACGAATTGAGCACGCCGACGGAGGCCACCGGATGGCTGATCGGTCACGGTCTCGCGCCTCGCGACACCGAACTTCTGGCCTACTGCCGGAGCCAACTCGTCGGATTGCGGACGGACCTGCGCACGGTGTTCGCCGCCCATGTGAACGGGAACGCTCCCGATCCGGCGGCACTGGAGGGCATCAACCGAGCACTCACCACCGTGCCCAGCGCGGTCGTCCTCAGGTACGAGGAGAAGACGGGATTACGCCGGACCTCGATCCATCCGACGACTCGGATCGTCGAGCACGCGATGATGCAGATCGCCGAGGACGCCGCCGCGTTGCTGACCGGCGAGAGCGCATCGCTCATATCCCGCTGCGGTGCGACCCCGTGCGATCGCTTCCTGCTGCGCACTCACGCACGCCGGTACTGGTGCTGCACTCGGTGCGGCGACCGGGTGCGGGCCGCGCGAGCCTATGCGCGCCGGTCGCCGCAGCGCGTTGCCACAGAATGAGGGAACGCTGTTGCCTAAGGTGAGCACATGGCATCCACGTCGACCCCCGCCACCACGCTTCTCACCCGCGAGAAGGTGCCCCACGTGGTCCACGAATACCCCCACGACCCTCGGTCCGGCTCTTTCGGATCCGAGGCGGTCGAGGCGCTCGCCGACCGCCTCGGCGTGGTGCCCGCCCAGATCTTCAAGACACTCGTGATCGCCCTGCCGTCCGGCAAGCTGGGCGTCGCCGTCGTCCCCGTCCCGGAGACGCTGTCGCTCAAGGCCGCGTCGGCGGCGCTCGGTGGTGGCAAGGCCACGATGGCCGAGCGCGCCGCCGCGGAACGCGCGACCGGCTACGTACTCGGTGGCATCTCCCCGCTCGGTCAGCGCAAACGCCTCCCGACGGTGATCGACGCGTCGGCGGGCCACTGGGACAAGGTGTTGTGCAGCGCGGGGCGGCGCGGCCTCGAAATCGAACTCGCCCCCGCGGACCTGATCCGCCTGACCGGAGCCGTGGTCGCCCCGGTCGCAGCAGGTCACTGACGGCGCAGCCGCTACAGCAGGTCACTGACGGCGCAGCCGCTACAGCAGCGCCATCTGGTCGCCGGCGCCGTCGTCGGCCACGAGCAGTTCCGGGCCGTTGTTGCGCACGCTGTTGACCTTGTCCGACACCCTGCGAATCCGAATCCGCGCCACGGCGTCTTCGCTCGGCACGATGAGGTCGGGGTGTCCGAGGCTGTCGGGATCGAGCCAGGCATCCCACCGCTCGGGCGGGAGCATCAGGGGCATCCGGTGGTGCATATTGCCCAGTTGCGCAACGGAATCCGCGGTGAGGATCGTGGTGCTCATCAGCGGTGGCGCGTCGGGGGTACGCGGATCGCGCCACACCGCCCACAGACCCGCCATGTAGACGCGTGCACCGTCGGCGGGCGCCATGAAATACGGCACCTTGCGGGTCTTGCCGTCCGGCGCCGGTTCCACCTGCCACTCGTACCAGCCGTCCATCGGAACGAGGCACCGTCGGTAACGCAGCGAGTGCGCGAACGCCGGTTTGGTTGCCACCGACTCGGACCGCGCATTGAACAGCGGAGCGCCCGAAGCCACCTCCTTGGCGAACGGAGGCACCAGTCCCCAGCGCATCCGCCGGATACGGCGCCGCGCCGGGCCGTCCGCATCGTCGCGGTCGTGCCGCGCCACCACGGTGAGCACCTGCGTGGTGGGCGCGACGTTGTAGTCGGGCCGCAGTTCCTCGTCGCCCGTCTCGTCGATCGCGTCGAGTTCCATCGCGAGAGTGGCCGGATCGGCCGTCGATGCATACCTGCCGCACATGCCCACGAGTGTGGCAGCGACCGCCGACACGGCACACACCGGTCGCGCGGACGGGTGGGAGTCGATGCCCGGGCGGACGATGGGCGAAGATGGACGGGTGAGCCTGTGGAAAGCACCCCGAGCCGTGTCCCCCGTCGACGCGTCCGTGACGCTGCCTGGATCCAAATCCATCACCAACCGTGCCCTCGTCCTGGCCGCCCTGGCGGTCGGCCCCTCGACGGTCACCGGAGCGCTGCGCAGCCGCGACACCGACCTCATGATCGCTGCGCTGCGGTCCCTCGGCGCCGCGATCACCGAGCGCGACGGCGGCACCACCCTGGATGTGACGCCGGGACCCCTGCGAGCCGGCGCGGTGGACTGCGGCCTCGCGGGGACCGTGATGCGCTTCGTTCCGCCGGTGGCTGCCCTGGCCGACGGGGACGTCCGCTTCGACGGGGACGAGCAGGCACGATCCCGGCCGATGGGCACGGTGCTCGACGCACTCCGGGCACTCGGCGCGCACATCGACGGCGACACGCTGCCCTTCACGGTCCACGGTCGCGCCGGCGTGCGCGGCGGGTCCGTCACGATCGATGCGTCCGGGTCGTCGCAGTTCGTGTCCGGTCTGTTGCTCTCCGCCGCGAGGTTCGACGACGGTGTGACCGTGCACCACGACGGCAAGCCCGTCCCGTCCACCCCGCACATCGATATGACGGTCGACATGCTCCGTGACGCGGGCGTGCACGTCGACACCTCGGAGGCGAACACGTGGCGGGTGCTGCCCGGCCCGATCGCCGCCCACGACGTGGTCGTCGAACCGGACCTCTCGAATGCCACCCCGTTTCTCGCCGCCGCCGCGGTCACCGGAGGCACGGTGTCGGTCCCGTGCTGGCCGGAGAAGACCACGCAGGCGGGCGACGCCATCCGGGACATCCTCGAGCGCATGGGGGCGGCTGTGTCGCTGTCGGACGGGACGCTCACGGTGCGGGGACCGGCCACGCTCACCGGCATCGACATCGACCTGCACGACGTCGGTGAACTGACGCCCACGGTGGCCGCTGTGGCCGCGCTGGCCTCGACCCCCTCGCGTCTTCGCGGTATCTCACACCTGCGGGGCCACGAGACCGACCGGCTCGCCGCGCTGGCAGCCGAGATCGGCCGGCTCGGCGGCATCGCCACGGAAACCGAGGACGGCCTCCGGATCGAACCGGCCACCCTGACGGGCGGTGTCTGGCACTCCTACGCCGACCACCGGATGGCGACTGCCGGCGCGATCCTCGGTCTCGTCGTCGACGGCGTCGAGGTCGAGGACATCGGCACGACCGCCAAGACCCTCCCCGGATTCGAAGGTCTGTGGGCGGCGATGTTGACGGGAGCACGCTCCTGAGCCGGCGGCAGTACGACGAGTCCGACGTCCGGGTCCGTCCGGGCAAGAGTTCGCGACCGCGTACCAAGGATCGGCCCGCCCATCTCGATGCGGTGGAGGGCATGGTGTTCTCGGTGGACCGTGGGCGCTGGGGGGTCGTCCTGGGTGGCGATCCGCAGCGGCCCGTGGTGGCAATGCGCGCACGCGAACTGGGCCGTACGCCGATCGTGGTCGGAGACAGGGTGGGGGTGGTCGGCGACCTTTCCGGCCGTCCCGACAGCCTGTCGCGCATCGTGCGGGTCGAGGAACGCACCACCGTGCTCCGCAGGACAGCCGACGACACGGACCCGTTCGAACGGATCGTGGTGGCGAACGCGTCGCAACTGCTCATCGTCGTCGCGCTCGCCGATCCGCCGCCCCGCACCGGGCTCGTGGAGCGCGCGCTGGTCGCCGCGTACGCGGGCGGGCTCGCCCCGATGCTGGGGCTGACCAAGAGCGATCTCACCGACCCGGAGGAATTCGCGTCGCAGTTCGCCGATCTGGACATCCCCGTGCTGGCCGTCGGCCAGGACAACGATCTTTCCGATCTCACCGAGCGTCTCACCGGCCGGGTCACCGCATTGATCGGCCACTCCGGCGTCGGCAAATCGACCCTTGTCAATCGCCTCGTCCCCGACGCCGACCGCGCCACGGGTGTGGTCTCCGGTGTCGGGAAGGGCCGGCACACGTCGACCCAGTCCGTCGCGCTTCCGCTTCCGTCCGGTGGCTGGGTGGTCGACACTCCGGGCATCCGGTCGTTCGGGCTCGCGCATATCCAGCCCGATGACGTCGTCGCGGCCTTCACCGATCTCGCCGCGGCGGTCGCCGACTGCCCCCGCGGCTGTACGCATCTCGGGCCGCCCGCCGACCCCGAGTGCGCGCTCGACCGCCTCGAGGGCAAGTCGCTGCGCCGGGCGCAGGCCGTGCGCGAACTGCTCACCTCGCTGGCGTCCAACGACTCCTGGTGATCGAATGCATCGAACCCCGGCACCAGTTCCGGTGCCGGGGTTCGATCATCGTTCGGGGCGTGCAGCACACGCTCGCGAACTCAGCGCATGCCGAGAATCCTGCGGACGAGACCGCGCTTGCGGGTCGTCTCGATCGTGGTGGCCAGACCGCGCCGGCGTCCGGTGACCGGATCGATCTCCGCCGGGCCACCGAAGCCCCGCTCCGATGCGGTCTCGGGGGCTGCGTGGCGGTCGTCCTTGAGGAACTTGTCGGGTAGCGAGAGCTTCGCGATGGTGCGCCAGGACTTCCAGTACTGCACGGCCAGCGGACCGGTGGTGTACGGCAGGTCGTACTTGTCGCACAACTGCCGCACGCGCACGGCGATCTCCGCGTACCGGTTGGACGGCAGGTCCGGGTAGATGTGGTGCTCGATCTGGTAGCTCAGGTTGCCGGTCATGAAGTCCATGATCTTGCCGCCGGAGATGTTGGCGGACCCGAGCATCTGCCGGAGGTACCACTCGGCGTGCGTCTCGTTCTCGACGTCCTGCTTCGTGAACTTCTCCGCACCGTCCGGGAAGTGCCCGCAGAAGATCACGGCGTTGGTCCACACGTTGCGGACGAAGTTCGCCGTGGCGTTCGCGGTGATCGTGGTCTTCCACGACTTGCCCGTGAGCGCCGGATAGACGACGTAGTCGCGCAGGTCCTGCTTCGCGATCTTCGCGAGCACCTCGGCGCCGTGCTTCTTGGTGATCTCGCGGTCGTCGCGACCCTGGATGACCTTGCCGAGTTCGAGCAACTGGATCGCGATGCCGTACTGGAACAGCGACGCCAGGATCGCGTTGTAGGCGATGTTGCCGAGGTAGAACGGCTTCCAACGCTGGTCGCGGGTGACGCGGAGCAACCCGTAGCCCACATCGTCGTCCATGCCCAGGATGTTCGTGAACTTGTGGTGCAGGTGGTTGTGGGTGATCTTCCAGTGCGCCGACGGATCGACGTTGTCCCACTCCCAGTTGGCGGAGTGGACCTCTGGGTCGTTCATCCAGTCCCACTGCCCGTGCATCACGTTGTGCCCGAGCTCCATGTTCTCGATGATCTTCGACAACGAGAGCATTCCGGTGCCCAGCCACCACAGCGAGCGCTTCTTGGAACCGAACAGGACCAGACGTCCACCGACCTCGAGGCCGCGCTGCAACCGGATCGTGTTGCGGACGTATCGGGCGTCGCGCTCACCGCGCGACTCCTCGATATCGCGCCGGATGGCATCGAGCTCGCGGCCGATGGCCTCGACGTCCGCCTCCGTAAGGTGCGCGTATTCCTTGATGTCCGATATCGCCATGGCGGCTACTCTACCGTAGGTTACGGCTCCGTAGGTTAGGCGATTTCGGACGTGTGATCGGAATCACTTACGGGCGGGCGGCGTCGATTACTGCCGATTCCGGCGACGCGCACGTCGCATCGCCACCGTGTGCTCGGCATGCGAGCGCAGCGCGGTGAGCAACCCACGGCGACGTCCCGTGACGGGGTCCTCGGTGAGAGCCGGCAGTGCTGCGGCAGCACGGAGTCGCTCGAACTTACGCTCCGACGACGTCTCCGGCGCATCGTCGGACGTCGCCCGCAGAAGGGTGTCCGGCAACGCCAGTTTGTGGATGGTGCGCAGTGCCAGCATGTACTGCCGTCCGATCGGTCCGGTCGTGTACGGCAGGTCGTACTTGCCGCACAGCGCACGGACCCGGGCCGCGATCTCCCGGTAGCGATTGCTCGGCAGGTCCGGAAAGAGGTGGTGCTCGATCTGGTAGCTGAGGTTGCCGGTCATGAAGTCCATGACCCGGCCACCGGTGATGTTCGCGCTACCGAGCAACTGCCGCAGGTACCACTGACCGCGCGACTCGTCCTCGAACTGCTCGACCGTGAACTTTTCGGCGCCGTCCGGGAAGTGTCCGCAGAAAATCACCAGGTACGCCCAGATGTTGCGCACGACATTGGCCGTCAGGTTCGCCGTGAGCGTGCTGCGCCATGCCGGTCCGGTCGCGGCGGGGAACAGCACCAGGTCCTTGAACACCTGGCGGCCGGCCTTCGCCACGAACTCGCGGTCGGGCCCGGACATCCTGGGCCGCGGACCGTCACCGAGTTGTTTCTCCCACGCGATCCGCTGCGCCGTCAGGTCGTGCAGCGCGATACCCCACTCGAACGTCAGCGCGAGGACCACGTTCGCGACCGGCTGCAGCAGGTTGATCGGGCGCCACTTCTCGTCGCGGGTCATGCGCAGGATGCCGAATCCGACGTCCTCGTCCATCCCCACGATGTTCGTGTACGTGTGGTGCTCGTAGTTGTGGGCGCGCTTCCAATGAGCGGACGGGCCGGTCTGGTCCCATTCCCACGACGTGGAGTGGATTTCCGGATCGTTCATCCAGTCCCACTGCCCGTGCATCACGTTGTGCCCGAGCTCCATGTTCTCGATGATCTTCGCGAGCGACAACGCGGTCGTGCCGAGCAGCCAGCGTGAGCGCCGCCGCGAGCCGAGCAGCACGATCCGGCCGACGATCTCGAGCGTTCGCTGCAGCCGAATCGTGTTGTGGATGTACCGCGCGTCACGCGGCCCACGCGAATTCTCGACATCGCGCCGGATGGCATCGAACTCTGTTGCCAAAGCGTCGATGTCGGCGTCGGTCAGATGCGCGAACTCGCGGATGTCGGTGATGGCCAAGCGGGTCCCTCTCGTCGTTCATGGTTGTGCCCTCGGGGGCATCGATTGTGCGGTCGAGGCCTCAGGCGTCGATGGTGCAGTCGCCGGCAGCAACGGAGATGCAGGTCTGGACTCGCTCGCCCTCTCCATGCTCCTCGCCCGACCGGAGATCTACCACATACCCCTTCTGGAGCGGCACCACACAAGTCTGACAGATACCCATCCGGCAACCGAAGGGCATGAGCGCTCCTGCGCTCTCCCCCGCCTCGAGAACGGTGGTGGCACCGTCGGCGGTCACCGTCTTGCCGGATTTCGCGAACGTGATCGTTCCCCCGGCTCCGGAGGTATCGGCCCGTGTGACCGCGAAGCGCTCGAGATGCACGCGATCTTCGAGGCCCGCCTTCTCCCAGTGAGCGCTGATATCGGCGAGCATCTGCTGCGGTCCGCACGCCCAGGTCTGACGCTCCCGCCAGTCCGGACATACCTCGTCGAGCTGCGACAGGGCGAATTTGCCCTGTTCACGCGTGTATTGCAGGTGGCAGCGGTAGCGGTCGTGGTTGGCGTCGAACTGCTCGAGTTCGGACCGGAACATCACGTCCTCGGCGGTGGGCGCCGAGTGCACATGCACGACGTCGGCAATGTCGACGCCACGGTCGGCCGCACGCCGATCGAGGGTGCGGAGCATCGACATGATCGGTGTGACGCCGCTGCCGGCCGTCAGGAACAGGATCTTCTCGGGCGGCGGATCAGGAAGAACGAAGTCGCCCTGCGGAGCCGCGAGGCGCACGATTGTGCCTTCCGGCACACCACCGACGAGATGGCTCGACAGGAACCCCTCGGGCATCGCCTTCACCGCGATCGAGATGACCTTGTCGGTGCGGATCGGGGTGGAGGTCAGCGAGTACGACCGCCAATGCCACTTGCCGTCGATGTGCAGGCCGATGCCGATGTACTGACCGGGCGAGTACCCGAAGTCGAAGCCCCAGCCGGGCCTGATGACGATGGTTGCGGAGTCGGGGGTCTCGGAACGGACCTCGACGATGCGCCCACGAAGCTCACGCGCCGACCACAACGGGTTGATCAAGTGCAGATAATCATCGGGCAACAGTGGGGTCGTGAGTCGCGCGACCGCGCCTCGCACCACGTTGGACAGAGATCGCTCACCCGGTGCCACATGGGCCGCGGGCCTTTCGATCCATTCCTTGAAACCCATCGACCGATTCTCCTCACGCTGGAACTACGACCGCGAAGGTTATCAGAGGTTACGGTTCCGTAGGTTACGTGGAGACTCCACTCACAAGCATCCTCGTTCCGAGCGGTCAGAGCAATTCCAGCAGGAACTGCAACTCCTGCGCCGCGTACCACGCCAGTTCGTGATCCTCGGCGTCGCCGAGCACGAACTCGGCCTCCTCGTCGCCCAGATCGGCCGCGTCGACAACCTCCATCGCACGCGCGACGTCCGCTTCCGCGGCCTTCAGATCCACGTGCACGGACGCGACGGCGCTCATCGGGATCGGCCCGGCGAGGCGCACCACGGCGTCGTCGAGATCGGGGCGCGGGGTTGCGCCCTCCACGTCCGCGGCGATCACGACACGCCGCGTCCCGAACTCAGGGGTCGCCCCGGTGTCCTCGGCGGCCAGCAGCCGCACCGAGGCACGCGCCGCCTCGGACATGGCCACCTCCGCGAGCTCGTCGTCGTCGCCGGAGGTGTAGGCCTCACGCAAGGTGGGCGTCACCGCGAACGCTGTACGCCCCACCGCGTCGAGCTCGTTCTCGGCCACGAGACGCTGCAGCATCCCGAGCGTCGCCGGTACATAGACACGCGTCACTTCTCACCTACTGGCATCCGACAACTCCTCGAGCGATTCGTGCAGCAGCGACGTCAGCACATGCACGTCGGGCATGGCATCGCGGTCCGCATTCAAACCGTAGTAGATCTTTCCGTCGTACGACGTCAGCGCGACACTCAGGGCCTGATTCTTGAGCAACGGCGAGACCGGATACATCCCGAGCAGTCGTGCCCCTCCCAGATACAGCGGATACTGCGGCCCCGGAGCGTTGGTGATCATGAGATTGAACACGCGCTGCGAGAAACCCGACGCGACGCGCACTCCGACCGCGTGCATGGTCGCCGGCGCGAACCCGGACAGCCGGATCATGGACTGCGCCGCGACCCGCCTGCGCTCCCGCGCGTACGCCTCCCCGGCGTGGGCGATGTGCGACAGCCGCACGACGGCGTTCGGCTCCCCGACCGGGAGGTCGACGAGGAACGACGACACCTCGCCCTGAGGATGCACCGTGGTCGTCCCGTCCGTACCCTCGCCGCCGGCGTCACGCACGTAGACCGACATGGGAACCATCGAGCGGACGACGGTGGCCTCGGTCAGCGGCTCGCCGCGGGAAAGCAGCCAGTACCGCAGTGCCCCGGCGATGACGGCGAGCACCACGTCGTTGACCGTGCAGCCGTATCGGGAACGAATCTTCCGGTACGGCTCGAGGTCGGACTCCACGACAGCGAAACGCCTGCTGCGGGAAATCGACGCGTTCAGCGGCGATTCGGGGGCGGACTGCGCCGCGGTGCGGGCGATACGGCTCACCGCGTCCACGGTTTCGGTGAGCGTGGACGCAAGGTTGCCCACCGCCGACCGCACCGCGGCCACGCCTTCACCGGGCCGCGCGACCAGTTCGGCGAGTGCTCCGACGAGCAACGCCGATTCCGACGGTTCCTGCTCCGGCATCCACAACTCTTCCGGCACCTCGCGCGGAATCGCGTCCCGGTCGAACAGCACCTGGCCGATCTCGAGCGACTGCTCGGCGTCGACCAGCGCCGAATGAGACTTGGTGAACACTGCGCAGCGGTCGCCGGCAAGCCCCTCGACGACGTACATCTCCCACAGCGGGCGGGTCCGGTCGAGGGGTCTCGAGATCAGCCGGGCGACGAGGTCGTGCAACTGATCGTCGGTGCCCGGACGCGGGACCGCGGATCTGCGGACGTGGTACGTGATGTCGAAGTCCCGGTCGTCGATCCACACCGGCCGGGAGAGCCCGAAGGCCACCTCACGCACTTTCTGGCGGTAACGCGGAACCTCCGCGAGCCGCTGCTCGACCAACTCGAGCACCCGGTCGTAGTGAACTCCCCCGTCGGGCGGCTCGAGAATCGCCAGCGAGCCGATGTGCATCGGCGTGTTGCTCGTCTCCAGGTAGTAGTACGACGCGTCCTGCGCCGTCATCCGACTCGTCATTGCCGAACGTCCCCCTCACTTCCGGGTTGCCCGGATCGTCCTGCGGCGATGCCGAAGAGAACAGCCAATTCGGCCATCACGGTGTGGGGACCATCATGGTGGACGCCGACCATCCCCGCAGCCACGGCGCCCCGCACGTTGCCCGCCAGGTCGTCGACGAAGACGCATTCGGAAGGTGCGAGCCCGAGGCGTTCGGCGACGAGCCGGAAGCTCTCGGCATCGGGCTTGGCGACCCCCACATCCCCCGACAGCACCACCTCGTCGACGAAGGTCCCGGCGAGATCCCGCAACCATTGCGCGTGCGGGCCACCGGGATCGTTGCTCAGGATCGCGGTGCGCACCCCGCGGCGGCGCAACTCGGCGACGACCGCCGCGAGTGCCTCGGGGTCCGTATCCGGGCCGGCGAGCACGCCACCGAAGTCGAGCACCAGTCCACGCAGCACGGCCTCACCCTAGATGTTTCGCCGTCATCGCGAAGGGATCATGCCTACGGTGGCGTCACGGCCCCTCACCCCGACCGAAATGTTCACCGGCGTCCACGACAACCAGCAGAGCGTATTCGTGGACGGCTGACGCAAAGTGCACATCGCACCCGGCCGCGTCGCGGTGGCGACATCACCCGGGTCGGCCGCGAGATGTACGGCGAGCGCGGACCCGCCGGATATGTCACGATATCGGCGGTCCGTCCTCTCCCGGACCTCATCGCGCCGCACAGGCGCGATCCCTGCACCGGCCGCCGAGCCGGCGCCGTCCACGCCCGGGAGACATGACATGACGGATCTGCACACCGGCCGCTACGTACGCCGCATCCCTCGCTTCGAGCCGCCACCACAGGAATCGCAGGCTCCCGGGCAGTGCGTCCGGTGCCGGCCCCACGCCGCGCCGCGCGCCACGCCGCACGACGGGCGATCCGGCCGTCCCGCCGGTTCGGCTCGCGCCCCGGTCGCGCACGCCGACGCAGTACCTCGGGTCGATGCCACCGCGCACAGGTTCGCGGAGGTGGCCCTGCGGCTTATCCTCGAGGTCGTCGACGGGCGACGCGCCGTCACCCAGCTCGCGGCGGTACTCGAACCGACGCTCGTCGAGGCGGTCACGGCGTCGCGCACCTCCCCGACCGGGGTTGCGGGAGCCGCGGTGCTGCTCCGGACCCGGGTGCACGCGGTCGACGCGGACACCGCGGAGGTGTTCGGCACCTACGCCCGGGGCGACCGCGTGTACGCGGTGGCGGGACGGATCGCGCGCCGGACGCCGAAGCCGAAGTCGCCTCACCCCTGGACGATCACGACCCTGTGGCTCGGATGAGCCACAGGGTCGTGAAGGAGTTCACCGACGGTCAGTGCCGGCGGCCGGACTTCGCGTCGCGTCGCGCAGCCGCACGACGTTCCTTGCGGGTGCCGGCATGCGCGGCCGGTGCGGCGCCGTCGCCACCACTGCGACGTGCGACGTGCGCACGACCGTCCTCGGCGGGGCCACTGTAGGTGAGACGACGTTCGCCCTCGTCCAGACCCTGTGCGCGCAGCACGGCGGGAGCGGGCGCGGGCGCCGGCTGGGCGGGTGCCCGAGACGGAACGGGCTGCCCGACCGGGGGCGCCGTCCGGGACGCAGCGGCAGCGGACGCCGGTGTCACCGACACCCCGTTGCCCGCGGCAGCCTGCGGCTGCGCCGCTTCGACCTTGAGGTTGAACAGGAAGCCGACCGACTCTTCCTTGAGGCCCTCGAGCATGGCGGTGAACATGTCGAAGCCCTCGCGCTGGTACTCGACGAGCGGGTCGCGCTGCGCCATCGCGCGCAGGCCGATGCCTTCCTTCAGGTAGTCCATCTCGTAGAGGTGCTCACGCCACTTGCGGTCCAGGACCGAGAGCAGGACCCGCCGCTCGAGTTCGCGCATCGCGTTCTCCCCGGCCAGCGCCTGGAGTTCCGCCTCCCGGCGCGCGTACGCGGCACGGGCGTCGTCGAGAAGCGCCTCACGCAGGTCGTTGCGGTCGAGATCCTCGTTCTCCGCGAGCAGCGTCTTGTAGTCGATGCCGACGGGGTAGAGAGTCTTGAGCGCGGTCCACAACTGCTCGAGATCCCAGTCCTCGACGTAACCGTCGGCGGTGGCGCCGTCGACGTAGGCCGAGACCACGTCGGTGAGCATGTGCTGCACCTGGCCCTCGAGATCCTCGCCACGAAGGATGCGGCGACGCTCCTCGTAGATGACGGTGCGCTGCTGGTTCATCACCTCGTCGTACTTGAGGACGTTCTTGCGGATCTCGTAGTTCTGCTGCTCGACCTGGGTCTGCGCGCTCTTGATGGCCTTGGAGACCATCTTCGCCTCGATCGGGACGTCGTCGGGCAGGTTGAGCCGGGTCATGATCGACTCCAGCGCAGCGCCGTTGAAGCGTCGCATCAGCTCGTCGCCGAGCGAGAGGTAGAAGCGCGACTCCCCCGGGTCGCCCTGACGGCCGGAGCGGCCACGCAGCTGATTGTCGATACGGCGCGACTCGTGACGCTCGGTGCCGAGCACATACAGGCCGCCGGCCTCGCGCACCCGGTCCGCGTCTTCCTTGACCTGCCGCTGCACCGCGGGAAGGGTCTCGTCCCACGCGGCCTCGTATTCCTCCGAGGTCTCGACCGGATCGAGTCCCCGCTTGCGCAGCAGGGTGTCGGTGATGATGTCGGGGTTGCCGCCGAGCACGACGTCGGTACCACGACCGGCCATGTTCGTCGCGACGGTGACCGCGCCGGTCCGCCCGGCCTCCGCGATGATCTGCGCTTCCTGCTCGTGGAACTTCGCATTGAGGACGTTGTGGGGAACGCCGCGCTTGGTGAACTGCTTCGACAGGTACTCCGAACGTTCGACGCTCGTGGTACCGATCAGGACCGGCTGGCCCTTCTCGTGGCGCTCGACCACGTCGTCGACGACGGCGGCGAACTTCGCTTCTTCCGTCTTGTAGATCAGGTCGCCCTGGTCCACCCGGACCATCGGACGGTTCGTCGGGATCGGGATGACGCCCAGGTCGTAGATCTGGTGCAGCTCGGCAGCCTCGGTCTCGGCGGTACCGGTCATGCCCGAAAGCTTGTCGTAGAGCCGGAAGTAGTTCTGCAGCGTGATCGTGGCGAGCGTCTGGTTCTCGGCCTTGATCTCGACGTGTTCCTTGGCCTCGATCGACTGGTGCATGCCCTCGTTGTAGCGGCGTCCCGACAGCACGCGGCCCGTGAACTCGTCGACGATGACGACCTCGCCGTTGCGGACGATGTAGTCCTTGTCCTTGGCGTAGAGCTCCTTGGCCTTGATGGCGTTGTTCAGGTAGCTCACGAGCGGCGAATTCGCCGCTTCGTACAGGTTGTCGATACCGAGCTGATCCTCGACGAATTCGACACCGGCCTCGTGCACACCGACCGTGCGCTTACGGATGTCGACCTCGTAGTGGACGTCTTTCTCGAGCAGCGGCGCGATGCGCGCGAACTCGGCGTACCACTTGCTCGACGCGTCGGCGGGGCCCGAGATGATGAGCGGGGTGCGCGCTTCGTCGATGAGGATCGAGTCGACCTCGTCGACGATCGCGTAGTTGTGGCCGCGCTGGACGAGGTCGTCGAGCGAGTGCGTCATGTTGTCGCGCAGGTAGTCGAAGCCGAACTCGTTGTTCGTGCCGTACGTGATGTCGGCGTTGTAGGCCGCACGGCGCTGCGCCGGAGTCATGCCGGACAGGATCACGTCGGTTTCGAGTCCGAGGAACCGGTGCACACGGCCCATCCACTCGGAGTCGCGCTTGGCGAGGTAGTCGTTGACGGTGACGACATGGACGCCGTCTCCCGAGATGGCGTTGAGGTATGCCGGCAACACGCAGGTCAGGGTCTTGCCCTCACCGGTCTTCATCTCGGCGATGTTGCCGAAGTGCAGGGCGGCGCCACCCATGATCTGAACGCCGTAGTGCTTCTGACCGAGGACGCGGAACGACGCCTCCCGGGCGGTCGCGAAGGCCTCGGGAAGCAACTCGTCGAGCGATTCCCCATCCTGGTAGCGGTGACGGAACTCGTCCGTCTTGGCCCGCAGTTCGGCGTCGGTCAGGGCTTCGAACTCCGGGGAGAGGGATTCGACATGCTCGGCGATCTGCTTGAGCCGCTTGACCATGCGACCTTCACCGATCCGGAGCAGCTTCGTCAGCGACAGCACTGGTGTGTTCGTCCTCAATCTCGGGTACCTGCACGGACAAGAAATCCGGCCGAGGCCTTGCGGACCCCGGCCGGATTCCATGGTAGGCGTTCTCCCGGAGTTACTGCGACGGCGTCACGCCGCAGTTGCTCCGGGCACTGCTCAGACGAGCTTGATGAGACCGTAGTCGAAAGCGTGGCGCCGATACACCACGGACGGCTTGTCGGTCTCCTTGTCGTGGAACAGATAGAAGTCGTGACCGACGAGTTCCATCTCGTAGAGGGCGTCGTCGACCGTCATCGGCTCGGCCTTGTGCTCCTTGACGCGGACGATCCTGCCGGGACCTTCGGGTTCCTGCTCCTGGCCGTCGAGCGGCAGATCCGGCGAGATCGCGAGTTCGTCGTCCTGCGCCAGCGCCGCGGTGGCTTCCGCGACGGAGACGGGGGTCTTCTCGCCGTACGACACCTTCCGGCGTTCCTTCGTCCGCCTCAGCCGGGATTCGAGCTTGGCGATCACCGATTCGAATGCCGCGTAGAAACTGTCGCCGGAAGCTTCCGCGCGAACGACCGGTCCCTTGCCTCGCGCCGTGATCTCGACTCGCTGGGCGCTCTTCCTCTGTCGGCGGTTGCGCTCGTGCTGCAACTCGACATCGAAGTGGAAAATCGTCGGATCGAATCGTTCGATTCGAGCAATTTTCTCGGACACGTAGATCCGGAAGTGATCCGGCACCTCTACGTTGCGGCCTTTCACGACGATCTCGGCCTGGGGGCCTTCCGTGGTGGCGTCTGCCTCGGCAACGGAAGCCTGGGTCTTCGAAGGGGTCGTCACAAGTACCTCCCGAGTACGGCCGGTGCCAACTGCGCACCGGCATGTTCGATGAGCGCGATAGCGCCCGCCCGGAACCGGAAGAATGGGCGTTACACCCTTCTACCTGTTCGTTTCCGGGTCTGAGGGCAACGGTAGTCGGTCTGCCGGACGCATGCCATCGTTGCGGTCCAATTCACTTTTTGGACACCCGCCGTTACCACAGCGGCCTCATGCGTGTGCTGTAACGAGCATTCCGACGGGGTCGAAACCGCCCCGGCGCAACACCCGCACGGACTCCGCAGCGGTGGCTCCCGTGGTGACGATGTCGTCCACCACGAGCACCTGCCGCGTCCGCGGAACACCTCCCTCCCGAAGCCGGATCCGGCCGGCGAGGTTGCGGCGGCGCTCGGCGGCGGACAAGCCCACCGAGTCCCGTACGCCCCGGGCCGAGACGAGGAGCGGATGCACGAACAGATGCGGGTCGTGGCTCGCCGCAACCTGCGCCGCGCGCGAGACAGGGTCGCCCCCGCGCGCTCGGGCGGCCCGCGCACGAGTGGGAGCCGGTACGACGGTCGTCGGCCCCGGGGGCAGTTCACCCCATCGGCGCAGGCGTGACACCGCCACCGCCCAGGCGAGTCCGAGGGGGTCGGCGAGATCCCGGCGGCCGCGCTCTTTCGCGGCGACCACCGCGCGCCTCCGAGGGCCGGCGTACGGGCCCAGACTCCACACCGGTACTCCCGGGTCGCCCCGAAGCGGGACCAGCGCCGGTGGATCGTTCAGCACCCGCGCACACGCGCGACACCATGCGGTCCCGCTCGCACCGCACCCACCGCACGCAAGGGGCAGCACGAGGTCGAAGAGGGACGACAGCATTCCGGCAGTGTGACGTCCACCACCGACAGGTTCGAGGGGCTGTGTCAGCCCGGCAACACCGGGATCGCAGTCAGCCCGGCAAGCCCCGGGACCTCGCGCCAATAGCGGTCGTCGGCGGGATCGCGGTTGTTGAGCTGGAACACCGCACGCGAGTCCGCGACGAATTCGGCGGTGGTGGACGCCTCGACGGCGATGACGGGCGGCGTCAGGTTCCGGCTGGGCAGCGCGTCCGTCCGGGACCCGTCGACCGCGATCTGCACGACCGGCATGTCGGACGCCGCCCGCGAGACCACGACGGTATCGGGGGTACTCCAGTCGAGCGAGAGCGCCGGCCCTCCGAGGCCGAACCCGATCTCGCGGGGGTTGGTGAGGGAGAATTCGCCGTTCGGCGTCTGCACGACCGTCGCGACATATACGCGTCCGTCGATGATGAGCGCGGCTCGTACCCCGTCCCGCGACAGCCGGAGTTCGGTGATCCGTCCGCCTACCGCCCGGAGGGCGCCCGCCTCGACGCCCACGACGGTGACGCGGCCGGTGCCCGGCTCCCGCACGGCTCTCACCACCGCCATTCCGTTGACCACCGCCCAGACGGAGGTGTCGTCCGGCGACCAGGTCGGGCGCGTGATCGAATTACCGTCGACCGCCGGTTCGGCGACGTCGTCGCCGTACGCGCCGACGATCAGCTGCGTGGCGGGCTCGGGTGCGACGCCCCCGGTCTCCGCGACCGCTGCCACGAGTTCGCCGTCGCGCGAGAGCGCAATCGATTCCAGGTTGGCGGCGGAGCCGAAGAACCCGGGAACCGGGGTGACACCTGTCTCGGCCACCCCCACCAGGCCACCGCGCAGGAGCGCGTGCAGACCGATGGTGGCACTCGAGGTGGCCAGGGGGTTCATGGACGCGACATCGGCGGTCGTCCACCCGTTGGGGAACCGTTCGTCGAGTGGCTGGTGATCCGCCAGCAACACGTACGGACCCGAGATGTCGGCGTTGGCGAGCGTCCAGACCACCTGCGCGGCGAGCAGTTCCCGGTCTTCCTTGCTCATCGCCCCGATGCCCTGGAAGTCGACGCGGATGCCACCGAGCCCGACACCGACCTGCCCGGTGCGCCCGTCGGCCTTGGTGACGGCACCGACCACAGTGACGTCCTCGAGCAGGTTCCGCACGGCAGGTTCCAACGATGCCTTCGGCCCCTCGACGAGCAGGCCGATCAGCTGGGAGGCGGTCTGTTCCGGACTGCCGGTGATCCACCGCGGGTCGGGAACGACCGTCTCGCCCGCCGGTTCGACGAAGTACAGCGAACGTCGCTGATAGCTGTTGAGGAAGCGTGGCCGATCCATGATGACCCCGTCGGGCATCGCGTCGATCCGCCACTCACCGTCGGTCCGCACGAGCGTGAACTTCGCTTCGAATTCGCCGCCGGCCGCCCGGTAGACACCGCCTTCTTCCAGGTAGCCGACGATGTTCGCGCGGACGACGTACGTCGCCCGGTCACTGTTGCGGTTCTCGACGAGAACGTCGACCTTGTCCACGATCGTCGCACTCGCCGCGTCGTCCCAGCGTCCGGACATCTCCGGGGTGAGGAATTGCCGGGCCGCGACGTGCCGGTTCGTGGGTTCGGTGCTGGCCTGCAGGAAATCGCGGAGCAACAGATCCGGTTCGCGGCCGGGGACGGGTGCGCTGACCTCGGTGGTCGCGGGTGCGGGATCGATGGTGCCGATGGCCTGCGGAGACGACGAGTCGGGCAGGGTCGCGCACCCGGAGACGACCAGCGCCGCCACGCACATCACCACGGTGAGCGCGGTACGGATCCGTGCGGCGCGGGTCATGTCGGCGCTCCTTCCGAGGGTGACGGCGTCGAGTTGTCCACCCCACCGGCACCGTCGGCCGAGACCTCCGCGGAGGAACCACCGGCCGGTTCGTGTCCGGGAGACTGCGGCGGTTTGCCCTGCACCGCGTGGACGGCGCCCGGCACCAGGGGGACGGGGCTGCGTCCGACCTTCCGGCCGCGTTCGCGCGGCAACGTCAGCCGGAAGCTCGCGCCCCGGCCCGGTTCGCCCCACGCCTCGAGTTTTCCGTTGTGCAGGTTGGCGTCTTCGACGCTGATCGCGAGGCCGAGACCGGTACCACCGGAACGGCGCACCCGCGACGGGTCGGATCGCCAGAAGCGGTTGAACACCAGCTTCTCCTCACCCGGACGCAGGCCGATGCCCTGGTCGCGGACGACGAACGCCACCGCGTTGTCGTCGGCCCGCAGGCGGAGCAGAATCGGTTTTCCTTCACCGTGGTCGATCGCGTTGGCGAGAAGATTCCGCAGGATCCGTTCGACTCGACGTGGATCGACGTCGGCCTCGACGGGTTCGGAAGGCATGTCGACGATCAACTCCGTCGACGTTTCGCGGGCGAGGTGGCGCACCGTGGACACCGCGGCCCGGGCGCACATGCGGACGTCGAGCCGTTCGGAGGCGAGCTCGGCGACACCCGCGTCGTGGCGGCTGATCTCGAGGAGGTCGCCCAGCAAGCCCTCGAACCGGTCGAGTTCGGCGACGAGGAGTTCGGACGCGCGTTTGAGCGAGGGATCCAGCTCGTCGCTGCCGTCGTGGATCAGATCGGCGGCCATCCGCACCGTGGTGAGCGGGGTACGAAGCTCGTGGCTCACATCGGACGTGAACCGCTTCTGCAGGTTGCCGTACTCTTCGAGCTGGGTGATCTGCCGCGACAGGCTCTCGGCCATCTCGTTGAACGACATGGCGAGTCGCGCCATGTCGTCCTCGCCCCGCACCGGCATGCGTTCCTTGAGGCGGCCGTCGGCGAACCGCACCGCGATGCGGGAGGCGGAGCGGATGGGCAGCACCACCTGGCGGGCGACGATCATCGAGATCGCGGCGAGCAGCACGAGCAGGACACCCGCGCCGACCACCAGCGTGCCCCGAACGAGCGCGAGGGTGCGTTCCTCACCGCCGAGGGGGAACACCAGATACAGCTCGAGCGTCGAGATGGCCGAGTCGGTGGGGCTGCCGATGATCAGTACCGGGCCGGTATAGCCGTTGGGGTTCGAGACTGTGGCGAATTGGTATGCGACCTGCCCGTTCTGGACGAAGGCGCGCAGATTCTGCGGGATCTGCTCGGCCGGCCCGCTCGCGGTGGGCGCGCGCGGACCGTCGCCCGGAACGATGAGAACCGGGTCGAACGTGCCGGCGACGCCGGTGTCCTGACCGCCGTCGCTACCGCGGCTGGTCAGGGTCGCGGCGGCGCCGTCGAGCCGGACCGCCAGCGAGCCGGAGTCGTCGGCTCCGGCGAGCTGTCCTTCGACCAGCGCGCGGGAGCGGTCCATCTCCTCGGTCGCGGCGTCGATCTTGACTTCCAGAAGCCGGTCGGTGATCTGGCTGATGAGCACCACGCCGAGCACGAGCATCACGATCAGCGACAGCGTGAGGGTCGAGACGACCACACGTAGCTGGAGCGATCGTCGCCAGGTGTGCGCGAGCCTGCTGCTCATGGCCCGCGACCACCTTACGAGCGGCAGCGTTCTCCGTGCGATCCGCCGCCGCAGAGGTTGACCACGGATCACGGCGGTCCGGCCTTGTAGCCGACCCCCCGCACCGTGAGCACCGCTTCCGGGTTCTCGGGATCCTTCTCGACCTTCGCCCGCAGGCGCTGGACGTGAACGTTCACCAGACGGGTGTCGGCTGCGTGCCGGTAACCCCAGACCTGTTCCAGGAGCACCTCACGGGTGAACACCTGACGCGGCTTGCGCGCGAGCGCCACCAGCAGGTCGAACTCCAGCGGGGTGAGCGAGATCAGTTCGTCGCCGCGGGTGACCTTGTGTGCCGGAACATCGATGGTGATATCGCCGATCGAGAGTACTTCGGCGGGTTCCTGCTCGGTGCGGCGCAACCGGGCGCGCACGCGCGCCACCAGTTCCTTCGGCTTGAAGGGCTTCACCATGTAGTCGTCGGCGCCCGACTCGAGTCCGAGAACCACATCGACGGTGTCGGACTTGGCAGTGAGCATCACGATGGGCACGCCGGAATCGGCGCGGAGCACGCGGCAGACGTCGATGCCGTTCATGCCCGGAAGCATGAGATCGAGCAGGACGAGGTCCGGGCGGATTTCGCGCACGGCACCGAGCGCCTGCGTCCCGTCGCCCACCACGAACGGCTCGAATCCTTCGCCGCGCAGCACGATTGTGAGCATTTCGGCGAGTGCTGCATCGTCGTCGACTACCAGAATCCTCGGCTTCATAAGCTCTATCGTGTCACCCCTTCACCTTCGCGAAGCAGATTTGAGATGCGAACGGCGAGTTGTTGCGTATCGGTCTCGGCGCCCGCCACGATCCACCGTGACATCCAGTGCCGCTGCGCCAAGCCGTCGTACACCTCTCCGGTCCGGTACTGGAGGTCGCCGTCGCGTTCGTACGCGTCGCGTTCCCGCGCGGCGTCCGACTCCGCGCGACTCCTGGCCCGTTCTGCGGCGAGCGCGACAGGGACACGCAGCAGCACTTGCAGATCGGGCACGGGAAGCGCGAAGCGTTCGTATTCGAGGTTCCGGATCCACTCGACCGACGGCCCTGCGGCATCCTCGTGGCGCCGGGCCGCGGTGTACGCCGCGTTGGACGCGACATAGCGGTCGAGAAGCACGATGTCGTTGGCAGCGAGGAGTTTCCGCAGTTCGTCGGCGGCGTCGCGCCGATCGAGTGCCCACAGCAACGCCATCGCTTCGACACTCGACGCGGTGTCGCCGTGCTGTCCCCGCAGCGCCTCGGCGCCCAGATCGGCGTGGATCGATCGGCCGTAGCGGGGAAACGCCAGTGTGGCCACGCGCGCCCCCGCGGCGCGCCACGCCTCGACGAGGCCGGCGGACAATGTCCGCTTTCCGGCCCCGTCGAGACCTTCGACGACAATCAGACCACCCATAACGCTGCGCTTCTCGCCGCCGATCTCGGAATCAGTAGCGGTAGTGCTCGGGCTTGTACGGGCCCTCGACGTCCACGCCGATGTACTCGGCCTGCTCC
This sequence comes from Rhodococcus sp. BL-253-APC-6A1W, assembly GCF_012843405.1. Lineage (NCBI taxonomy): Bacteria > Bacillati > Actinomycetota > Actinomycetes > Mycobacteriales > Nocardiaceae > Rhodococcus > Rhodococcus sp. BL-253-APC-6A1W. The sequence goes on from NZ_JABAFB010000002.1 coordinate 215,704, forward strand.
TTGGTCAGCTTCGTCAGCTTGCCGCCGAGCGCCTCGACGTGGATCTTGGCGACCTTCTCGTCGAGGTGCTTGGGCAGGCGGTAGACCTCGTTGTCGTACTCGTCCGGCTTCGTCCACAGTTCGATCTGCGCGATGACCTGGTTCGCGAACGAGTTGCTCATCACGAACGACGGGTGACCGGTCGCATTGCCGAGGTTGAGCAGACGTCCCTCGGACAGCACGATGATCGAATGTCCGTCGGCGAAGGTGAACTCGTCGACCTGCGGCTTGATGTTGATCCGCGTGACGTCGGCGGACCGCTCGAGGCCGGCCATGTCGATCTCGTTGTCGAAGTGACCGATGTTGCCGAGGATCGCCTGGTGCTTCATCGCCTTCATGTGCTCGAAGGTGATGATGTCCTTGTTGCCCGTCGAGGTGATGACGATGTCGGCCTGGCCGATGAAGTCTTCGACCGTCACGACGTCGTAGCCGTCCATGAGGGCCTGCAGCGCGTTGATCGGATCGATCTCGGTGATCGACACACGTGCGCCCTGGCCGCGCAGCGCCTCGGCGCAGCCCTTGCCCACGTCGCCGTAACCGCACACCAGCGCGGTCTTGCCGCCGATGAGCACGTCGGTGCCGCGGTTGATGCCGTCGAGCAGCGAGTGCCGGGTGCCGTACTTGTTGTCGAACTTGCTCTTGGTGACCGAGTCGTTGACGTTGATCGCCGGGAACGTCAGTTCGCCGGCGGCCGCGAGCTGGTAGAGGCGCAGCACACCGGTGGTGGTCTCCTCGGTGACGCCCTGCACCGACGCGGCGATCGCCGACCACTTGCCGGCGTCGGCCTCGAGCGAGTTGCGCAGCAACTGCAGGAACACCTTGTACTCGGCGGAATCGTGCTCTTCGTCGACGGGCGGGACCACGCCGGCCTTCTCGAACTGCGCGCCCTTGAGCACGAGCATCGTGGCATCGCCACCGTCGTCGAGAATCATGTTGGCGGGTTCACCGGGCCAGGTGAGCATCTGCTCGGCCGCCCACCAGTACTCCTCGAGGGACTCGCCCTTCCATGCGAACACCGGCACACCCTTGGGTTCTTCGGGCGTGCCGTGCGGGCCCACGACGATCGCGGCCGCAGCGTGGTCCTGGGTGGAGAAGATGTTGCACGAGGCCCATCGGACCTGTGCGCCCAGCGACACGAGGGTCTCGATCAGTACCGCGGTCTGCACGGTCATATGCAGCGAGCCCGAGATCCGTGCGCCCTTCAGCGGCTGCACCTCGGCGTATTCGCGACGCAGCGACATCAGTCCCGGCATCTCGTGTTCGGCCAGGCGGATCTCCTTGCGCCCGAATTCGGCGAGGGACAGATCGGCGACCTTGAAATCGAGACCGTTGATCCGGTCGGCGACGAGCGTGGTGTCAGACACGTGCAAATGCCTCTTCCTGTCGGCAGACAATTCTTCGAACAAAGCAGTTGCAACCAGGCTATACAACCTGCGGCGTCACGGTACGGCCGGTACGAACGGGCGGGTCGCGGTCAGCCGGGCACCGCGGCCTTCTCCACGAAGGGAACGAGCAGGTCGGCGAGGTCGGCGGCGACGTCGTTGCCCGAGACCGGCGGCATCGAGATGAAGCTCAGCGCGACCCGCACGATCGCGCGGGCCAGGATGCCGGCGTCGGTGCCGGACGCCGACACCCAGCTGTGCTCGAAGGTGTCGGCGAGCCGGACCGAGCCCCGCTCGAGGATCGGCGCGACATCGGTGGTGATCAGGCGCAGCAGATCGGGTTTGGCCTCGCCGTGGAGCAGCGACCGCACCAGCGGATCGGCCGCCGACGCCGTGAAGAACGACGTGAATCCTCCGACGAGGGCCGCACGCGCGTCGCCGACGTGCGCGTATACCGAGTCGGCCACGGCGTCGACGAATTCGTCGACCAGGCGCAGCGCGTAGCCCTGGGCAAGCCCCTGCCGCGACGAGAACTCCTTGTACAACGTCTGCCGGCTGATTCCCGCGGCGCGCGCGACGTCGCTCATGGTGACGGCCGACCAGTCGCGCTCGAGGAGCAGGTCCCGCATCGCGTCGAGAATCGTCGAGCGCAGGAGCACCCGGCTCGCCTCGTGGAACAGCACCCGCGCGGACGACGCACCGGCGGTGTCACCCGGCGAGGTGGTCACACCGTTGCCGTTCGGCGACACACCCCTGCCGTCGCTGCCGCCGCTACCCGGTTGCGCACTCGCCATGGCCGTGACGCTCTCACGGCTCCGCGTGCGCGTCAAAGCCGAACGAGATGTCCTGTCGACGGCTGTTCACCGCCGGACGATCTCGATCATCTCGAAGTCGGCCTTGGCCGCACCGCAGTCCGGGCACGACCAGTCGTCGTCGATGTCCTCCCAGCGCGTCCCCGGCTCGATCCCCTCGTCGGGCCAGCCGAGCTTCTCGTCGTACTCGAAGCCGCAGACCAGGCAGCGGAACAGCCGGAATTCGGTGCTCATCGCGCATACTCCTCGAAATCGATCTTCTCCCGGACCCCGCAGTCGGGGCAGCACCAGTCGTCGGGAAGGGCATCCCATGCGGTGCCGGCGGGAAATCCTTCGCGCGGGGCACCGAGCGCTTCGTCGTAGACGAAGTCGCACACCGGGCAGCGGTACGCAGTCATCTGGGGATCAGTTCCCTTCCTGGGCAGCGGCGCCGTAGCGGGCGAGGATCGCTTCGCGCTTGCTCGGCTGGATGTTGACCCGCGTGATGTCGCCGTCGTAGTGATCGAGCACCCGGGGGTCCATGACCTTGCGCCACAGCGGCGGGATGTAGGCGAGCCCGATCATCGTGGCGTACCCGGCGGGCAGATTCGGCGACATCTCCATGCTCCGCAGCGTCTGGTAGCGGCGGGTCGGGTTGGCGTGATGGTCGCTGTGCCGCTGCAGGTGGTAGAGGAAGATGTTGGTCACGAGGTGATCGCTGTTCCAGCTGTGGGCGGGACTGCACCGTTCGTACCGGCCGTTGGCGGTGCGCTGCCGGAGCAGACCGTAGTGCTCGAGGTAGTTGACCGCTTCGAGCAGCGCGAAGCCGAAGACCGCCTGGATCACCAGATAGGGCGCGATCCCGATCCCGAAGACTGCGATGAGGCCGCCGAAGAGCACAGCCGAGAGTGCCCACGCGCTGAGCACGTCGTTGCGCAGGCTCCACACGGGCTTGCCGAGCCGCTCGAGGCGGGCCCGCTCGAGCCGCCACGCGGAGCGCACGCTGCCGATGACCGTGCGCGGCAGGAACGCCCAGAAGCTCTCGCCGAAGCGAGCGGAGGCCGGGTCCTCCGGTGTCGCGACGCGGACGTGGTGTCCCCTGTTGTGCTCGATGTAGAAGTGGCCGTAGAACGACTGTGCGAGGGCGATCCTGGACAGTCGCCGTTCCAGCTCGACCTTCTTGTGGCCCAGTTCGTGCGCGGTGTTGATACCGATACCGGCGACGACACCGACGGAGAGCGCCAGGCCGATCTTCGACGCGATACCGAGGCCGCCGTCGATGCCGAGCCACGACAGGTTGTCGGCCGACCAGAGGTAGCAGGCGAACACGAGGCTGGCGAACTGGAACGGCAGGTAGATGTACGTGCAGTACCGGTAGTAGCGATCGTTCTCGAGTGCTTCGACGAGTTCGTCCGGCGGGTTCTCACCGTCGGGCCCGACGAACAGGTCGAGCGTCGGGACCATCACGTAGACGAGCAGCGGCCCGATCCACCACAGCGCCGGGGTCACCGCCTGCCAGCCCAGTGCGTTTCCGGCCCAGATGAGCGCGGTGGCAAGGAAGAGCGCGGTGGGCGGGACGAGGCCGAGCAGCCACAGTTTCTTCTTGCGGTCACGCCATTGCACATCCGGCATGTCCAGCGGGCTCGCCGCCGAGTCCGTACTCATGTCTGTCTCCTCGTCACCCGTGTGGGTCACCCGGCCGGACATCCCGACGTCGTGACACACATCACTGTGATCTGGACTATAGGACGGATCGCGTCCGAGGTCTAGACATTCTTGAGGATTTGTAAACTGCCACACGCGCAGCGGGGCGGCAGAGGAGCACCGTACAGGGAATGCCCGTCACCGCACGGTGACGGATCGACGGTCGTACCGGAAGAACCGTCAGTCGCGAGACAGTGCCGGGAGTTCACCGAGGCGCGCACGGAACACCTGTGCGCCGTCCGCGCGGCCCCGCACGACCGTCTCCGGGTCGGAATGCGACAGCCACACCGAATCACCCGAGTCCAGGTCCACGGTCGTTCCGGCGCACTCGACGCTCACCGCACCATGGGTGCACAGGAGGATCTGCGGGCCGCCGGGAGCGATCACGACTTCGTCGCCCGGTCCGGGTTCGACGCGAGAGAGCGCGAACTCCGGTGCCGGGGTCCGGTACCGCCACTCGAACGGTCCGATCTGCTCGGCATCGAGAATCGGCACCGCTGCAGAACCGAAATCGAGCACCCGCAGCAGTTCCGGCACGTCCACGTGCTTGGGCGTCAGACCGCCGCGCAGGACGTTGTCCGAGTTCGCCATGATCTCGACGCCCATGCCGTGCAGGTAGGCGTGCAGATTGCCGGCTGCCAGGTAGAGCCCCTCACCGGGCTCGAGGGTGATGCGGTTGAGCAACAGCGACGCCAGGACCCCGGCGTCGCCGGGATAGAACTCGGCGAGTTGCAGCGTGGTCCGTACTTCCTCGACAAACTCCCGCCCGTTCTCCGTTCCCGTGAGGTAGCCGACGCACCCGTCGAGCACACGAGGCAGCAAGGCCAGCAGCGCAGTGGGAGGCAGAGTGATCCACGTGGTGAACAGCGCCCGTAAGCCGTCGGAATCCGGTTGCCCGGCAAGCAGCCCCAGATACGGTTCGAGTTCGGGCACGTGCAGGGCCTCGAGCAGCGCAACGGTGCGATGCGCATCACGGAATCCGGCGAGCGCCTCGAACCGCGTCAACGCGACCACCAGTTCGGGTTTGTGGCTGGCGTCCTTGTAGTTGCGGATGGGCGAATCGATCGGCAATCCCAGTGCGTCCTCGCGGGCAAAACCCTCGGCCGCCTGCCGCGCACTCGGATGCGCCTGCAACGACAACGGTTCCTCCGCTGCGAGAAGCTTGAGCAAGAACGGCAGCCGCGTCCCGAACCGCTCGACAGTGTGCGGACCGAGATGCCCGTGCGGGTCGGCATCGAGGACCTCGAGCAGCGAAAGCTTCTCGTCGGTGGGAAGAATCACCCGCGCCGGGTCCGCGGGATGCGCCCCGAGCCACAGTTCGGCTTCCGGGTGGTCGGACGGCACCTTGCGGCCGCACAGCGTCGCGATCGCGGTGCGCGAGCCCCATGCGTACGACCGCACCGCCCCCTCGAGTGAGTGCACTATCGTCCCCCGGCCAGTCTCAGATAGGCCGCCGCCATGTCGATTCGCACCATCAATACCGCAATCTGCTCGAGCACGGGAGGGACCGTGTCGGATTCGAATTCCCCTACCACCGATAGCAGCTCGGCGTCGGGTAGCGCAGCACCGCGGCGCTGCGCCGCGAGCCGGTCGGAATCCGTACTGAACACGAAGACGCGTGCCGGCGCGAGCGGGGCCGGACCGTCCAGTTCTTCGTCGTGGAACAAGGGGTCGTATCGCTCACCGGCGGCCGTGAGGACCTCGATCAGTCGCTCACGAGCGGCCAGCACATCGGGCAGCGCCGCAGCGGACGCGACGACACCCGCACCCTGGAGCAGCGACTCCGACGCGTGTCGTGCCAGCGCGACAGTCACCGGACGGTCCCCCGCGACGATGACCCGCCGCGACTGCATGCGTACCGCGAGGGATTTCGCCGGATTGTGGAACACCTCGTTCGAGGGGTGATCGCGGAGCGCCTCCTGATCGACCGCGTCCGCGAGCCGGGCGAGGTCCACCCGGAGGGCGTCCCCCCGCAGCACGTCGCGCATGACCGCGAGGACGGCGTAGAACACGGCGACGTGCCGTGCCAGCGCATACCGAGCCGGCACCTGCACGCGCGGAGCCAGGAGCACCGCCCGTCCGGCTGCGACAGCCCGCACGGGACCTTCGTCGGGGGCGTCGACGATCACTTCGGCGCTGCGCCTCAGGGCCGCATCGATCGATCGTGCGAGTTGCGGATCGCCAGGATCGTTTCCGGCCACCACCACGACGTCCAGCGCACCCACCCACGGCGGTGTCTCCGGGGCGTACACCAACGGGGCAGCGGCGTGCTCGGCGAACAACGACACGACCAGTTCGGCGGCGCGGCTCGACCGTGCGTCGGTGCCGACGAAGACCACGCTGCGCGGCCGCACATCGGCGAGGCCGTCCAGAAGCCGTTCGTCGACGGCGGTGGCGACCGCACGGATCTGCGCTCCGCCGAGAGCGGCGCTGCGCAGGACGCCGTCGACGTCTGCTGCGATCACTCCGTCCACGTCGTCGAAGTCGAACAGCGGCAAGGGTGCCGTCACGACCGCGTCACCTTCCTTCCGCCCGCCCTGGGGCCCCCACCCCGACGCCGAGCACCTCGATTATTCCCCGCGCGACTACCTACGTCACGCACGCACAACAGCAAGAATCTCCTCGACCAGGGCATCGACCTCGTCCTGGGTCCGCGCCTCCACGTTGAGCCTGAGCAGCGGTTCGGTATTCGAGGCGCGCAGATTGAACCACGCATGATCCGGAAGGTCCACGGTGACGCCGTCGAGGCGGTCGACGGACGTGGCGCGGTCGGAGAACGCGGCGATGACGGCCTCGGTGCGGTCGGCCGCATCGGCGACCGTGGAATTGATCTCACCCGATGCCGCGTACCGGTCGTAGGACGACATGAGGTCGGACAGCGTGCCGTCGTGCGCCGCCAGAGCCGCGAGCACGTGCAGCGCTGCGAGCATGCCGGAATCGGCACCCCAGAAGTCGCGGAAGTAGTAGTGCGCGGAGTGCTCGCCGCCGAACACGGCGCCGGTCTCGGCCATCTGCTGCTTGATGAACGAGTGCCCCACCCGGGTCCGTAGCGGAACGCCGCCCTGCTCCAGGACGAGTTCGGGCACGACGCGGGAGGTGATCAGGTTGTGGATGATCGTCGCTCCCGGCTCCTTCGCGAGTTCCCGGTCTGCGACGAGGGCGGTGACCGCCGACGGGGTGACGGGTTCGCCGCGCTCGTCGACGACGAAGCACCGGTCCGCGTCGCCGTCGAAGGCAAGGCCCACGTCGGCGCCGGACTCCACGACGAGCCGCTGCAGGTCCACGAGATTGGCGGGATCGAGGGGGTTGGCCTCGTGATTGGGGAACGTGCCGTCGAGTTCGAAGTACAGCGGCACCAGATCGATGGGCAGCGGACCGAAGACCGCGGGCACCGTGTGCCCGCCCATTCCGTTGCCCGCGTCGGCCGCAACCTTGAGCGGCCGCATCTGCGACAGATCCACCAGCCCGCGGAGGAACGACGCGTAGTCGGCAAGCACGTCGCGCTCGCTCACGACACCGGGCGTTCCGTCGTACTCGGGGACGCCGTCGACGAGTTCGGCGGAGATGATCGCGAGTCCCGTCTCCTGCCCGACCGGCTTCGCGCCCGCGCGGCACAGCTTGATGCCGTTGTAGGCCGCCGGATTGTGGCTCGCGGTGAACATCGCACCGGGCGCGTCGAGCAACCCGGATGCGAAATACAACTGGTCGGTGGAGGCCAGCCCGATCAGCACGACGTCGAGGCCCTGCGCGGTGACCCCGTCGGCGAATGCCTGCGACAGCTTCGGCGACGACTCACGCATGTCGTGCCCGACGACCACACGGTCGGAGGCGCCTTCACTCCGGATCAGACGCGCGAACGAGGCTCCGACCTCGCGGACGAAGTCCTCGTCGATCTGCTCCCCCACGACACCTCGGACGTCGTACGCCTTGATCACGGCTGACACCGACTCGGCAGATCTCGCCACTTGTTCCGCTCCTGCTACTCGACTCGAGCCGCGCCATCCTTCGTGACACGGCCCGTGGTCAGCCTAGTGCGAAGCCGTCAGGACGTGGGGTCGGGAAGGACCCGCAGATGACCGCGGCGTCCTGTACGCCCCGCGGGAGCGACTGCGACGCGCGGCGAACTCTCCGGTTGCGCAGCGTCGGTTTCACCACGGACACGCTCACCGAGTCCGGCTTCCCGCACGGCCTCGGCCAGCGCTGTCAGGTCGTCCTCGTCCGGCGTACCCGACGAGAAAGCACCCTCGTACCGCACCAGTTCCCACCCCTTGGGGGCGGTGATTCGCGAACCGTGCGTTTCGCACAGGTCCCACGAGTGAGGTTCGGCAACGGTGGCCAGTGGACCGACGACAGCGGTGGAATCCGAGTACACGTAGGTCAGCGTCGCAACAGCTGGGTTCTTGCACCCAGGCCGGCAGCATCGACGCAGTGTTCTCACGGGAGGGAGCGTAGCGCGCCGGAGCCCCCGGGACTATTCGGACACACCGTTTCGAGCCCACGGATTTTTCGTGTCGTAGTGTCCACTACATGGCCCGTGCACGTCGTTCCCGCCCGCTCTCGTCCCGATCCGTGACGCGGCGCGGCCGGGGAATTCGGGGGCCGGTGTTTCCGCACGAACTCCCCGTGTGGAAGTCGAGAGCCGAGAAGTTCGACCTTCTGGTGCTGACGGCGTTCGCCCCCATCGACTCGCGCTGGCACGCGCGCCTCACCAAACTCGACATCGCAGTCGACGAAGTGCCCAAGATCCGTGCTCGCGATCCCGATACGGTCAACTGGCCGGACGAGGTGGTTGCGGACGGACCGGTCCCGCTGTCGCGTCTCGTGCCCGCCGGCATCGATCGCCGAGGTGCCGCCACCCGCGCTCGCATCGTGCTCTTCCGCCGGCCGCTCGAACTCCGCGCGAAAGACCCGGAGGATCTTGCCGATCTGGTCCACGACGTGCTGGTGCACCAGGTCGCCACCTATCTCGGCATCGAACCGGAGGTCGTCGACCCCGGACTCGGAGGATTCGACGAGGAGGAGTGACCTCGGTTCCACCCCGTCGGCGCCGACGAACACGACGGCGACTCGGGAAGACCGACGCAGACAGACGAAAGCCGGGTTGCTCGACCCCCGTCGATCAACCCGGCCTTCGCCACGCGGCTTCCCTGGAATACCGGACCCGGGCCCGAACTCCCCGTACCGGACCCTGCGTCCCGTCAGATGATGCCGCGCTTGAGGCGCCGCCGTTCCCTTTCCGACAGTCCACCCCAGATACCGAACCGCTCGTCGTGAGCGAGGGCGTACTCGAGGCATTCGCCCCGAACTTCACACCCCAGGCAGATGCGCTTGGCCTCCCGTGTGGAACCACCCTTCTCGGGGAAGAATGCTTCCGGGTCGGTCTGCGCACAGAGTGCGCGCTCCTGCCACTGTTCGTCGCCCTCCATGAGGTCGTCGAATCCCGAAACGAGATTCAGGATCGGTGCCCCACTATCCGGCTCGTCACAGACACTCTCGACTGCAGTTCCGATCCGAACGATCTCGAATCCCTCGCGCTCGTCGGCCATAGGTCGCCTCCTCAACTGCAGCGCCGATCTTTGGACCGGGGATCTCCCCCGCGGCCACCCCTCGAACCTTCGTTCGAAAGCGGGTCCCCGCAATCGATCTCGATCCGAAAACTCGGAATGACACGTATGTGATTAGACACGTCGGGCGTGTCGCGGTCAAGCTGTGGGATAACCGTCGCTTACTATCGACGACTTTGCCACTTCCGGTTTCGGACGTCGCTGAACCGGGTACGGCGCGCACCGCCTAGGCTTGCCCCGTGAATGTGACTGTATTGGTCGGGGGTGTCGGTGGGGCGCGTTTTCTCACAGGTCTGCGCCAACTTCTCGGCATCTCGCCCGGCGCCGACACGAATCCGGACGCACCCCACCGGATCACCGCCATCGTCAACGTCGGTGACGACGTGTGGATGCACGGGCTGAGGATCTGCCCCGATCTCGATACCTGCATGTACACCCTCGGCGGCGGAATCGACGAGGAGCGCGGCTGGGGCCGTGTGGACGAAACCTGGAACGCGAAGGAAGAACTCGCCGCGTACGGTGCCGTTCCCGACTGGTTCGGTCTCGGCGACCGCGACATCGCGACCCACCTCATCCGCACCCAGATGCTGCGCACCGGATACCCGCTCTCGGCGGTCACCGAGGCACTGTGCGCCCGGTGGAAGCCCGGCGTCACACTTCTGCCGGTGTCCGACGACCGCAGCGAAACCCACGTGGTCATCACCGATCCCGCCGACGGCCTCCAGCGCGCGATCCACTTCGAAGAGTGGTGGGTCCGCCACCGCGCTCAGGTCCCGACGCACAGTTTCGCGCATATCGGCGCCGACGAGGCGAAGCCCGCCCCCGGAGTCCTCGACGCCCTCGAGAACGCCGACGCGGTCGTGCTGGCACCGTCCAACCCCGTGGTGAGCATCGGTGCGATCCTCGCGATCCCGGGTGTGCGCGGCGCGCTGCGCACGACGAACGCGAAAGTCGTCGGCCTCTCCCCCGTCGTCGGCGGCAAACCGCTGCGCGGCATGGCCGACGCGTGCCTCGACGTCATCGGCGTCGACACCACGGCCGAAGCGGTCGGCCGCTACTACGGCGGCCGCAACGGTACGGGCATCCTCGACGGCTGGCTCGTGCACGACACCGACAGCGCCGACGTTCCGGGCGTGGAGGTCCGCTCCGTCCCCCTGCTCATGACCGACCCCGACGCGACCGCCGATATGGCCCGCGCCGCTCTGGAACTCGCTGGAGTAACCCTGTGATGTCCCCCGACGCCGCGCCCCACGCCTCGGTGCGTGACCACGCCCCCGGCGGGCCCCTCGAAATCCTGCCCGTGCCCGGGCTCCCCGAATTCCGCCCCGGCGACGACCTCGCCGCCGCGATCGCCGCCGCGGCGCCCTGGCTGACGACCGGCGACGTCGTCGTCGTCACGAGCAAGGTGATCTCCAAGGTCGAAGGCCGGATCGTCTCCGCGCCCACCGATCCCGACGCCCGCGATGCCCTGCGGCGCCGCCTGGTCGACCAGGAGGCAGTACGTGTGCTCGCCCGCAAGGGCCGAACCCTCATCACCGAGAACCGGCTGGGCATCGTGCAGGCCGCGTCGGGGATCGACGGCTCCAACGTCGACGGCGCCGAACTCGCGCTCCTGCCCGAAGATCCCGACGCGAGCGCGGCCGCGCTGCGCGACCGTCTCTCCGCGTTGCTCGGCGTCACCGTCGCGGTCGTTGTCACCGACACCATGGGCCGCGCCTGGCGCAACGGCCAGACCGACGCCGCGATCGGTTCCGCCGGTCTGCCGGTACTGCACGAATACGCCGGCTCGCGCGACGCCCAGGGCAACGAACTGCTCGTGACGGCGGTGGCCGTCGCCGACGAGATCGCCGCGGCAGGCGATCTCGTCAAGGGCAAGCTCGGCGGCGTGCCCGTCGCGGTGGTCCGCGGACTCGATCTGCCCGACGACGGATCCGACGCACGCGCACTCATCCGCAGCGGCGACGAGGACCTGTTCTGGCTCGGCACCGCCGAAGCCCTCGAACGCGGACGCCGCGAAGCATTGCTGTTGCGTCGCTCGGTGCGCGAATTCGCCTCGGAACCTGTCGATCCCGAGGATCTTCGCGAAGCCGTCGCGGACGCGCTCACCGCACCCGCGCCTCACCACACTCGCCCGGTGCGATTCGTCTGGGTGCGCACCGAGCAGGTCCGGCGACGCCTGCTCGACAGCATGCGTGAGCAGTGGGCCGCCGATCTCGAACGCGACGGTCTCGATCCGGTCGTGATCGAGCGCCGGCTCTCGCGCGGCTCGATCCTCTACGACGCCCCCGAAATCGTCGTCCCCTTCTGGGTTCCGGACGGCGCCCACCACTATCCCGACGCGGAACGCACCGCCGCCGAGGCGACGATGTTCACCGTCGCTGCGGGCGCCGCGGTGCAGGGCCTTCTCGTCGCCCTCGCGACCCGCGGGCTCGGCAGTTGCTGGATCGGTTCGACGATCTTCGCGCCCCAGGTCGTCCGCGACGAACTCGGGCTGCCGGCCGATTGGTCACCGCTCGGGGCTGTCGCCGTGGGATATCCCCTCGACGACCCGTCGCCCCGGGAGCCCGCCGATCCCGGACCCGCCTTCGTGGAGCTGTAGCGATGTCGTCGCGTTCCCTGCACCGGTCCGCGGTCGATCGCCTCACCGCGTGGCATCCCGACTCCGCCGACGCGGATTCGTTGCGGCACACGATGCTCGCGTTTCTCGACTCCGCACCGGACGGATGCCTGCGCGCGCACGTGCCCGGGCACATCACCGCGTCGTCGCTGGTACTCGACGCCGACCACCGGAACGTGCTCCTCACACTGCATCCGCGGGTGGGCCGGTGGATCCAGCTCGGGGGGCACTGCGAGGAGTCCGACGAGACCGTGGTCGACGCAGCGCTGCGGGAAGCCACCGAGGAATCCGGGATCGCAGGTCTGACGATCGACCCCGAACTGCTCTCGGCGCACACGCATCCGATCACGTGCTCGCTCGGCGTTCCCACCCGCCACCTGGACCTGCGGTTCCTGGTGACGGCACCCGCCGGCGCCGAACCGGTACGCAGCCACGAGTCGACCGATCTGCGGTGGTGGCCCGTCGACGCACTTCCGCCCGGCGCCGAGCGCGACACGATCGACCACCTCGTGCGGCTCGCGTACGCGCGGCGCTGACGAACCCGCGGGTCAGACCCCGATCGGGGTGAGCGACGGGTACTTCGGCGTCACTCCGTCACCGGAGGAGAGTCCGCGCAGCCGGCGCCCCACCCAGGGGAACAGGAATTCTCGCATCCACCGGCGATCGTCGGCGCGCTGCGCCGTCGGCGTCAGAGGCACCGGCGCGTCGAGCCGGACGAGCGGCAGGCTGTGGGAGACGCCGAGGATATCGAGTACCCGGAGCGCCATGTTGTGATGGCCCGCCGGTGACAGATGCAACCGGTCGGGGTCCCACATCCGGAGATCGCGGTATTCGGAGAAGCGCCAGAAGTCGACGATGGTCGCGTCGTGCCGGTCGGCGATCTCCCGGATCAGTTCGTTGTACACGGCCCAGCGTCCGCGCAGCGCGCCGAACACCGGCGCCCAGCTGCCGTCGTACGCGGTCCACATCAGCACCCGGGCGCCGGTGGCGGCCAGTCGGCCGATCGCTTCGTCGTAATCGGCGGCGAGATCGTCGAAGTGGACCTTGGGCCGCATCAGATTGTTGCCACCGGCGTAGATGGTGACCAGATCGGGCTTCATCGCCACCGCGGTGTCGACCTGCTCGTCGATGATCGGACGCAGCAACCGCCCCCGGATCGCGAGATTGGCGTAGGCGAAGTCGTCGCTCGCGAGCGCAAGCTGCTCCGCAACGAGATCGGCCCAGCCGCGTAACCCGTTGGGCCGGGACGCATCCGGGTCGCCTACACCCTCGGTGAACGAATCACCCAATGCCACATAACGTTCGAATCCCACGTGAAACCTCTCACACATCCGTGCTGAACCGGATGCCCCCGTCCGGGAGTTGCACCCCCGGCCACACCCGCGCACCGCGCAACAATTCACACCGGGCTCCGATGTCGGCGCCGTCGCCGATCACGCCGTCCCGGATCAACGCCCGTGGACCCACGCGCACACCGAATCCGATGATGGTCCGCTCGATCACCGCCCCGGCCTCGATCCGGGCGCCGTCGAAGATCACCGCACCGTCGAGGCGCGCGCCGGCGCCGATCTCCGCTCCGCGCCCCACGACCGTGCCGCCGATCAGCAGCGCGCCCGGACCGACCGAGGCACTCGGGTGCACCAGCGACTCGCCGCGGGGCCCGTCCAGCGCGGGCGACGGCGCAATTCCACGGACCAGGTCGGCGGAACCGCGCACGAAGTCCTCCGGCGTCCCCATGTCGCGCCAGTAGGCGGCATCGACGTGGCCGTAGACGCGTTTGCCCTCGGTGAGCAAGGTCGGGAAGACCTCCCGCTCGACCGACACCGGCCGGCCCTCCGGGATCTGTTCGATGATCTCCCGCCGAAAGACGTAGCAGCCCGCGTTGATCTGGTCGGTCGGCGGATCCTGTGTCTTCTCGAGGAACGCCGTCACCCGTCCGTCGGCGTCTGTCGGCACGCACCCGAAGGCACGCGGATCGCCGACGCGCACCAGATGCATCGTCACGTCCGCTTCGTTGCGCACGTGGGTGTCGAGCACAGCGCCGAGATCGGTGCCTCCGAGCACGTCGCCGTTGAACACCATCACGTGGTCGCCGCGCAGCTTGGGCAGCACGTTGCGGATACCGCCGCCGGTACCGAGAGGCTCGGTTTCGGTCACGTACTCGATCTCGAGGCCGAAGTCCGAGCCGTCGGCGAAGTGCTCCTCGAAGACCTCTGCCTTGAACGACGTGCCGAGCACCACGTGCTTGATCCCCGCCTCGCGGATCCGTGCAAGAAGGTGGACCAGGAACGGCACCCCGGCGGTCGGCAGCATGGGCTTCGGTGCCGACAACGTCAGCGGTCGCAGCCGCGTGCCCTTGCCGCCCACCAGGATCACCGCATCGGTATGCGATGCTGCAGCACTGGTCATGGTCTCCCCTGTTTCGTGTCGTTGCCGGATTGAACGTCCGGCTCGGCGCTTGCCCTGGCGCGCTCACGCACCGCGGCCGCGACCGCAAGCTTCGATCGCACGAGCAGTCCGCCCCGCAGTGCCCATCTCAGCGGCGCCTGCCACCTGTGCGGATGACGGTCGGCCTGGAACCGGTACGCGCTCTCGTGGTGTGCGGGAAGCATGAGTTCGGGATGTCGCCCGGCGGCGTGGCCCTTGGCGTGGGTCACGTGCGCGGACGGAACGAACACGTTGAGCCACCCGGCGCGGCCCAGCCGGTCGCCCAGGTCGACATCTTCCATGTACATGAAGTAGCGCGAGTCGAATCCGCCGATGGCGTCGAATGCGGATCGGCGCAGCAGCAGGCACGATCCGGACAGCCAGCCGACGGACCGTTCGCTGATCTCCTCGTTCTCCTGGCGGTACCGCTGGGTCCACGGATTCGCGGGCCACACCGTTCCGAGGAGCGCGTGCCCGGCACCGGATGCGAGGGTCGGGACCGAACGAGCGGACGGGTAGATGCTTCCGTCGGGCTCGTGGATCAGCGGGCCGAGCGAGCCGGCTCGCGGCCACCGGCCGGCCGCCTCGATCAGCGCGTCGAGCGACCCCGGTTCCCATCGCACGTCCGGGTTGGCGACCACCACGAACTCGACCGACGACTCGATCTCGGCAACGGCACGGTTGACCGCGCCGCCGTAACCGATGTTGCCGCCGGTGCGCAGGAGCTCCACGTTCGGATGCGCGACCGCAGCTGCCTCCGGCGTACCGTCGGTCGACCCGTTGTCGGCCATGATCACCCGCGTCGGGCGCTCGGTCGCTCCGGCGAGCGAAGTCAGAAAGTTCTCGAGGTGCTCGCCGGGCGAGTACGTCACCGTCACCACGGCCAGCGTCGAATCCACGCGGGCAACCATAGCGACCCTCTCGGTGTGCGGTGAAACACAGGCTGCGCACTCGCAGGTCATCTGCGCGTGTCCACCGATCCGATGGCCGCGTGCAGCGCGTCTCGCCACGGTCGCAAGGGCGTGAGACCGGCACGTGCCCACCCCCCGCCGTCGAGCACCGAATACGCCGGGCGCGGGGCGGGCCGCACGAACTCGTCGCTCCCGCACGGCTGCACCCGTACCGGATCTGCGCCGACCTCCGCGAACACGGCCTGCGCGAGGTCGAACCAGGTGGCGTCGCCGCCGTTGGTGGCATGCAGCACGCCGCCGGGCAGATCCGTCCGAGCGGCGAGCTCGAGCAGTCCGTCGGCGAGGTCGTGCGAATAGGTCGGCGATCCACGCTGGTCGTCGACGACCCGCACGGTGTCCCGCTCACGCTCGAGCCGCCGCATGGTGGCCACGAAATCCGTGCCGTCTCCCGTGTACACCCATGCGGTGCGCACGACATGCGCCGACGGCAACGTGCCCAGCACCGCGCGCTCGCCGGCCAGTTTCGTCCGTCCGTACGCGGTGCGCGGGCCGGTCGCGGCGTCCGTGCGGTACGGCTCGGTCGCGTCGCCCGCGAACACGTAATCGGTGGAAACGTGGATCAGGTGGGCACCTTTGTCCGCACAGGTCGCGGCGAGCACCCCGGGCCCCGTTCCGTTGACGGCTGCCGCGCGGGCCTCGTCGCTTTCCGCTGCGTCGACCGCGGTGTACGCGGCGCAATTGATCACCACCGCACCCGGCTCGATCGTCGCGGCGGTGGCTACCGGATCGGTGATGTCCATCTCTGTGGAACCGACGCCTCGAACGGGTATCCCGGATGCGGCAGCCCGGGCGAGGAGCGCACGGCCCAGCTGTCCGTGGGAACCGGTGACGAGGAGGGTGGACACGCTGTGAAGTCTGGCACGCCGGAGTGGTGCGTGCCCCTGGAGCACCCGCCCCAGTAGCCTTCAGGGGAAGTCCGGACACCCGACATCAGCCTGCCCAGCAGTGCTCGACACGACAGCAGTGCGCGATACAACAGCAGTGCTCGACACGACAGAAGCGATCCACCCGACAGGAGGACCAGGTGCCGCCAGAGCCGCCCCGCCGCCGTACCGGCGGGCGACGCCCGACGGGCGGCCGCCGCTCTCGCGCGGGAGGAACACCGATCGCCGACGGTCCCGGGTCGGCCGCCGCCACGGGCAGACGACCGCGCCGGCCCCGCCGGAGCGACGATCCCGGTCGCCCCGCGGTCGCCGCGGCACCCCGCGTCTTCACCGGACGGCCCTTGCAGATGATCGCGGCGGTCGCCGCGGCTCTCGCACTCGTGGTCACCGGCATCGCCTGGCAACGGATCGACTCGCTGCGGTCTTCGCTCGCATCGATCGGCGGTCTCGGCCTCGGCGGCGGGGAGGACGGTGCGGTCGACATTCTGCTGGTCGGCACCGACAGCCGCACCGATGCGCACGGCAACCCGCTGTCGCAGCGCGAACTCGACGCGTTGCGCGCCGGCGAGGAGGTCGCCAACAACACCGACACCATCATCATGATCCGGGTGCCGAACGACGGGCGTTCCGCGACCGCGCTGTCCATCCCGCGCGACACCTACGTCGATGTTCCCGGCATCGGCATGTCGAAGATCAACGCCGCCTACGGCGCAACGAAGGAAACGACACGGCTGGAACTGGTGGAGTCCGGCTCCGACGCCGCCGAGGCAGAGACCGAGTCGACGAAGGCGGGCCGGGAAGCGCTCATCGAGTCCGTGGGCGACCTGACCGGCGTCACCGTCGACCATTACGCCGAAGTCGGCTTGCTGGGCTTCGTGCTGTTGACCGACGCGGTGGGCGGCGTGGAGGTGTGCCTCAACGCTCCCGTCGACGAGCCTCTCTCCGGCGCACGGTTCGATGCCGGACAACAGACGCTCGAAGGCCCCGACGCGCTCAGCTTCGTGCGGCAACGACACGGTCTGCCCCGCGGGGATCTCGATCGGATCGTTCGCCAGCAGGTGTTCATGGCGTCGCTCGCGCAGAAGGTGCTCAGCGCCAAGACCCTGAGCAACCCGTCGAAGCTGAATCAGCTCACGGCAGCTGTGCAGCGGTCGGTCGTGCTCGACTCCGATTGGGACATCATGGATCTGGCGACCCAATTGCAAGGCCTCGCCGGAGGCGACGTGACGTTCTCGACGATCCCCGTGGAGGACATCAACGCGATGACCGACTACGGCGAATCCGTGGTGCAGGTCGACCCCGACGAGGTACGAGACTTCGTGGCGGGTCTGGTCGGACGCACCTCCGACGATCGGGCGCCCGACGACGACAGGACCACGTCCGCCACACCGGTACCGGACATCGAGCCGTCGACAGTGACCGTCGACGTCACGAACGCCGGCGACGTGGCCGGCCTCGCGTCGGTGGTCTCGGCCGAGCTCTCGTCCGAGGGGTACGTCGAGGGCGAGGTGGGCAACTACACCGGCTCGGCGGTCTCGTCGTCGACCGTGTACGGCGCCGACGAGGAGTCCGACGAGACGCGCGCGGTGGCCGCTGCGCTCGGAGGGCTCGACACGGCGACGGATCCGACGCTGCCCGAGGGAACGGTGCGAGTGGTGCTCGCCGGTGACTACAGCGGTCCCGGCACCTCGACCTTCGCCGGTTCGGAGTCGACCACCACCTCGAGTTCGTCCGGCCTGACCCCCGCGGACGGCACCGCCACACCTGCCCCGGCCGCGCCTCCGATCGACGCAGGGTCGGAGGGCCCGCGCTGCGTCAACTGACCGCACCGCCGGCCCCGCACCGCCCGCGATCGACACGCGAACCAACCACCGCCCGACGAACGAGGTAGATGTGACCACACTGACCGACACCCTGCTCGAACCGATCCTCACCACCGATCCGGCGGGTCCGCGGATCACCTGGTACGACGACGCGACCGGAGCCCGGATCGAACTGTCGGCGGTCACGCTGGCCAACTGGGCGGCGAAGACGGCGAACCTTCTGCGTGACGAGTTCGGTGTGCTGCCCGGCGCGCAGGTGGCGGTCCTGCTTCCGGCGCACTGGCAGACTGCCGCTGTGCTTCTCGGCACGTGGTGGGCGGGCGCCGAAGTCGTCCTCGAGCCTTCCGACGACGTGGAAGTGGCTCTCGTGACGCCCGATCGTCTCGCCGACGTCGAACAGGTTCCGGAGGTGGCCGCGCTCTCGCTGGACGCCTTCGGTGCGCCCGTCGCGGATCTGCCGCCCGGTGTCACCGACTACGCGACGAACGTCCGGGTGCACGGCGACCAGTTCCGCTCGGCGGGCGACGGTGGCTCGGTGCTCGACGGGCGCTCCGCCGGCGACGTACTCGCCGCCGCGCGCGACGCCGCACAGAGCGCGGGGATCACCGCCGCGGACCGGGTGCTCTCGTCACGGACCTGGGAGACGCCCGACGCGCTGATCGGCGGCCTGCTCGCCGTGCTGACGGCAGGCGCGTCGCTCGTGCAGGTCTCCCGTCCCGACCCGGCCGCCGAGGAACGGCGCGTCGTGAGCGAGAAGGTCACCGTGCGCCTGGACGGGTGATCTTCCGGTAGCCGCCGTCCTCCAGCCCTGCTTCGATCTCGAACCGGTTGCGAGAACCTGGATTTCGGATCTCTTCCCACCAATACCGCACGGCGAACCCGAGACCGTATCGTGCCCACTGATCGGCGTGGACGGCCTCGTGACGCAGCAACCGCCGGGTCGGCTGGGCGCGGGTGAGAAACGCGCCGCCGACTGTCGTCCCTCCGCGCGCGAAGCCGCCCCGCATACCGGCGCACACGTAGATGCCGCACTCGTCGTCGAAGGTCACCGCGGCGCCCCACAACCTGGCCCAGAGCAATGCAGCCACGGTGGCGACACGCGCGGACGGCACACCGCGCGATGCGCGGACCGCTCGGCTCGGAACCCTGCGTTCGGGGGGCACGGTTCCGAGCCTAGCGATCCGGCGCCGCCGTCACGGACGACGGCGGCGCCGCGCAGAGACCGTCAGCCGGTCAGCGCCGCCACGGGGCTGGTCCGGCCCGCGCGGTACGCCGGGATCAGTGAGGCCACCACACCCGCGACACTTCCCGCCACGACGATTGCGACGAGCTGCGCCCACGGGACGGCGCCCGGCGTGACGTAGCCCGCGCCGATCACGGACGCGGTCCCGGCCGTGCCGAGCAGCAGGCCCAGAGCGACCCCGAGCACCGACGCGACGCCGGCGATGATCACGCCTTCCCGGACCAGCAGACTGCGCACCCCGGACCGGGACAGGCCCAGCGCGCGCAGCATCCCGGTCTCGCGACGCCGTTCGATCACGGACAGAGCCATCGTGTTTCCGACGCCGATCAGTGCGATGAGAATCGCGATCGACAGCAGACCCCCCACGACCAGCAACATCGTGTCGAGCACCTTCTCGAGCATCTGGCGGTTCGCCACCGCGCCCACCACCTCGCTGCCGGGTGAGATGTCGGCCGCCACCCGCGCGATGTCGTCCGAGACCGCGACGAGCCGGTCGTCGGTCAGACCGTCGTCCAGCCGCAACCAGACGGTGTCGGCAGTCTCGGAATCGATGGCCTGCAGGTCGGCGAGCGCGATCAGGTCGGGCGCACCGGGGCCCGCCGTCACGACCGTGAGTTCGCGCGACCCGGTGTCGCCACGCACGGTGATCGCCTCGCCCTCACGGACTCCCAGCGTCTCGGCCAGCGCCGGTTCGAGGGCGATCGTTCCCGGCTGCGGCAACCGAACGTCGTCCCGCAGTGTCTGTGCGGCAGAGTCCGGATCCACCCCGGTGACGAAGAATTCGGTCTCCCCGACCCCGACGGTCGTATTCGCGACCGCGGTTCCCGCGCGGAGACCGTCGAGTGCGGTGAACCGGTCCACGGCACCGTCGGATGCGTCCGGAACCGACATCACCGCGACGTCGACGGGAAAGTTCTCGTCGATCAAGGCGGGTGCGCCGGCCTTGAGCGTGCCGATGCCCACCACGATCGTGGAGGTCAGGGTCACGCCGATGAACAGCGCGGTCGCGGTCGACGCGGTACGACGGGGATTGCGGCGGGCATTGCCGGCGGCGAGCGCGGCCACGGGGCCACCGAACCGGGCCAGCACTTGTCCTACCGCCCCCACCAGGGCCGGCACGATCCGGCGGGACGCCAAGATGACGCCGACGAACAGCATCAGCCCACCGGGGCACGCCATCAGGACGTTGCCCACCGCCGCTCCGATCCCGAGCAGTGCCGCACCGCCGGCAATCGCCAGCAGTGCGCACACCCTGCGCACCCACGTGTCCCGCACCAGTTCCGGCTGGGTCTCGAGCGGATGCATCGCAGCCAGTGCGGACACGCGTGTCGCAGCCCTGGCCGGGCCGTTCGCGGCGATCACGGTGACCACGGTGCCCAGGAGCAGACCGAGGCCGATCGCGCCGGGGGTCACCGCGATCGAGGTGAGCGGGATCGGCACGTCCGCGGCGCGGGCGACCGCGACGACCGCGGCAGCGAGACCACATCCGGCGAGCACGCCGAAGACCGCCGAAACGAAGCCGACGATCACGGATTCGGCACGTACGCTGCGTCGCACCTGCGCGGATGTGACGCCCACACAGCGCATGAGCGCGAACTCGCGCGTCCGGGCCGCGAGCAGGACCGCGAAGGTGTTGGAGATGACCAATCCGGCGACCACGACCGCGATGGCAGCGAAACACAGCAGCACGTTGCGGAGTACCCCGATGTCGCCGACATAGCTTCCCGCTACCGCGGTCGCCCGGTCGGCACCTGTGGTGACCTGCGCGCCGGGAACTGCGGCGGCGAGTACGTCGGTGAGCGCGGACCCGCCCCGGCCCGCGACCCTGATCTCCCACTCGGTGTACTCCCCCGCCCAGGCCCGGACCTGCGCGACGTCGCCGAACACGAGGCGCGAATCCAGCGCGAGGGGTGACCCCGCAAGGTCGACCGTACCGACCACCGTGACGTCGCCGGCCGCAGGTTTCCCGTCGATATCGGTGATCGCCAGAGAATCACCGATTGCGTGGCGCGACGACGAGCCCACCGTCACCTCTCCGGGGCCGGACGGCCAGCGCCCGTCGGCGAGTCGCTGCCACCGCAACGACACGTCGCCCGACACCGTCGATGCGGTGCTGTACCCATCGGTTCCGGCGACCTTTATCGGGCCCGTCACATCGAGGGCAGAGGCTTCCACGCCCGGCACAGCCGAGATCGCGGTGAGAACCCCGTCGGGGTCGAGGCCGGAGTCGGACTCGGTGATGACGGCGGCGGCACCGTCGTACTGCGCCGCTGTCGACGTGGTGATCGCGGAGTCGACGGTGCTGCCGAGAACGAGCGTCGCGACGACGAAGGCGACCGCGACGACCACTGCGAGTGCCGACGCGACGTATCGGCCGCGGTGTGCCCGTGCCTGAGCGAGAACGAGATGTCTCATCCGACCGACACCGGGCCCGCGCTCAGATCGCGCATCGTTTCGAGCACGGAATCTGCTGTGGGCTCATGGATTTCGCCGGCGAGCCGGCCGTCCGACAGCAGGACGACCCGGTCGGAATACGATGCGGCGACCGGGTCGTGCGTGACCATGACGACGGTCTGACCGGTTTCGCGCACGCTGGACCGCAGGAGCGAGAGCACCTCGGCGCCGGAGTGCGAGTCGAGGTTGCCGGTGGGTTCGTCGGCGAAGATGACGTCCGGTCGCGCCAGCAGTGCGCGCGCGACCGCGACCCGCTGCTGTTGCCCACCCGACATCTCGTGCGGGAAGTGGTCCAGGCGCTCGGTGAGACCGAGCCGGCCGATCACTTCGTCGAACCACTCGGGGGCCGGACGCGTTCCGGCCAAACGCATCGGCAGCAGCACGTTGTCGCGGGCGGTGAGCACCGGCAGCAGATTGAAGGCCTGGAACACGAACCCGATGCGCTCGCGTCGTAATCCGGTCAGGACCGCGTCGGACGCGGAGCTGATGTCGATGTCGCTCCGCCGCGCGTCTCCGTGCAGAACCACGCGGCCCGCGTCGATTCCGTCCAAGCCGGCGAGTGCGTGCATGAGCGTGGATTTTCCGGAGCCGGACGGCCCCATGATCGCGGTGAACCGGCCGCGTTCGAAGGCGACGGTCACCCCGTCGAGGGCGCGCACTTCGGCGTCGCCGCGACCGTAGACACGCACGACGTCGTGCGCCGAACACGCCGGCAGGAAAGAACCAGGTTTTGTCATGGTTCGACCGTAGAAATCCGGCGGCCGCAGCACATCGGAGCGCGGAGCGATCCTCGTGGGGCCGTGTCATCCCACGGTAGGACACATCGCCGTGTCCCGGTCCGACCGTGGGCCTACTCGCCCGCGCCGAGCAGTTCGTCGGGGCGCACCAGACCGGACCGGAACGCGAACAACACCGCCTGCACCCGGTCGCGGGAACCGGTCTTCGCCAGCACCCGCCCCACATGGGTTTTCACGGTCGCCTCCGACAACACGAACCGCTGCGCGATCTCGCCGTTGGTCAGCCCGTGCGCCATCGCGACCAGGACTTCGAGTTCACGCGGCGTCAACTCGGCGGGCACGTCCACCTGCGCGGCAGGCGGATGCGCGGACGCTCCGAGCATCGGTGAAATGTGCCGGAGCAGTCGCCGCGTCGCGCGCGGCGCCATGATCGCGTCTCCCCGGTACACCGTCCGTACCGCGTCGAGCAGATCCTCGGGCGGCGCATCCTTGAGAAGGAATCCGCTGGCTCCGGCGGCGATGGCCTGCACGACATACTCGTCGTTGTCGAAGGTCGTCAGCACCACGACCTTGGGCGCGTCCGGTTCCGCCAGCAGCATCCGGGTCGCGGATATCCCGTCGACCCGCGGCATCTGCACGTCCATCAGGACGACATCGGCGTGCACACGCGCGAGTTCGGCCACGGCCGCTGCTCCGTCGGACGCCTCCGCCACCACGTCGATGTCGGGCTGCGATTCGAGGACCATGCGGAAACCCGCGCGGACGAGTTGCTGGTCGTCGACGAGCGCGACGCGGATCGGAACTTCGGGATCGGACACGTCCGTCAGCCTAGGCAGGGACCGTGACGCGAACACGGTACCCACCGCCGTCTCGCGCGCGCGGCCCCGACACGGCGGTGCCGCCGTGCAACCGTGCCCGCTCGTCGATGCCGGTGAGCCCCTGGCCTCCCGGCCGCGCCTCCACCAGCGCGGCCGCACCCCGCCCGTCGTCGACGGTCTCCACGACGAGGCGGTCCGGGCGCCAGTCCAGGGTCACCTCGGCGTGTGCGCTCGGTCCGGCGTGCTTGAGAACGTTCGTCAGCGACTCCTGCACGATGCGGTACACGGACAGGCCGAGCCCGTCGGAGACCTCGCGGGGCGTTCCGGTCTCGGTGAACGTCACGTCGAGACCGCTGTCGCCCATCCGGTCGATCAGGGCGCCGAGATCGCCGAGGCCGGGTGTCGTGGTGAACTCCCGTGGCGAGTCCTCGCGCAACACCGACAGCAGCGACCGCATATCCGTCAGTGCGCCGCGGCCCGTCTCGGAAATGGTGGCGAGCACCTCCGTGGCTGTCTCCGGGTGCTGCGCGGCGGCATACCGTCCGCCGTCCGCCTGCGCGATGATCGCGGTGAGCGAATGCGCGACGATATCGTGCATCTCCCGCGCGATCCGGGTGCGTTCCTGGGTGGCGGCGAGTTCCGCTTCCTTGAGCCGTTCGAGTTCGAGCAGCCGGTTCCGTTCGGTCAGCGACGTCACCTCCCGCAACCGCAGGCCCCGAACTCGCCCGAACGCCCAGATCCCGCCGAGGAACACGGCGACCAGCACCGCCATGACCGCGACGTCGAACGGTCGGCTGCCCGGCGGGGACAGATACCGCGCCCCGGCACCCGCGCCTCCCGCCACCGCGGCGACGAGAGCGACGTTCGCGGCCCAGCGCGGGGCGTAGGCCGCAAGCGAGTACACCGCGACGGGAACCGCGATCGCGGTCCCGGGCCCGAGTTCCGGCAGGAACGCGAGATGCGCGTACGAGGCGACAGCGACGATTCCGCCCGCGGCCACCGGATACATGCGCCGCCAGACGAGCGGGACGGACAGAGCGAGAGCCACGACGACGACCGCCGGTGAGCTCTCGTCGACGGCAAGCGCAGCGGCCACCGCGAACAACACGATCGGTCCCGCGAGGACGGCGTCGACCGTTCCGACGTGCGCCCGGGACCACCGGTTCCATCGTTCCACCAGCGACGTCGTCTGCACGGCGGCGGTCTGTCAGCCGAGGAGCGTGCGCCGCAGCGCGTCGTCCTTCTCGAGCACCATCTTCTCGAGACCCGCTTGGAACCGCTCCATCTGCTCGCGCAGCGCCGGATCGGAAGCGCCGAGGATCCGCGCCGCCAGCAGGCCCGCGTTGCGCGCGCCACCGATGGACACGGTTGCCACGGGCACTCCGGCGGGCATCTGGACGATGGACAGCAGCGAGTCCATGCCGTCGAGATACTTGAGCGGGACCGGCACACCGATCACCGGCAGCGGCGTCGCCGACGCGACCATGCCCGGCAGGTGCGCGGCGCCACCGGCTCCGGCGATGATCACCTTGATTCCCCGGCCCGCCGCGTTCGCGGCATAGTCGAGCATCCGTTGCGGTGTGCGGTGCGCGGAGATGACGCCCACCTCGAAGCGGATTCCGAACTCGGCGAGCGCCTCGGCGGCGGCCTCCATCGTCGGCCAGTCGGAGTCGCTGCCCATGATCAGGCCGACCTGCGCACCCTGCGACACGTCACTCACCGTTGTCTCCCGTGTGTTCGTTCCAACCATCGGTCCAGACCGCGTGCGAGAGCCAGTGCGCCGCGCGTTCGGCGCGCTCCCGCACCGCGGCGACGTATGCGGGGTCGTCGATCGACCCGCTCGGATCGCCGAGCACATTGACGTGCCCGATCTTCCGGTCCTTGCGCTCACCCTTCCCGTACAGGTGCACCCGCGCGTCGGGCATCCGGGCGAACAGGTGGTGCAGGCGCTCGTCCATGCTCATCTCGGGAGCTTCGGCAGCGCCGAGAACGTTCGCCATTACCGTCACCGGGGCGAGCGGAGTCGTGTCGCCGAGCGGGTAGTCGAGCACCGCGCGCAGGTGCTGTTCGAATTGGCCGGTGCGTGCGCCGTCCATACCCCAGTGGCCGGAGTTGTGCGGACGCATCGCGAGTTCGTTGACGATCAACTCGCCGGACCGGGTCTCGAAGAGCTCGACCGCCATGACTCCCACCACGCCCAGTTCACCGGCGATGCGCAGGGCGAGCTGTTCGGCTGCGGCCGCGACGTCGGCGGGGAGGTCCGGTGCGGGCGCGATGACGACGGCGCACTGCCCGTCGCGCTGGACGGTTTCCACCACGGGCCACGATGCGCCCTGCCCGAACGGGGAACGGGCGACCATCGCGGACAGCTCGCGCGTCCACTCGATCTTCTCTTCCGCGAGGAGCGGCACACCGGCGGCGAGTTGCTCGGCGACGACACGCTCGAGTTCGGCGCGGTCGTCGAGGATCCACACGCCGCGCCCGTCGTATCCGCCACGTGCCGCCTTGAGCACGTAGGGCCGGCCCAGGGTGTCGAGTGCGGCGATCGCATCGTCGACGGAGGTGATCTCGGCAAACTTCGGCATGGGTGCGCCGAGGGCGCCGAGCCGGTTCCGCATCGCGATCTTGTCCTGCGCGAAGATCAGTGCCTGGGGCGGCGGCAGGACGTTCACGCCTTCGCGCTGCAGCACCTCGAGGTGCTCGGTGGGCACGCCCTCGTGATCGAAGGTCAGTGCGTGTGCGCCGGTGGCGGCGCGGCGGAGCGCGTCGAGATCGTTGTGGCTTCCCAGCACGACATCCGGGCTGACCTGCGCCGCGGGCTCGTCCGCGCTGCCGGAGAGGACGCGCAGCGTCTGGCCGAGCGCGATTGCGGCCTGGTGGGTCATCCGGGCGAGCTGGCCCCCACCGATCATGGTGACGACCGGCATACCGCCGGTGAGTGCACGTGGGGTGTCGGATCGAGGAGACGAATCGGATCTGCCGGTCACGGGTAACCATGTTGTCACAGGCCGTCGCGGGTGCCTCGCAGCGGTGTCACCGCACGTCGCGGGCATCGTGCGGCGCTCGTGGAAGGGTGTGCGCCGCCCGGCCGTCGCGCACGATACGAACCTGTGGCGTGGCTGATAGTTTCTCGCAAGGTTCGTGAATTCACGCAAACGTTTCGTAGACTTCTCCGAGTGTCATTCGTTGATGAAACCCTGAACAGAGTTCCGCAGCCCCTTCGGGACTTGTTGGTTCGTCATCGCGAGCTCATCAAGTTCGCGATCGTGGGCGGCACCACGTTCGTCATCGACTCCACGATCTTCTACACCCTCAAGCTCACGGTTCTGTCGGAAAAGCCCGTCACGGCCAAGATCATCGCCGGTGTGATCGCGGTGCTCTGCTCCTACGTCCTCAACCGCGAATGGTCCTTCAAGAATCGCGGTGGCCGCGAGCGTGCGCACGAGGCATTCCTGTTCTTCTTCGTGAGCGGGATCGGGGTGGTCCTGTCCTTCATCCCGCTGTACATCTCGAGTTACGTGTTCAACCTGCGGGTTCCCGAGGTGAGCCTCACGGTCGAGAACATCGCGGACTTCGTCAGCGCGTACATCATCGGCAACCTGCTGCAGATGATGTTCCGTTTCTACTGCTTCCGGCGGTTCGTCTTCCCCGAGGAGATGACCCCCGACAGCGTGCCCGGTGAACTCACCGACGAGCCGCGGAGCTGATCCGATCCAGAGCGCGGCAGGCCGGCCGGATCATCTCGGTTCCCGGAGTCGGCTCTCCGGCACCGCATGATCTTTGCTCGCACCGAGGAACAACGCGAACAGAGCGGGTCTGCGACGTTGCAATTCGAGACGCCCGCCGTCCGCTTCGACCAGCGCCCGTGCCAGTGCCAGACCCAGTCCGGTCGAGCCGCCACCGGAGAAGCCGCGGTCGAAGATATGCGGTACCAGGTCGTCGGACACTCCCTCGCCTTCGTCGCTGACCTCGACGCACACCGTCGAATCACCGCGCGTGGCGACGTAGCGCACCGAGACCGTGCACGTTCCGCCACCGTGGACGAGTGCGTTGTCGACGAGCACCGCGACCGCTTCACGCAACCGCGATCCCGTCACCGACGAGCGCAACGACGGGTCGCCACTCAGCACCAGTTCGCGGCCGGCCTCCTGGAACGGGCCCCGCCAATCCGCGATCACGCCGGTGAGGTCGCCCACCACCGAGACCTCGGTGCGGAGTTCGGCGGCGCTGTTGCGGGACTGCCGGACCAGATCGGTGATCGCAGCGGTCAGCCGGTCCACCTGTGCCATCGCGGCCTCGGCCTCCTCGACGACCGCCGGGTCGTCGTGGGTGGACAGTTCGTCGAGACGCAGCCGGATCGCCGTCATGCGCGACCGCAACTGGTGGGAGACGTCGCCGACCAGGCCGTGCTCGCGCTGGAGGCGGTTGGAGATCTCGACGGCTGCGGCGTCCAGCACGTCGGACACGCGATCGAGTTCCGGAATTCCGTGCCGCCGCGGGACCGGCCGGAAATCACCTTCGGCCAACCGGGCCGCGCGACGTGCCGCGTCCCGAAGGGGGTCGGCGAGCCGTCGGGCGGTCGCCACCGCTACGAGTGCGCCGACGGCGACGGACAGCAGCACGAGCAATGTCACGGCCGCGAGCACCTGCTGCTGAAGAGTGCGCAGGCTCTCCGACGGAACCTCGATCCGCAGCGAACCCGAAGTGCCCATCGAGAGCGACTCCACGATCGGGGACTCCACGACGGGAGCCCCGATGTCGAGGCGCGCCGCAACGTTCTCCGGGGTGGGGTAGACCACCACGACCCGGCCGTCGGCGGGAACGAGAAGGCGCAGGGAACTGGTGTCGAGGCCGCCGACCACGAGGCCGCCGGTGCCCTCCTGCGCGATGATCTCGTCGGCCATCCGCCCGAGACGGTCCTGTAGGTCGCGCCGTGCCGTGTCCTCCACGAAGAGGTAGGCCGTATAGGCGAGCGGAACACCGAGCAGGAGGGCGACGAGCAGAACGGTGGCCATCACCGCATTGAGGATGCGACTACGCACGTGCGCGGGCCGCTAGTCGGTATTCAAACGGAAACCGACGCCGCGCACCGTCGCGATGCGTCGTTCACCTGCGGGTCCCTCGTCGCCGATCTTGCGACGCAGCCACGACATATGCATGTCGAGGGTCTTGGACCCCCGGAGATCGGTGTCACCCCAGACCTCTTCGAGGATGATGTCGCGCGAGACCACCTGCCCCGCGTGTTCGAGCAGGACCCTCAGCAACTCGTATTCCTTGTTGGCGAGCGCGACCTCGGACCCGTCGACGAGGACCCGCCGGGCGGCTCGTTCGAGCCGGATCCCCGACACGTCGACGATATCGTCCTGCTCGCCCGAGCCCCGGCGCCGCAGCAATGCGCGGACCCGCGCCATCAGTTCGGCGAGCCGGAACGGCTTGCCGACGTAGTCGTCGGCGCCCGCGTCGAGCCCGACGACGAAGTCGACTTCGTCGGTCCGGGCGGTGAGCATGAGGACGGCCAGCTCGGACCGGTCCGCGCGGATCTGACGGCACACTTCCAGACCGTCCATACCGGGTAGGCCCAGATCGAGGATGAGGAGGTCGTAGTCGCCGGAGAGTGCGCGTTCGAGTGCCACCGGACCGCTGTGTTCGACTGTCACGTCGTAACCCTCGCGGCCGAGCGCGCGCGAAAGCGGTGCCGCGATGGCGTCGTCGTCTTCGGCGAGTAGTACGGCAGTCACGGAATTCAGCGTACGGATCGATGGCCCGGTTGTCGGGATTACCACGCTTTGCGGTGGGTGTCCTCTTCGTGCGGATGCCGCGCGGGGCGGTTTTCCGCCGCCGTGCGGTCGTGCGCGTCGAACGCCTGCTGGTAGAGCAGGGCGTGGACCTGCCGCACCTCGGGAATGTCGTCGAACTCGAGCGGATCGTCGGCAGCCGAGACCACCACGAGGGTTCCGGTGCGGAGCATCCGGTCGACGAGGCCGTGCCGGAACTGGACATTGCTGATCCGGCCCATGGGGATGTCGATTCCCGTGTGCGTGAGGACACCGGTGCGAACCAGCACGCGCCGGTCGGTGACGATGAAATGCGTGCTGAGCCAGCTCACGAGCGGAACGAGGGAGCGCCACACCACGACCGCGAGCCACAGCAGCACGACCGCCACGCTCAGGACGGTCGCTGCGGCACCGTCGAGCCGAGCCGCGACGACGCCCAGCAGGAAGCCGGCGAGCGGCGTCGCGACGAGGAGGATTGCGGCCGGAACGATCAACGCCTTCCAGTGCGGATGACGGTGGAGCAGCAACTCTTCCCCTGGTGCCAGCGCGTCGTCGGGATATCCCATGGCGCCCACGATGGCACACGCCGGTGACCGACCGCCTCGTCGGCGTGGTTGTCAGGCGGGACGCAGGTGCGTGATGTCCCCCGCGGCCACGGCCACCGTGTCGCCGCCGCCGTCGGGCCGGATCACGAGACGGCCCTGGTCGTCCACGTCCACGGCGACGCCGCGCAGTTCGGTGTCGCCCGGGAGCACCGCCCGTACCTGCTGCCCGATCGTGCCGCAGCGCTCGCGATACGCAGCGGCGGGCCCCGCCGTGTTCCAGCCCGCGCGCGCCCACGCACGGATCCGGTCGGCGAACGCGGCCAGCAGCGTCTCCGCGAGCAGCGTCCGGTCGAGATCGCCGGCGTCCTCGAGCAACAACGACGTGGCGGTCGGAACGGGCAGTTCCTCCGCCGTGAGGGTCACGTTGACCCCGACGCCGACGACGGCCACCGGCTCGGGTGAGGTGGACGCCACCTCCACGAGGATCCCCGCGAGTTTCCGGCCGCCGACCAGCACGTCGTTCGGCCATTTGAGCTGTGCCGGGACCCCGCCGACCGAGCGCACGGCGTCGACGGTGGCGATCCCGGCGATCAGCGGCAGCCACCCGAGGTCGCGCAGGGGGCACCCGGGCAGGCGCAGGAGCACCGAGACGATGACCTGGGCTCCCGGCACACCGTTCCAGGTACGCGAGTGCCGGCCGCGTCCACCGCTCTGGAACTCCGCCAGCAGCGCGCGGCGGTCGGCGCCCGTTCCTGCGACGGCGAGCAGGTCCGCGTTGGTCGAGCCGGTCTCGTCCACGACGTCGAGCCGGGTGTAGAACGCGCCGCTCTCTGCCGCGGTGAGGGCGCTGCGCAGACGAGCCACGTCGAGGGGTGCGCGCAGGGAAGCGAGATCTGGCGTTTTGCGGTTTCCGGCCATGCGCCCAGCCTAGGGTGGGTCGAAATTCCCTACCCGCCGGTAGGTCCAGTTCAATAATTCAACACAACCGGGACCGGCGCGGCACAGGCATGTGACGCTCGCTAAGCTGACTGCCCATGACCACTGTCCAGGAGCCCTCCGCGTCCGAGGCGGCGAGTACGCCCGATATTCACACCACCGCCGGCAAGCTCGCCGACCTGCGCAATCGTCAGGCCACGGCTCAGGCTCCCGTCGGTGAGGCCGCCATCGAGAAGGTGCACGCCAAGGGCAAGCTGACCGCCCGCGAGCGCATCACCGCGTTGCTCGACGAAGGTTCGTTCGTCGAACTCGATGCTCTCGCCCGCCATCGCAGCACGAACTTCGGCCTGGCCGAGAACCGCCCCGTCGGCGACGGTGTCGTCACCGGCTACGGCACGATCGACGGCCGCGACGTCTGCGTCTTCTCTCAGGACGCCACGGTCTTCGGTGGCAGCCTCGGCGAGGTCTACGGCGAGAAGATCGTCAAGGTCATGGATCTCGCGGTCCGCACCGGTCGTCCCCTGGTCGGTATCAACGAAGGTGCCGGCGCGCGCATCCAGGAAGGTGTCGTCTCGCTCGGACTGTACGGCGAGATCTTCCACCGCAACGTGCAGGCCTCCGGCGTCATCCCGCAGATCTCCCTCATCATGGGCCCCGCCGCGGGCGGTCACGTGTACTCCCCCGCGCTGACGGACTTCGTCGTCATGGTCGACAAGACCAGCCAGATGTTCGTCACCGGCCCCGACGTCATCAAGACCGTCACGGGCGAAGACGTCACGATGGAAGACCTCGGCGGCGCACACACCCACATGGTCAAGTCGGGTGTCGCGCACTACGTCGCAGAGGGTGAGCAGGACGCGCTCGACTACGTCCGCGACCTGCTGTCGTACCTGCCGAGCAACAACCAGGCTGCTGCCCCGCGTAGCGCCCCGACCGATCCGATCGACGGCGCGATCGAGGATTCGCTCACCGACGAGGACCTCGAGCTCGACACGATCATCCCCGACTCGGCGAACCAGCCGTACGACATGCACGAGGTCATCCGCCGTCTCCTCGACGACGACGAGTTCCTCGAGGTCCAGGCGGAGCGCGCCCGGAACATCATCATCGGCTTCGGCCGCATCGACGGCCGCAGCGTCGGCATCGTCGCCAACCAGCCGACCCAGTTCGCAGGCTGCCTGGACATCGACGCCTCCGAGAAGGCCGCCCGCTTCGTGCGCACGTGCGACGCCTTCAACGTCCCGATCATCACGCTCGTGGACGTCCCCGGCTTCCTGCCCGGCACCGAGCAGGAGTTCAACGGCATTATTCGCCGCGGCGCGAAACTGCTGTACGCGTACGGCGAGGCGACGGTCGGCAAGATCACCGTCATCACCCGCAAGGCGTACGGCGGCGCGTACGACGTCATGGGCTCCAAGCACATGGGCGCCGACGTCAACCTCGCGTGGCCGACCGCGCAGATCGCCGTGATGGGCGCATCCGGAGCCGTGGGATTCGTCTACCGCAAGCAGCTCAAGGACGCCGCCGCAGCCGGCGAGGACGTCGATGCGTTGCGCCTGCAGTTGCAGAACGAATACGAGGACACCCTCGTCAACCCGTACATCGCGGCCGAGCGCGGATATGTCGACGCGGTCATCCCGCCGTCGCACACCCGCGGGCAGATCGTCTCCGCGCTGCGACTGCTCGAGCGGAAGATGGTTTCGCTCCCGCCGAAGAAGCACGGAAACATTCCCCTGTGACGGTTCGCGACGGAGTGCGTGCGCGTCCCGCCGGTGACACCGGCGGGACGCGGTCGCGCACCCGTCGCCACGACCCGAACGGCGTAGCACGCCGCAGGTGGCGTGCGATGACCTCAACGAGAGGACCCACATGACAGCGACCCAGTTCGCGGCAGCGCACGCGGGTGGCGCGCAGTGACCGCGACGGCAGAGGACAAGATCATCACCGACGCGGAGTTCGACGAAGCGACCGACGCCGCGCTCGGCGAAGCCACCGACGGGCAGGCTCCCGAACCGGCCGGCCGGCAGTCCCCGGCGGAAACGCCGGAGCCTGCCGCAGAACCGGCCGTCGCTCTGCGCATCGTCAAGGGCAACCCCTCCGACGAGGAGGTCGCGGCCCTGGTCTCCGTGCTCGCGGCGGCTGCGGCGTCCGTGGCTCCCGCAGGAGACACCACGCCGGCCGAGACATGGGGCGACCCGACGCGCATGCACCGCCAGCGGGCTCCGTTCTCCCCGTACTCGTACCCGAACCGGCTCTGACGTGCCGCGCTTGGTGCTGGCGTCGGCTTCCCCGGCCCGCCTGTCGGTGCTGCACGCGGCCGGAGTCAAGCCGCTCGTCCACGTCTCCGGTGTGGACGAGGACGCCGTCGTCTCGGCACTCGAGCCCGGTACGGCCCCGGCGGCCGTCGTCACAGCACTCGCTCGCGAGAAAGCCGCTGCGATCCTGCCGGTCCTCGAGGAAAGCGGACTCAAGGACGCGGTGGTCATCGGTTGCGACTCGATGCTCCTCGTCGACGGTGTGCTGCAAGGCAAGCCCGGTACAACCGATGTGGCGCGTGAACGCTGGCACATGATGGCGGGTCGCAGCGCGGAACTGCTCACGGGACACAGCGTGCTGCGGGTCCACGACGGTGAACTCGTTGCCGAGGCATCCGACCACAGCGGCACCGTTGTCCATTTCGGCACCCCGACCGAAGAGGAACTCGAGACCTACCTCGAGAGCGGAGAGCCGCTCGAGGTGGCGGGAGCGTTCACCCTCGACGGTCTCGGCGGCTGGTTCATCGACAGCATCGAAGGCGATCCGTCGTCTGTCGTCGGTATCGGACTGCCCCTCGTGCGCACGCTTCTTGCCCGGGTCGGCATCTCGGTTGCGCAGTTGTGGACCGAGAACGCGGCCATCCCGATCGAGGCTCTCGAAAACTGAGCGAATTTCCGGACCATCCCCATCACCGAATCCGAGGACGGTCATGAACGACATCGCGGGGTCCGCGACCCAAGAAAGCTTCGTCCTGCTGAGCCAGGATCCCTTCTTCGACGTGGTCGTCGATCTGGTGGCCGGGTACCTGGCCTCCGCGTTCGACGATCCGGCGGACCATGAAGTGTCCGGGTGGACGCTGACCTGCCTTCCGTCCGCGGGCAGAACCGCAGACCACCAGCGGCTGTTCACGCTCGCGATCGGCCCGATGGAAGTCCTGCACGTCGAGCGGTACACGGAAGACGGGGAGACCGTCGATTACCGCACGGTGCTCACGACGTCCACTTCCGCGTTGATCCAGCAGACCGGTTCCTCGCTGGACCAGTTGTCGATGCGGTATCCGCTGCTGAAGTTCCACGACTCGGACAACGCCGCCGCGCACGGCGACGCGGTGGTCGTCGACTGGTTTCTCAGCGACGACGGCGCCGACGAACAGTTCTTCGCACTTCCGCTCGACGAGACCACCATCGGCCCTCTGGCCGAGCGTCTGGCCGACCAAGGCGCGGGTCCGTATGAGGAGTATCACAATCGGTGGTTCGCGCAGCACGTCCTCGGCGTCATGACCGAAGAAGCCTGACGTGCCGATCCGGCTGCCCAAGGTGCTCGCCGGCCGGGACGACGCGCCGGCACTCGACGTGCTGGAGCGTTATTTCCGAGTGCCGCTGCGGAAGACCGGCCGGCTCCGGAGCGGCGCGCTCTGGGACGAGTGGGATTCGACCGGCACCCGGCAACGCGACGCCGACGTCTTCACCGCCGACGACCTCGTCGCCGTCACGTTTCTCTCGGTCGA
The DNA here is from genome assembly GCF_012843405.1 of Rhodococcus sp. BL-253-APC-6A1W. Classification (NCBI taxonomy): domain Bacteria; kingdom Bacillati; phylum Actinomycetota; class Actinomycetes; order Mycobacteriales; family Nocardiaceae; genus Rhodococcus; species Rhodococcus sp. BL-253-APC-6A1W. The sequence goes on from NZ_JABAFB010000002.1 coordinate 250,176, forward strand.
GGTCTCGCCCGACGGCGCCGACATCGTGCTCCGGGAACGCCGCGACGAGTTCGCCGAGTTGCTGGCGGCGATCGGTCCGGACCGCGATCTCGCTGAGGAAGCAGACGAGATGACGCCCCGTTCCCCTGCGTGGCAACTGGAGACGGCGTTGTGGACGGTGCCGAGCATCGGACGCACGGTCGCGTCGAAGCTGATCGCCCGGAAGCGGCCCCGGCTCTACCCGATCTACGATCGCGTCGTGGGCGAGGTGCTCGACACCAAGCAGGCGCATCTCGAGCCGATCCGGCAAGCGTTGCGGCACAACGACGGTGAGCTACAGGCACGCCTCGTCGGGCTGCGGGAGCGGGCCGGATTGCCGGACGCGGTGCCGGCCCTGCGGGTGCTCGATGTGCTCGCGTGGATGCAACTGAAGGCGCCCGTCTCCCACTGAGCGGCGCTCATGCCCCGGCGCCGCCCTCGCGTTCCAGCCGGCGCTTCTCCTGCTCCCTGGCCACGCGGCGTTGCTGTTCTGCGCGTTCGCGGCAGCGCCGGAGGAACTCCTCGTCGGTTTCGGGCTGCTGCCCCGCCTGCCGCCCGGGCCGGTTGTATTCGGGGAACGTCGACGCAGGCCTTTGCGTCCGCGACCGGTCGACCCCGTCCGGCCGTCCGACGAGCAACCACAGCACCGAGCCGACCAGTGGCAGAAGGATCACGACCATCAGCCACAGCGGCTTGGGCAGGTGCCGCACCTCGTGCTCGTCGGCACGGATCAGGTCTATCAGGCACGCCACCCACACGATCATCACGATCAACCCGAAATACGGCATTCCCGCACACCCCTGTATGTCGCCGCCGGCCGCCCCGGATCGGTTCGTCTGTTAAGCACTACCGCGTCTGCTGGTCCCTGCCGTGTCTGCTCGTCACGGCGTCCGCGCGGATATTACGACATATCGACCTTCAGCGAGCGGGCGAGCGACCGTGCCATCGCCTCGGCTTTGATCTTGGCACGGTCGGCATTCGTCCCCGCGAACAGCGCGTCGACGTTCTCGATCCACAACGCGAGCCAGCGCTCGAACCGGGCGGATGTCAGGCCGTGGTGGCCGTGCAGCGCGCGGTGGACGGGGATGAACGCTCCGTCGTAACGCGTGGTGCGGAACAGGATCTGTTCCCAGAAGTCGCCGACGACGACGAGGTGTTCGTCGAGCCCGACGACGGCGAGAACGTCGAATACCGGCGCGAGCAGCGGATCGGCCGTCGCACGCTCGTAGAACCGCCGCACCAGCACGTCGATGTCGGCACGGCAGCCGAGATCGGCGTGGCGGGATCGACTGCGAGTCACGTGCTCGAACGCTACCGCCTAGAATCGACTGCGCACCTGCCACCACTGCCCCAGGAGCTCTTAGTGCCCGTCGCACCCGATAGCAACTCGTCGTTCGCCGCCTACGCGGATCCCGCTCGTCTCGTGTCGACCGAGTGGCTCTCGGCGCACCTCGGGCATCCCGAGATGAAGGTCGTCGAATCCGACGAAGACGTGCTGCTCTACGACGTCGGGCACATTCCGGGCGCCGTGAAGATCGACTGGCATCTCGACCTCAACGATCCGGTGACGCGCGACTACATCGACGGCGAGCAGTTCGCGGCGCTGATGGATCGCAAGGGCATCCGCCGCACCGACACCGTCGTGATCTACGGCGACAAGTCGAACTGGTGGGCCGCCTACGCACTGTGGGTGTTCACGCTCTTCGGTCACGAGGACGTCCGCCTGCTCGACGGTGGCCGCGACGCGTGGATCTCCGAGAACCGCGACACCACCCTCGAAATCCCGTCGGCCACGACGAGCGGCTACCCCGTCGTCGAACGCAACGACACCCCGATCCGCGCATTCAAGGACGACGTCCTCTCCCACCTCGGACGCGTTCCGCTCGTGGATGTCCGGTCGCCGCAGGAGTACACCGGCGAGCGCACCCACATGCCCGACTACCCGGAGGAAGGCGCCCTGCGCGGCGGTCACATCCCCACCGCGGTCTCCATTCCGTGGGCGAAGGCCGCTGCTCCGGACGGACGTTTCCGCTCCCGCGCCGAACTCGACGAGATCTACTCGGGTGTCGACAAGGACGCCGATGTCATCGCGTACTGCCGGATCGGCGAGCGGTCCAGCCACACCTGGTTCGTGCTCACGCACCTGCTCGGTTACCCGCATGTACGCAACTACGACGGTTCGTGGACGGAATGGGGCAACGCGGTGCGCGTGCCGATCGTCCAGGGCGACGAGCCGGGAACAGCGCCGGTCGCATGAGTATTCCCGCACCTCTCGCCGAGATCGTCGACGACTTCGCCGCCGTCGAGGGTCAGGACAAGCTACAGCTCCTGCTCGAGTTCAGCCGGGAACTGCCGCCGCTCCCACCGGAGCTCGAAGAGGCGGCGATGGAGCCTGTGCCCGAGTGCCAGTCGCCGCTGTTCCTCTCCGTCGACGCCGCGGACCCCTCCAGCGTGACACTGCATTTCAGTGCTCCCGCCGAGGCTCCGACCACGCGCGGATTCGCGTCGATCCTGCACCAGGGGCTGGACGGCCTCAGCGCGAAAGAGATCCTCGACGTGCCGGACGACTTCTACTCCGCGCTCGGCTTGGCCGCCGTCGTGAGCCCGTTGAGGTTGCGCGGCATGAGCGCCATGCTGTCGCGCATCAAACGTCACCTCCGCTCCTGAGTCCTGCGGAACCGCGAGTTCGATGCAATTCACCGAGTTGGCCGACTACCCGATCTCGGCGGGGGTCCTGACCGAATGGCTGCCGTGCGCAGAAGACGACGCCTGGCAGCAGGACTCGCGTCCGGCCTCCTACATCCACGAGGCGCACCTGCGGCGTTCGAGTGGCGCCCGTTACGGCGGGGGCCGGGAATCCTGGCTGGGCACCGCTTTCGAGATCGACGGTGAGATCGACACCGAGAAGTTCCGCCGCGCGCTGGAACGGTGGATCGACCGGCACGAGCCGTTGCGCAGCCATACCCGCCTGACCGGATCCGATCGTGCGGAGAGTCCGATCATCCGGCGTACCGCACCCCCGGGCAGGATCTCCCTCCGTTCCATCCGCCACGACCCCAGCGATCCCGACACCATCCGCGATCACCTCCACGGGTTGTTCGACGACTACACGACGCCTCATCTGTGGCCCGCGTACGTCTTCGCGACGCTCGAACGGCTCCCGGGCGACTCGTCCGGGTTCTCCGGCACTGCACCGTGTTTCACGGTTTTCTTCGGAGCCGACCACTCCATCATCGACGGGTATTCGATCGTGTTGGTGGCGCACGAGATCACCGCCCTGTACGAGGAGGAGCGGACGGGCCGCCCCGCCGAACTGTTCCCCGTCGGCAGCTACATCGATTTCGGCGCCGCCGAACGCGACGGTTCCGAGCGACTCGACGACAAGCACGAAGCCGTGCGCATCTGGCAGCACACCCTGAAAGTGTGCGGCGGGCACGCGCCGTCGTTCCCGCTCCCGATCGGCCCTCGCCCGCCGCACACCGTCGCGCAGCAGGGTGCGGTGGAACGCTGGTTCGACGACAAGCAGGCGTCCGTGTTCGCGGCGCGGTGTCAGGACTCGGGCGCGGGCTTCTTCGCGGGCGTACTCGCATGCCTGGGGCAGGCGACCCGGGAATTGGCGGGCGTCGACAATTTTCGCGTCGTCGCGCCCGCCCATACCCGGACGGGCCCGATGTGGGCGGGCGCACTCGGCTGGTTCGTCGGAGTGAGCCCGATCGACCTGGACCTCACGGGCACAACGGATTTCGACACGCTCACCGCCCGCGCCGCGCGCGAATTGCGCCGCACCCGCGCCAGCGCTCGCGTGCCGTTCGACCGTGTCGGCGAACTGCTCGGCGTGCCCATCCGCCCGCGGTTCGTCGTGTCCTACATGGATGTGCGCTTCGTTCCGATGGCCGCCCAGTGGCCGGAGTGGAACGCTCGCGCGCTGCGCAGCCGGAGCTTCGCCCACGACGTCTACATCTGGATCAACCGGACCCCCGAGGGCCTGAACATGTCCGCTCGCTTCCCCGACAATCCGGTCGCGGCCGCGAACGTTCTCCGCTTCCTGCACCGGACACGCGAACTGATGCACGACGTGGTGGCTTCCTCTGCACCGAGCTCCGGAGCCCCTGATCGGGACGTCCCACCTACCGGCGAGTAGCGTTGCACGCTCAGGTGGGCACCGTAATGTGTAGACGCCATCCGGTTACATCGTCTAGCGGATTGGTGCTTAGACTGCCGCTTGACGGAAATAACCTAACGATCGATAGCAGGAGGCTCCGTGCCCAGTCATGCCAGCGCGCAGATCACGAAGGTGCTCGTCGCGAACCGCGGCGAAATCGCTGTGCGGGTCATCCGCGCGGCGAAGGATGCGGGGTACGGCAGTGTCGCTGTCTACGCTGAGCCGGACGCCGATGCACAGTTCGTGAAGCTCGCAGACGAGGCGTTCGCGCTCGGTGGCACCACTTCGGCCGAGTCCTACCTGGTGTTCGACAAGATCCTCGACGCTGCGGCCAAGTCCGGCGCCGACGCGATCCACCCCGGCTACGGCTTCCTGTCGGAGAACGCCGACTTCGCCCAGGCTGTCATCGACGCGGGCCTGATCTGGATCGGCCCCTCCCCGCAGTCCATCCGCGACCTCGGCGACAAGGTCACCGCCCGGCACATCGCCGAGCGCGCGAAGGCCCCGATGGCGGCCGGCACCAAGGACCCCGTCAAGAACGCCGACGAGGTCGTCGAGTTCGCGAAGCAGTACGGCGTGCCCGTTGCGATCAAGGCAGCCTTCGGCGGCGGCGGTCGCGGCATGAAGGTCGCGCAGACCATCGAGGAAATCCCCGAACTGTTCGAGTCGGCTACCCGCGAGGCCATCGCAGCCTTCGGCCGCGGTGAGTGCTTCGTCGAGCAGTACCTCGACAAGGCCCGCCACGTCGAGGCCCAGGTCCTCGCCGATCAGCACGGCAACGTCATCGTCGCCGGCACCCGCGACTGCTCGCTGCAGCGTCGCTTCCAGAAGCTTGTCGAGGAGGCCCCCGCGCCGTTCCTCACCGACGACCAGCGTGCCCGCATCCACGCTTCGGCCAAGGCGATCTGCAAGGAGGCCGGTTACTACGGCGCCGGCACGGTCGAATACCTGGTGCAGGGCGACACCGTCTCCTTCCTCGAGGTCAACACCCGACTGCAGGTCGAGCACCCCGTCACCGAGGAAACCGCAGGCATCGACCTGGTGCGCCAGCAGTTCCGCATCGCCAACGGTGAGGAACTCGAGATCAAGGAAGATCCGACTCCGCGCGGCCACTCCTTCGAGTTCCGCATCAACGGCGAGGACGCCGGCCGTGGCTTCATGCCCGCCCCCGGCCCCATCACCGTCTACCGCGAGCCGACGGGCCCCGGCGTGCGCGTCGACTCCGGTGTCGTCCAGGGCGACGTCATCGGCGGCCAGTTCGACTCGATGCTCGCGAAGCTGATCGTCACCGGCGAGAACCGCGAGCAGGCGCTGCAGCGCGCGGCACGCGCGCTCGCCGAGTTCGAGGTCGACGGTCTGGCCACCGTCATCCCGTTCCACCGCCACATCGTCGAGAACCCCGCGTTCGTCGGCGACGGCGAGAAGTTCGACGTCTACACCAAGTGGATCGAGAACGACTGGGACAACACCATCGAGCCGTTCACCCCGGGTGGTGCGGTCGAGGACGAGGACGAGGTCCTGCCGCGTCAGAACGTCGTCGTCGAGGTCGGCGGACGTCGCGTCGAGGTGTCGCTTCCCGGCCAGTTCTCTCTCGGCAGCGGCGGTGGCGCCCCCGGCGTCGTCCGCAAGAAGCCGAAGGCCCGCAAGCGCGGCGGCGGCCAGGGTGGCAAGGCATCCGGCGACGCGGTCACCGCGCCGATGCAGGGCACCGTGGTCAAGGTTGCCGTGACCGAAGGACAGGAAGTCGCCGAGGGCGACCTCATCGCCGTCCTCGAAGCCATGAAGATGGAGAACCCCGTCACGGCGCACAAGGCCGGCGTCGTCACCGGCCTCACGGTCGAGCCGGGCTCCGCCATCACGCAGGGCACGGTCCTCGCCGAACTCAAGTAGCACCAGCACGTCTCGAGGGGCCCCCACACCGCATCGTCGGTGCGGGGGCCTCCGTCATATGCGCACGTGACCGGTTCCACACCTCGCCGTGGGACTTCGGACCTATCGGCGTGGGGCATTGTGACCTATTCTCTTCGAGACTGTCGGGGTCGTTGTCGCTGTCCAATCCATGCGCGGCACGCAGCCCCTGCATGCCGTGGAGGGGCCCGTGCCGCCCTCCGTCAAGGGGACGTATGTCGCACGAACTCCACCACTTCTCCATGGGAATGTGGCTCTTCGCTCTCGGCTGGTTCGCCTCAGCCGTCGGGTGTTACGCAGGTTTGACCTGCGCCCGCCACGCCACGCGGGTCGCCCGGTCCCGGGCACGCTGGACCTTCCTCGCGAGCGTCGCGATCGGCGGCGTCGGCATCTGGCTGATGCACTTCATCGGAATGATGGGCTTCTCGCTTCCGGGATCGCCGGTCAGGTACGCGTTGGCGCCGACCCTGCTCTCCGTCGCTCTGGCGATCGGCGCGACATGGTTCGGACTGTGGATCCTGCAGGCGGATGTGCGACGGTTGCGGTCGTGGTCGCCGGGTGAACGACTGGCCGTGGGAGGCGTGGTGATGGGCCTCGCGGTCGCGGCCATGCACTACGCCGGAATGTCGGCGGTGCGGGTACAGGGAGAACTCGAACAACAGAGTCCGTACATCGCTGGATCGGTGCTGATCGGGGTGGTCGCCTCACTCACCGCGCTGTGGCTGTCGGGTGCGGCGGAGAGTGCGGCGATGCGCGTCGTGGCGGCGGCCGTCATGGCCTCCGCGGTGGTCGCGCTGCACTACACCGGCATGGCCGGGGTGGCAGTGCACGTGCTGCCGGACGCGCCCGAACCCACCGGGATGACCGTGATGTCGCTGATGTTCCCGGGGTTCATCGCAGGTTTCGTCGTCCTCGGCGCGATCGTGCTGCTGCTGCTGGCGTCACCGAGCCACGATGATCTGCGCGCCGAGGCCGAGATCGCAGCCTGGGATTCGGGCACGCCCCGCACGTCCGATCTCCACTAGTCTGGACCCATGGGCGAGCGTCCCGAAGTACGTATCGGAACGGCCGAACGCGAAGAAGCCGTGCAGCTGCTCGGTGACCACTTCGCGGCCGGCCGGCTCACGCTCGACGAGTTCGACGAGCGTGTGACTCGCGCGACGGAAGCCCGGACCCGCGGCGACCTGGTTCCGCTGTTCCGCGACCTGCCGTCGGCGCCGGCAGCCCTGGTGCCCCCACCAGCCCGCGAGAATCTCTATCTGAACCTCGTGACGCTGGTCCCGCTGGTGCTCGTCGCGCTGCTGATCCTCGTCGCGATCCGGCACCCGATCGCGATTCTCCTCGCGCTCGTCGCCCTCTGGATGCTGGGGCGCAGGGCGTACCGCCTGGTCACGGAATGGCGAGCCTCGGACCGGCCGCCCGGCGGTGCCGACTAACGTTGGCGCCATGCCCCCTTTCGCCTGGCAGCGAGTGCTGCCACTCGTGGTTGCCGTCATCGCGGTCACGGTAATGCTCCTCCTGCCCGGCGACACCACTCCCTCGGGGCCACCGCATTCCGACAAGGTGACCCACGCGCTCATGTTCGCGGTGCTGGCGTACTGCTCCCGCTTCGCGCGCTTCTCCCCCGCGATCACGCTGGTGGGGCTGGCCGCGTACGGAGCTCTCACCGAGGTGTTGCAGGCGACCGTCGCCGTGCGGCGTTCGGGATCGGTCTGGGACTGGTGCGCCGACCTCTTCGGCATCCTTGTCGGCCTCGCCGTCGCCGAGGCGCTCCGCCGCCGCACCCGCGCAGCGCGCGCACGCTGAAACCGTTTGCGGCACCGGCCTATTCGTCAGGTACCGCCTGCCCGGCGAACGCTCACTCCTGCGGGGCCACGAGGCGGTCGCGCAGAGCCTGCAGCGCGGTGTCGCTGAGACCGAGGCCGGCCGCGAAATACCCTTCGATGCTGCCGTACCGGGTCAGCGCCTCGTCGATTGCGGTTTCGAGGTACTCGCGCCGCACACCGAGAATCGGAACGAGGATGTCCGGGTCACCTCCCCGTTCGGCGAAGCGGGCGAACATCGTGTCGAAAGCGGGCAGCAGCATGTCGTTGGTACGCAGGTACTCGGCGAACACCGCATCCTCGTCGGCGCCGGCGAACAGGAGCAGGGACGCTGCGGCCCACCCCGTCCGGTCCTTCCCCGCGCTGCAGTGGACCAGCGCGGGAACGTCGCCCTGCGCCATACCTTCCGCGACAGCGCGATACGACGCGAGAGCGCTCGGCAACGTCACGAAGTCCCGGTAGCTCCCCCGCAGATATTCGACGGCGCGGCCGTCACCGAACGCCTGGGCGGCCAGTGCGGGATCGGCAACGATGTCGGGAAGTGCTGCCGCGATGGACCCGTTGTTCCGGTCGGCGAGGACGTCGAGGGCGAAGTGCCGGGCGTGCGCCGGAAGCTTGTCCGGACGCAGCTCCTGCTCGGCCGCGGTGCGGAGGTCGAAGACGTTCGCGATGTGCAGCGCCGTGAGTGTGTCGAGATCGGTCTCGGTGACCCGGCTCAGGTCGGTCGAGCGGTACACCACCCCGGTACGAACCACGCCACCGTAGGAACTCGCACACCCGCCGATGTCGCGGAAGTTCGCCAGTGACGGGATCGCGAAGGCGGTGTCCGCAGCGGCCTCGCTGCCCAGTGCATCGGTCATGTCGACAACCTACGGCGTTGCGCTCGGAACCGGAAAGCCCCGCACGGCTCAGGTGTGGCGCCCGAGGACCCGGTCCACGGCGGCGAGCGCCTCGTCGAGTTCGGCTGTCGTGACCGTCAGCGGGGGCCGGAATCGGATACCGCGGGTGCCGGTGCCGATCATGAGGACGTGCTCGTCGCGGTACAGGTCGCGCAGCACCGCGTCGCGCATGTCCGGTGACGGCAGGGTCAGCGCACACATCAGCCCGCGGCCCCTCGGCTCCGTCACCGCAGGACGGCGCGCGGCGAGTTGCTGCACTCCGGCCAGCAGATGCGCCCCACGGGTGCGGGCACGCTCGATCAGTCCGTCCCGTTCGATCACCTCGAGGATGCGGCGGGCACGCACCATGTCGGTGAGATTGCCACCCCAGGTGGAGTTGAGACGAGAGCTCACCGTGAAGACGTTGTCGGGCACTTCGTCGATCCGCCCGCCGGCCATGATCCCGCACACCTGCGTCTTCTTTCCGAATGCCACGAGGTCGGGAGCCACGCCGAACTGCTGATAGGCCCAGGTGGTGCCGGTGAGTCCGACACCGGTCTGCACCTCGTCGAACACGAACAGCGCGTCGTTGGCGCGGCACAGATCCGCCATGGCCCGGAAGAACTCCGGACGGAAGTGGTGGTCGCCGCCCTCCCCTTGGACGGGTTCGGCGATGAAGCACGCGATGTCGTGGGGGCGCTCGGCGAATGCGGCGCGCGCCTGGTCGAGCGCGCGGTCCTCCGCCGCGGCGATGTCGCGGCCGTCGCACAGATAGGGCGCGTCGATTCGCGGCCAGTCGAACTTCGGGAAGCGTGCGGTCTTCACCGGATCGGTGTTGGTGAGCGACATCGTGTAGCCGCTCCGCCCGTGGAACGCCTCGGTCAGATGAAGTACCGAGCCTCCGAGGCCGGGGTCGAGTCCGCGGGACTCGTTGAGGCGGCTCTTCCAGTCGAACGCGGCCTTGAGAGCGTTCTCGACGGCGAGCGCACCGCCGTCGACGAAGAACAGGTGCGGCAGGGCCGGGTCCCCGAGGACCCGGGCGAAGGTGTCGACGAACCGGGCCATCGGCACCGTATAGATGTCGGAGTTGCTGGGCTTGTTCGGTGCGACAGTGCAGAACTCCTCTGCGGCACAGGGGTCGTCCGCGAGCGCAGGATGGTTCATGCCCAGCGCCGAGGACGCGAAAAACCCGAACATGTCGAGGTAGACAGTGCCGTCGCGCTGGTCGACCAGTCGTAGGCCGCGTGAGCGTTCGAGGTCGAGGACGAGGTCTGCTCCGTCCGTGAGCAGGTGCTGCCGCAGTACGTCGTGAACGCGGTCGGGAAGGAGGGATCCGTCACTGTCCGGGCGCCGGAGTGCAGTACTCATACCGGGAACGATACGTCAGAACATTCAGTAAAGGGTCTTCATTACAAGAAATTTACCGGCGTTTACCGTCACCGCTCGTAAAATGTTTGGAGAATGACGGTGCTCCGGGTTGCCACGTTCGCGGTCGCACGAATTTGCTGAAGCAGATGTTCGAGCGCGCGCGGCGAGGCGACACGCACGAGGAGGATGTAGCTTTCGTCCCCGGCGACCGAGTGACAGGATTCGATGGCGTCGATATGGCGCAATCGCGCCGGTGCATCGTCCGGCTGAGACGGATCAAGAGGGGTGATGGCGACGAACGCCGAGAGCGCGAGTCCGATCGCCTCGGGATCGATTCTGGCGCTGTACCCGCGAATGATGTCGCGCGACTCGAGGCGTCGTACCCGGGATTGGACGGCGGACACCGACAGGCCCGCCTTGTCGGCAAGCGCGGCCAAGGTGGCCCGCCCGTCGGCTTCCAATTCGCGCAACAGCAATCGATCGATCTCGTCCAGCGCGTCTTTAGGGGATTCCGGCACCCGCGCAGATTATCCGAGCACGAAGGGACCACACCGATGAATGCGACCTCCGACCTCCGCACCCGAGCAGAGGCGGCCCTGAGCCGTTGCGGAGTCGAACTTCCGCAGGACGGTGTCCTCGGCGTCACGAGCCCGGTCGACGGCACCGAACTCGCTCGACTTCCCCTCCACTCTGCCGAAGACGTCGATCTCGCCATTTCGACCGCCGCAAGCGCGTTCGAGCAATGGCGACACGTGCCCGCCCCGGTTCGCGGACAACTCGTCCGACGTCTCGGCGAACTCCTCGTCGAGCACAAGAGCGACCTGGCAGCACTCGTCACACTCGAGGTCGGGAAGATCCCGTCCGAGGCGGCCGGTGAGGTTCAGGAGATGATCGACGTCTGCGACTTCGCCGTCGGGCTGTCCCGCCAGTTGTACGGGCGGACCATGCCGTCCGAACGTCCGGGTCACCGCCTGATGGAGACATGGCATCCCCTCGGTGTGGTCGGTGTCATCTCGGCGTTCAACTTCCCGGTCGCGGTGTGGTCGTGGAACACCGCGATCGCGCTCGTGTGCGGCGACCCGGTGGTGTGGAAGCCGTCCGAGACCACGCCGCTCACCGCGCTCGCGTGTGACGCACTCCTGCGGCGCGCTGCCGCCGATGTGGGCGCGCCCGACGGCCTGCACCACGTGCTTCTCGGCGACTCCCGCGTCGGAGAAACCCTTTCCGACGATCCGCGGATCGCGCTCGTCAGCGCAACCGGGTCCGTGCGGATGGGGCGGGCGGTTGCTCCCCGCGTCGCCGCTCGATTCGGCCGGTGCCTGCTCGAACTCGGAGGCAACAACGCAGCGATCGTCACTCCGTCGGCCGACCTCGACCTCACGGTGCGCGGCGTCGTGTTCGCCGCCGCGGGTACCGCCGGGCAGCGGTGCACGACACTCCGGCGGCTCATCGTGCACCGGTCGATCGCCGACACGCTCGTCGAGCGGCTCGCAACCGCGTATTCCGGCTTGCGCGTGGGAAATCCGTTCGACGAGGGAGTCCTCGTGGGTCCGCTCGTCTCGGAGAAATCGTACGAGGCGATGCGCTCTGCTCTCGATCGCGCCGCTGCCGACGGCGGCGTTGTCGTCGCCGGCGGCGACCGTGTCGACGTGTCCGGGAAGGGGGTCTACGTCTCCCCCGCACTCGTCCGCATGCCGGGCCAGACCGAGGTCGTACGGGAGGAGACGTTCGCACCGATCCTGTACGTCCTCACCTACGACGACCTCGACGAGGCGATCACGCTGAACAACGCAGTCCCCCAGGGGCTGTCGTCGTCGATCTTCACCCTCGACCAACGGGAGGCCGAGCAGTTCCTCTCCCGCTCGGACTGCGGTATCGCGAACGTCAACATCGGTACCTCCGGGGCGGAGATCGGTGGTGCGTTCGGCGGTGAGAAGGAGACCGGCGGCGGCCGCGAATCGGGTTCGGATTCATGGAAGGCGTACATGCGCCGCGCCACCAACACGGTGAACTACTCGAACGAACTCCCGCTTGCCCAGGGTGTCGAATTCGGCTGAGCCCCAACGGCGGATCTCAACCGCGGTCCCGGCCCTTCCGCGGACGGATCCTCAGGAGTTCGGGCACGTCGACGGTCTCGTTTCCGGCCAGCGGGTCGTCCCCTCGGCGGGCGAGCACGCGCGAGACGGTCTCGACACCCGACAGTGCCGTGGCCGCTTCCCGCGCGACCGACTCGTCGTACACCTCGAACCACGGATACCCGCGCTCGGTGTACTCGCGCGCGGTGATCGGCTCGGTCGGCGGCGCTGTTCCCGTCAGGGTTTCCCACTGCACGCTGTTGACCAGCGCAACGTGCGCAGCCGAGCGACGGCCCGTGTCCCATACGCCGCGTTCTTCCACCGGCGTCGCGACGCGCTGGGTGATCGAACCGCCCGCGCCGAGTCCCATGCCGGGCGGCGGAGGCGGCGCGAAGGTCATCATGTGCTGCCGGTCGTCGGTTCGCGCGCGCCGCCGCTCGTACACGTCGGCCCTCATCGGGGACGCGGCGATCCGGATTCCCCCGGTGGCCGGCCCGCGACCGAGTTGTTCCTCGACGGTGTACCCCGCACCCAGCGGCATCGCCACGAACTGGCGGACCAGTCCGCCGTCCACACAGAACCCGTCGAGCCAGGGTTGTTCCGGGACCTCGAAATAGTCCTCGGCATCGAAATCGGGTTCCGGCGTCCAGGGCCCGCCCGTCACCGCGTCGACGTCGCCGGTTCCGACCTTGACGAGAAACGGATAACGAGTGTCGAACTTGATCCAGCAGGCTTCGGACTGCCATACGGGCAGGACGATGTGCTCGTCCAAAACACGTAGAGGAAAGGTGCCCAGGCTCGGTGGCAGCGGGTAGCGCTTCCCGTCGTCCGGCACCCGGACGGTGCGGTGGAACGAGACGGCCAGTTCGGCTTCCCCGTGTACTTCGGGGAACTCGAAGTACAGGGTGTCGCCGTCCACGCTCAATGCCATGCCTGCCCCTCTCGCGGGCCGGGGGTGGCCACGCGAGTCCAGGTTGCCTTCCCGTCAGTGGTTGCGCAACGCGTCCACGAGTTCGTTCTTGCGCATGCTCGAGTAACCGCTCAAGCCGAGTTCTTTCGCCCGCTTCTTCAGGTCGTCGACAGTCCAGTCGTCGTACGACCCGGACTTTCCGCCTCGCTTCCCGACCTTCGACTTGCCCTCGGCAGCGGCAGCGTTGGAGATCCGGGCAGCTTTCTCCTTCGACGCGCCGTCGTCCCGCAACTCTTCGTACATCTTTTCGTTCTTGATCGACGAGTTCGGCATCGTGCTCTCCTTTCGATGTGTGCGGGGTATACCCGTCCGTTCCCACCTACACACGTTCTCGAGGACGAACACCTGCGCCCAGACGCCCGGCAGCCCTTTGCGGTACGCACACACCGAACGGCCTCGGAAGACGCTAACTGTCGGGGTCGAAGCCGGGAACGGACGACAGCGTCTCGAAAGTCCGGCGCCTGCCCCATTCGACGTGTGCATGGGCAAGCGAAGAGGCCAGCTCGATATCGCCCTGAACGATCGCTTCGACGAGAGAGACATGTTCCGCGTGGCGTGCCTGCGGATCCTGATGGATGTTGGCGACGTTCAGGCGAGTGCTGCGCTCACGAAGGGGATCCATGAGCACACCCAGCAAGTCGTTCCCGCAGAGCTGTTCGATCTCTGCGTGCACGGCACCACTCTGTGTGTGGAAATCACCGAGAGCGCCACTCGCCAGAGCACCTGCGGCGGCGCGCAACGCCGCTGACAGTCGCTCCGGGGACTTGCCGCTCGCTACGGCGGCGGCCGCGCGCCGGGCAGCCAAGGGCTCGAGAGCTGATCTGATGTCGTACAACTGATTCACACCACTACGACTCACCCTCGTGACGACTGCGGGCCGGCGCGGTGACAGAGACACCAGACCGGCCGCCTCGAGCATCGGTAGCGCTTCGCGTATCGGAACCCGTGAAACCTGCAATTCTGCGCCCAGGTCCCGCTCACTGAGCGACTCACCGGCGGCCAAACGTCCGTCGTTGATGCGGTCACGAATCTCTTCGAAAACCCATCGAGACAGGTTCGAGTGCCCGTTCATCGCAGTCATGGACGCCTTCCGCTCGATCGATAATCATGCGCGCCCTCCGAGCGTAGTTCTGCGGAGCGTTGGTATACCAACGTGCCTCCTGTTTGACAGGGAGAGCTGCACACAAAGGACCAGAGACCGTCTTGTTACGCGGAATCGCACGTGATGAAACGGCTATTTAACCCGACGGCAACCCAGACTGCCGTATCGCTCGATAGCTTTCTCGTCACCTGCTGGTATACCAAACGGAGGAAGCTTGATGAGCACTCCTGCTACCCATTCCACCGATGCGCCCCTCGGCGATCCGGCCGAAAAGGCCACGCTGAGCGGCCAGATCGAAGCCGCGTACTCGCGGATCGGCGTCACGTCCGCACACCTCGGGATCGTCGCGATGGTGTTGTTCGGCGTCTTCTTCGACGCAATCGAACAGAACACCGTCGGTATCGCCGGTCCCATACTCAAATCCGAGTGGGGTCTCGGGGGAGCGCAGATCGGCCTGTTGAATACGGCAACCTTCACCGCTGTCGCCCTCGGACGGATCCTGGCCGGCGCAGTGATGGACAGGCTGGGACGGCGAACCCTCCTGGGCGCCAACCTGATCGTGTTCTCGATCGGCTCGCTCATCTGCGCCTTGGCCCCCACCTATGAGGTACTCGTGGGCGCCCGATTCCTGGTCGGCCTCGGCCTCGGCGGTGAAATCGCTGTCGCCGTCATCATGCTTTCCGAGTTCTTCTCCGCGCGCCACCGAGGAACCGCGGTCGGTCTCATCAACGTCGCCGCAGCAGGTCTGGGCAATATGCTGGCCCCTCTGTTCGGCGTCATCGTCTTCGCCGTCTTCTCGGGGCCGGACCAGTGGCGTTGGCTCTTCGGACTCCTCGTCGTCCCTGCGCTCGCAGTGGTCGTCTTTCGGCGCGCTCTGCCCGAGACTCCTCGATACCTCGCCGCGACCGGAAAGATCGCGGAGGCCAACCTGGTGATCGCACGACTCGCTCAGGGCAAACTTCGCGGGCCGGTCGACACCTCGGTCACCTATCTCGACCCTTCCCTGGCCGCGACCGAAAAGGCCGCGCCGAAGTCCCGCTGGACCGAGATGTTCGGGAAGCGTTACCGCCGTGCCACACTCGCACTCGGCGTGGCTGTCTGCATGTCGTACGCAGCACAGATTTCCATGCTCACGCTCATCCCCGTGATCCTGACCGAGCGTGGCCTGTCCATCAATACAGCCCTTTGGTACACGCTCGTCATGCAGTCGGGCTCGCTCGCGGGTGCACTCACCGCGGCGCTGATCGCACGCAGACTCCCCCGAAAGCTGACACTGACCTGCGGCGCTCTGCTCGGTTTTGTCGCGGCCCTCGGGTTCGGGTTCTTCGCAACGAACATCGGACTCGTCCTCATATTCGGTGCGCTGTTCAACTTCGCCGTCATCATCCTCAACACCACCATCTGGCTCTTCGCGCCCGAGCAGTACCCGACCCGCATCCGCGGACTGGCGACGTCCGTCATCCTCGCCATCGGTTCACTGTCCGGCGGGTTGTTCCCGCTGATCGCCGGAGCCGTCCTGGACGCTTCGGGGGTCGGTGCGATGTTCGGTCTGCTTACCGCGCTCTTCCTGGTGTGCGGTATCGCGGTGCAGTTCCCCCGAGAAACGGTCGGACAGCCTATGCCCGAGGACATCTGACGTGACCGACTCCATCCTCGTCGTCAATCCGAACACCAACGAGGCGACCACCGAGATGCTGGTCGAGGTGGCAGCCGGCTTGCTGGCCGAAACCGGTACCAGGGTTATCGGAATAACCGCACGGGCCGGCCCACGCATGATCACGAATGCGGCGGCCCTGACCGACGCCGCGACACACACGGTCGACGTCGCGATGGAGGGTATCGATCTCCACCATCCCGTCGCCATCATCGTCGGAGCCTTCGGCGACCCCGGAGTGTCCGAGCTTCGCTCGCTGACCGACATTCCCGTGGTGGGGATCGGCGAGGCGGCTGTACTCGCGGCAAGCAAAGGTGGTCGACGCTTTGCCATTGCGACCACGACCGGCGAGTTGGCCGACAGCCTGTGCTCGCTGGTGGCGCGAGTCGACCCGAGTGCCGACTTCGCCGGAGTAATGCTCACCAGCACGGGGCCGCTCGCGCTCGCGTGCGCCCACGAGGAAAGCGTGACCGAACTCGACGCAGCAGTAGACGAGGCCGCCGCAGCGGGAGCAGGGGCTGTGGTCATCGGTGGCGGCCCCCTGAGCGCTGCAGCACGTGTGCTGTCTGCTCGCTCCGATGTCGTGATCATCGAACCGGTGCCCAGCGCGGTCGAGTGGGTACTCGGAAAGATCGCGGAACCTCAGGCCTGACAACTCCCTGGCGCAGCACATCGGTAGCCCCTCATACGCATGGATGGAGCCTCGCGTTTCGGCAGGAAAATGTGTCCTGCGACACACCCTGTGGTAGACCGGGGACCATGTACCCAGGGAACTTCGTCGCGACCACCCCCGACAAGCCGGCCATCATCCGGCCCGCGACGGGCGAATCGCTCACCTACCGGGAACTGGACGAACGCTCGATCCGGCTGGCGAAGCATCTGCGCGCCGCCGGCCTGGCGCCCGGCGACCATCTTGCGTTGATATCCGACAACGACCTGCGCGTCATGGAGGTGTACTGGGCAGCACTGCGTTCCGGCCTGTACATCACCGTGGTCAATCGGCACCTCACTCCCGACGAAGCGGCCTACATCGTCGACGACTGCGACGCGCAAGCCCTGGTCGTCTCGGCACACGCCCTGTCGGCGGTCGATACGTCACCCGGGGCGTACCCGGGAGTGGCCCACCGCCTCGTCTTCGGCGGGTCGCTTCCCGGCTTCGACGACTACGAGGATGCGCTCGCCCGCCACGATCCGTCACCGCTCGACGACCAGCCTCGTGGCCGGGACATGCTGTATTCCTCCGGCACCACCGGGCGGCCGAAGGGAATCGAACCGGCTCTGTCCGTGGGCCAGGTGCAGGACGTCCCCGACCCGTACACCGCGGTGTTCGCGCCCATGTACGGGTTCGACGACACCACGGTCTACCTGTGCCCCGCCCCGCTGTATCACGCTGCGCCGCTCCGGTTCTGCGGCACCGTTCAGTCTGTCGGCGGCACCGTGATCCTGATGGACCGCTTCGACGCCGAAGAAGCGCTCGCCCTGATCGAGAAGTACTCGGTCACGGCCTCCCAGTGGGTGCCGACGATGTTCGTGCGGATGCTGAAACTGCCGGAGGAGACGCGGGCGAGATACGACGTCTCGAGCATGAAGGTCGCGATCCACGCGGCCGCACCGTGCCCACCGGAGATCAAGCGGGCGATGATCGAGTGGTGGGGCCCGGTGATCCACGAGTACTACGCGTCCACCGAAGGTGCGGGCGCGACCTTCATCGACTCCGGGCAGGCGCTCGCGCGGCCCGGGTCCGTGGGGCGCGACGGCGTCATGGGCATCGTCCACATCTGCGACGACGAGGGAAACGAACTCCCCGCCGGCGCGATCGGGACAGTGTGGTGGGAACGCGACGAACACCCTTTCCGATACCACAACGACCCCGAGAAGACCGCAGCGGCAACACATCCCGACCACCCGACCTGGACGACGAGCGGGGATATCGGGTACCTCGACGACGACCGCTTCCTCTACCTGACCGACCGCGCCGCCTTCATGATCATCTCCGGCGGCGTCAACATCTACCCACAGGAGTCGGAGAACGTCCTCACCCTGCACCCGAAGGTCTACGACGTGGCGGTCATCGGCGTGCCGAACACGGAGATGGGCGAAGAGGTCAAGGCCGTCGTGCAACTCGCAGACGGGGTCACGCCGAGTCCCGAACTCGAGCAGGAGCTGCTCGAGTACGTCCGCGACCGCGTGTCGCACTTCAAGGCACCGCGCAGTGTGGACTTCTCCGACGACCTGCCGCGCACACCCACCGGCAAGCTGGTCAAACACAAGTTGCGTGCCCGCTACGTCCCGGCGGCGGGGTGACGAGATGTCCACCGAACAGGAAACCGGACTGCCTGCGATGCCGCTGACCGAACTGGCCGCCGCGTTGCCGCAGGGCGCACTGGTCACCGACCCTGACATCCTCGCCGGATACCGCCACGACCGTGCGCAGGACCCGGACGCGATTGTGCCCGCCGCCCTGGTGCGCGCCACGTCGACCACGGACGTGCAGGCCACGCTGCGGTGGGCGAACACCCATCGCGTCCCGGTGGTGCCCCGGGGAGCCGGCACGAGTCTGTCGGGCGGATCCGGCGGCATCGCCGGGGGCATCGTGCTGAGCACCGAGAAGATGCGTGCGCTCACGGTGGACACGACCACCCGAACCGCAGTTGCGCAGCCGGGGCTCCTCAATTCCGAGGTCAAGCGGGCAGCGGCCGAGCACGGTCTGTGGTACCCGCCGGACCCGTCGTCGTTCGAGATCTGCACGATCGGCGGCAACGCCGCGACCAACGCCGGCGGCCTGTGCTGTGTGAAGTACGGGGTCACGTCCGATTACGTCCTCGGTCTCGAGGTCGTGCTGGCGGACGGTACCGCGGTGCGATTGGGCGGCCCGAGACTCAAGGACGTCGCCGACCTGTCCTTGACGAAACTGTTCGTCGGCAGCGAAGGCACCCTCGGCGTCATCACGGAGGTGACGTTGCGACTGCTTCCGCCGCAACCACCGGCGTCGACGATGGTCGCCACGTTCGGGTCGGTCCAGGCCGCCGCCGACGCGGTCGTCGCGATCACCGGCATGCTGCGGCCCGCGATGCTCGAATTCATGGACCGGACCACGATCGGAGCGGTGGAGGACATGCTCCGGATGGGTCTGGACCGCTCCACGGAAGCGATGCTCATCGCGCGTTCCGACGTACCGGGCGCGGCCGCGGCCGAGGAGATCACGCTGATGGCGCAGGCATGTCGCGACGCCGTTGCCGACGAGGTGTTCACCACCGACGACGCCGCGGAGGGGGAAGCGTTTGCGGCCGCCCGCCGGATGGCGATCCCCGCGGTGGAGCGCACCGGCAGCCTGCTGCTCGAGGACGTCGGGGTTCCCCTGCCGGCTCTTCCCGCGCTTGTGGAGGGGATCGCCGCGCTCGCGGCGGAGCACGATGTGACGGTCGCGGTCATCGCTCACGCGGGGGACGGCAACACCCATCCCCTGATCGTCTACGACCCCGCCGACGACGAGATGGCCGTGCGAGCACAGGCGGTTTTCGGAAAGATCATGGATCTCGCGATCGAACTGGGCGGCACGATCACCGGGGAGCACGGCGTGGGCCGCTTGAAGAAGGCGTGGCTTCCCGACCAGGTCGGCCCTGATGTCATGGCTCTGACCAGGCAAATCAAGAATGCGCTGGACCCTCGGACGATCCTGAACCCGGGGGTGGTGCTGTGACCCGGACGCAGCCCCCCGGGCGTGGGAACGCGTCGATTCCGGCCTTGCACCCGGATCGGCCCGTGAACGGCCATAATCGTCGCGTGAACATGCCTTCGCCCGACTCCGTCTCCGAACTCCCCCTACGCGACACCAAGTACAGGGAGCTCGCGCACTACCCCGAATTCGGCATCGTCACAGCATGGTTGCGCGATTACATCCGGTCGAGCGTGCCCAACGCACGGATGAGCGAGCGGGAGTACTGGTCGGTCGCGTGCCTGCCCGACAATTCGGTGTCGCCGACGGGCCGCCGACTCGTGAGCGTGTATGCCGGTGATCTCGAGGTGGCCGGCCTCCACCTCGACACCCCGGGACCGGGTCTGCGGAATGTCCAGGGCTGGATCACAGTGACGCGAGAGGGTCTGGAAGAGGCCTGCGGCGCGTCCCTCGACCGGATCGCTGCAACCTTCCCTGCGCTGAATGTGACGCACAGCGGTGCGATGGCCACGATCGCATGGACGGAAACACCCGAGAGCCGGGAGCAGTTCGACGCCCTGCCGTGGCGGGCGCCGGCCCGTGCCCTCGTCACCGAACTGGTCCGCACCGGGCGCAACCGGTGGGCCGACCTGCACTCGCCTCAGATCGCTCAATTCGCCTTCGAGGACTGAGCCTGTCGGCGGTCGGGTGCACGATAGACAGGTGAGCTCTGTCCTCGACCGATTCTCCGCACCGACCCGTGAATGGTTCGGCGGAGCTTTCGACGCCCCGACTCCCGCTCAGCTCGGTGCGTGGGAGTCGATCTCGTCCGGCGCGCACACCCTGGTCGTGGCACCCACCGGTTCCGGCAAGACGCTCTCCGCGTTCCTGTGGTCGCTCGACCGGCTCGCCGCCACCCCGGCCGACGAGACGGTCGCCCGCGAGCAGCGCACGCGGGTGCTCTACGTCTCGCCGCTCAAAGCTCTCGCGGTCGACGTCGAACGCAACCTGCGATCGCCGCTGGTCGGGATCACCCAGACCGCCAAACGGCTCGGCCTCACCCCGCCGGACATCAGCGTCGGGGTCCGCTCCGGCGACACCTCGCAGGCCGACCGACGCAAGCTCGCCCGCACCCCACCCGACATCCTGATCACCACTCCCGAGTCGCTGTTCCTCATGCTCACCTCGTCGGCGCGGGAGAACCTCGCCGGCGTGGAGACCGTGATCGTGGACGAGGTGCACGCCGTTGCCGGCACCAAACGGGGCAGCCATCTCGCGCTGTCGCTCGAACGGCTCGACCTGCTGCTGCGCGCGCCCGCGCAGCGCATCGGACTGTCCGCGACGGTGCGGCCCCACGAGGAGGTCGGCCGGTTCCTCGCCGGTGGCGCGCCGATCCGGATCGTCGCACCCCCGGCGGCCAAGACGTGGGATCTCACGGTCCGGGTCCCGGTGGAGGACATGACGGAACTCGGTGTCGCCGAGCCGGACGAGGACTCTGCGTCGCCCACTCCCCAGGCGGGGTCGATCTGGCCGCACGTCGAGGAACAGATTGTCGACCTCATCACCGCACACAGGTCGACCATCGTGTTCGCGAACTCGCGACGGCTCTCCGAGCGGCTCACCGCCCGTCTCAACGAGATCTACACCGAACGCGCCGGCACCGACGTCGAGCGCACGGGCAAACCTCCGGCGCAGATCGGGGCACCCACCGAAGTCACGTACGGCGCCGAACCGGTGCTGGCCCGCGCCCACCACGGCTCCGTGAGCAAGGATCAGCGCGCCCTCATCGAGGACGACCTCAAAAGCGGGCGGCTACGGTGCGTGGTGGCCACCTCGAGCCTCGAACTCGGCATCGACATGGGTGCGGTCGACCTGGTCATCCAGGTGGAGGCACCGCCGTCGGTCGCGAGCGGCCTGCAACGGGTGGGCCGCGCCGGGCACCAGGTGGGTGAGACGTCCCGCGGTGTGCTCTTCCCCAAGCACCGCACCGATCTCATCCATTGCGCCGTCACGGTGGAGCGCATGGTCGCCGGGCAGATCGAAGCGTTGCAGGTACCCGCCAATCCCCTCGACGTGCTGGCCCAGCAGACGGTCGCGGCGACCGCGCTCGAACCGCTCGACGTCGACGACTGGTTCGACACCGTGCGGCGCAGCGGATCGTTCGCGTCCCTGTCGCGACCCGTGTTCGAGTCGGTGCTCGACCTCATCGCGGGACGCTATCCGTCCGACGAGTTCGCCGAGCTACGGCCGCGTGTGGTGTGGGACCGCACCGAGGGCACGCTCACCGGGCGCCCGGGCGCGCAGCGACTCGCGGTCACCTCGGGCGGCACCATCCCCGACCGCGGATTGTTCACCGTGTTCATGGTGGGCGAGAAGAACACCCGTGTCGGAGAACTCGACGAGGAGATGGTCTACGAATCGAGGGTCGGCGATGTGTTCGCACTCGGTGCCACCAGTTGGAGGATCGAAGAGATCACGTTCGACCGGGTACTGGTCTCGCCCGCTTACGGTCGTCCCGGCCGCTTGCCGTTCTGGCACGGAGACAGCCAGGGCCGGCCCGCAGAACTCGGAGCCGCTCTGGGCGCGTTCATCCGCGAACTGGGCCACGCCGACGCCGAGGAAGCCGAAAAACGCTGTCGCAACGGCGGACTCGACGAGAACGCGACGACCAACCTGATCGCTCTGCTCACCGAGCAGCGCACCGCGACAGGACAGCTTCCCACCGACCGCACCCTGGTGGTCGAACGGTTCCGCGACGAACTCGGCGACTGGCGACTGGTGCTGCACTCCCCGTTCGGATTGCGGGTACACGCACCGTGGGCACTGGCGGTGGGCGCCCGATTGCTCGAGCGGTACGGCGTCGAATCCCACCCGACGGCCTCCGACGACGGCATCATCGTGCGACTGCCCGACGCCGACGACGCGCCACCGGGGTCGGAGATCTTCGTCTTCGACCCCGAGGACATCGACGAGATCGTCACCGAGCAGGTCGGTGGATCGGCGCTGTTCGCGTCGCGGTTCCGGGAGTGTGCGGCCCGCGCACTGCTGTTGCCGCGCCGCAACCCCGGCAAGCGGGCGCCGTTGTGGCAGCAGCGGCAACGCTCGGCCCAATTGCTCGATGTCGCGCGGCGCTACCCGACCTTTCCGATTCTGCTCGAGACCGTCCGGGAGTGCCTGCAGGACGTCTACGACCTGCCCGCCCTGCACGACCTCCTCGGTCGCGTCGCCCGCCGGCAGATCCGCCTCGTCGAGGTGGAAACGCCCACCGCCTCCCCGTTCGCCTCGTCACTGCTGTTCAACTACGTCGGCGAGTTCCTCTACGAGGGAGACAGCCCGCTCGCCGAGCGCCGCGCGGCCGCGTTGTCGCTCGATTCGACGTTGCTGGCCGAACTGCTCGGTCGCGTGGAGTTGCGCGAACTGCTCGACGCCGACGTCATCGCCGACGCCGAACACGAACTGCAGCGACTGACACCCGAGCGGCGCGCGCGCGATGCCGAGGGTGTCGCCGACCTGCTGCGACTGGTCGGGCCGCTCACCGATGCCGAGTTGCGCGAACGCACCACCGACGATCCGACCGAGTGGGTCGCCGACCTCGCCCGCCGGCGACGTGCACTCCGCGTCTCGTACGCGGGCGAACAATGGTGGGCCGCCATCGAAGACGCGTCCCGGTTGCGTGATGCGCTCGGCGTGCCGTTGCCCATCGGGGTGCCCACCGCGTTCGTCGAACCGGTCGCAGATCCGCTCGGTGATCTCGTGGGCCGGTATGCCCGCACTCACGGTCCGTTCACCGCGGCCGAGGTCGCGGCGCGGTTCGGGCTCGGCACGGCCGTCGTCGACTCCGTGTTGCGGCGGATGGCCGCGGACAGGCGCGTTACGTCGGGGGAATTCCGTCCGGGTGCCACCGGGTCCGAATGGTGCGATTCCGAGGTGCTGCGGCGGCTGCGACGGCGGTCGCTCGCAGCGGCCCGCCAGGATGTCGAACCGGTCAGCACGGCCACGCTCGGCCGGTTCCTTCCCGACTGGCACCATCTCGGGAAGGGTGCGGGTGGCAGTGCTCTCTACGGGCTCGACGGCGTTCTCACGGTCGTGGAACAACTCGCCGGGGTTCCGCTTCCGGCAAGCGCACTCGAGCCACTGGTCCTCGCACCCCGGGTGCGCGACTACTCACCGACGATGCTCGACGAACTCACCGCGACAGGTGAGGTGGTGTGGTCGGGCGCCGGGTCGATCTCCGGCAAGGACGGCTGGGTCCTGCTCCACCCCGCCGACCTGGCACCGGTGACCCTCGCGCCCGCCGAGGAACTCGACATGTCCCCGATCCACCACGCGATCCTCGACTCGCTCGCCGGTGGTGGCGCGTTCTTCTTCCGTCAGCTCACCGATGCCGTGTCCGCCCGGGAACCGACCGCCACCGACACGAATGTCGCTGCAGCACTGTGGGACCTGGTCTGGGGCGGATACATCTCGGGAGACACGCTTGCGCCGCTGCGGGCCTTGATCGGCGATACCTCCCGCGCGACGCCCGCGCACCGGACCCCGCGGCGCGCCCCACGGGCGCGGATGTACCGGGCCCGCCCGGCGATGCCGTCGCGCACCGGCCCGCCCACCGTCGCCGGTCGCTGGTCGTTGCTCCCCGAACGTGAGACCGACGCGACGATCCGTGCACACAGCATCGCGGAACTGTTGCTCGAGCGGTACGGGGTCGTCACCCGGGGGGTCGTGGTGAGCGAGGGCGTACCCGGCGGGTTCGCCACGATGTACAAGGTGCTCAGCCGGTTCGAGGAGCGTGGTCGTTGCCGGCGTGGGTATTTCGTCGACTCGCTGGGAGGGGCCCAGTTCTCGACACCCGCGGTCGTCGACCGCCTGCGCTCGTTCGCCGACTCGATCGAAGGCCGGCACGACGAAACCGCGGCGATCACCCTCGCAGCCTGCGACCCTGCCAACCCGTACGGCGCCGCACTCCCGTGGCCGAAGTCCTCGGCCCCCGACGACGCACCCCGCCACCGCCCGGGACGCAAGGCCGGTGGCCTGGTGGTTCTCGTCGACGGCGCCCTCGTGCTGTTCATCGAACGCGGTGGCCGCACGATGCTCACCTTCGACGACGATCCGGGACTGCTGCGCAGTGCGTGTGCTTCCCTCGCCGCGACCGTCAAGCGCGGGGGCGTCGACAAGATCGTCGTGGAGAAGGTCGACGGTGCCTCCATCCACGGGCACGCGTTCGCCGACATCCTGGGCGAGTCCGGTTTCTCGGCGACGCCGCGCGGATACCGGTTGAGGTTCTGACGATGCCCGAGGGCGATACGGTCCACCGCGCGGCGCGGCAACTGAACGCCGCTCTGGCGGGGAGAACGCTCACCGAAACCGATTTCCGCGTACCTCGTTTCGCCACAGCGGATTTCACGGGTTGCATTGTCGACGAGGTGGTGTCGCGGGGCAAGCACATCTTGATCCGGTTACCCGGCCACACGATCCATTCGCATCTGAAGATGGAGGGCGAGTGGCACATCTACGAGCGCGGCGCGCGGTGGCGTAAACCCGGTTTCAAGGCTCGCGTGGTACTGGGTACGGAACAGACGCAGGCCGTCGGGTTCGAACTGGGAATCCTCGAAGTTCTCCCCCGTGACCGGGAAGAGGATGCGGTGGGCCACCTCGGGCCCGATCTGCTCGGAGCCGACTGGGACGCGGCGCGCGCCGCGGAGAATCTGTCGCGCGACCCGCTCCGCCCGATCGGGGTTGCCGTGCTCGATCAGCGGGTCATGGCGGGCGTGGGCAATGTGTACCGGTCCGAATTGTGCTTCCTGCGCGGCGTCGATCCGCGGGAGCCGGTGGGTACGGCAGGTGATCCTCGGGGCTGGGTGGACCTCGCACACCGCATCCTCACCGCGAACCGCGAGCGGGCGGTGCGGGTCACGACGGGTGATCGTCGTCGCGGCCGGAACCTCTGGGTGTACGGGCGGCGCGGCGATCCCTGCCGACGTTGCGGGACACCCATCGAATCCTGGGACCTGGGCACGGCCGCCGAACCGGAGCGGGTGGTGTACCGGTGCCCCCGCTGTCAGCCGCGCGGTACCGGACCGTAAGCCTCTCCGGCATGTTCGAGTAGCGAAACGCACTGTGCCACCAGCATTTCCCGGGACACCGTGACGTCGCCTTCAAGGTAGCCCATGAACATGCTGGTGAACGCTCCGACCAGTCCCACGGCCACCAGGTGCCGATACGCTCGATCCTCGATGCCGGTGAGCCGGCCCTCGACGAGCGCGACGAATGCCGGCGCGAGTTCGAGACCACGGCTGCTCA
Organism: Rhodococcus sp. BL-253-APC-6A1W; assembly: GCF_012843405.1. Lineage (NCBI taxonomy): Bacteria > Bacillati > Actinomycetota > Actinomycetes > Mycobacteriales > Nocardiaceae > Rhodococcus > Rhodococcus sp. BL-253-APC-6A1W. Next base: position 276,086 of record NZ_JABAFB010000002.1, read on the forward strand.
GGGCGGGCTCGCGCAGCGGGGCCAGGAGCAGCACGCGCCCCTTGGCCGGATCATCGACGGCGAGGCCGACGAAGGCCCGCACCGCAGCCTCCGCGACACCCGTCGGCGGCGCCGAGGCAACCGCGGCCGCGAGCGCCTCGCGCGCCTGTTTCGCGACGTGTGCGTACACCTCGCGGACGAAGGTGTCCCGGTCGGTGAAGCTCTCGTAGAAGTACCGCTCGGTGAGTTCGGCCGCGCGGCACACGGCACGGACGGTCGCGATCGCACCGCCGGGCGCGCCGATCAGGTCGGTACCGGCGGTGAGGAGCCGTTCCCTGCGTACCCGTCGGCGTTCTTCGATGCCGACCCCCGCCCAACTGCGGCGCGTGGTGCCCACTGCTGTTTCCCGTCGTTGACTACGTGCCGGACAGATCCTACTCTGACAACATGCGTAGTCAGTATCCCGGCGGTCAGGGCGTCGACGAGCCGGCACCGGACGAGACGACGGCCCGTCCGGCTGCGGCACCGCCCGAGCCGCTCGGCCCCGACTCGCTGACCTGGAAGTACTTCGGCGGGTGGCGCGGCATGCTGTTCGGGCCGTGGGCCGGGTCCATGCAGAACATGCATCCCGGCCTCGGTGCCGGCGTCGAGGAACACTCGGAGTTCTTCGACGAGCGCTGGGAGCGCCTCTACCGGTCGCTGTACCCGATCTACGGAGTCGTCTTCGACGGCCCGCGGGCACCGGAGACCGCCGCGCAGGTACGCGGGTACCACAACACCATCAAGGGCGTCGACAAGAAGGGACGCAAGTACAACGCGCTGGACCCGGGCACGTTCTACTGGGCACACTCGACCTTCTTCTACAGCCTCATGGTGTCGATCGAGTGGTTCGACGGCCCGCTCACCCTCGAAGAAAAGCATCGCCTCTTCGACGAGCACGTGCAGTGGTATCGCCTCTACGGCATGCCCATGCATTCGGTCCCCGAGTCGTGGGAGGCGTTCCTGGAGTACTGGGATCACATGTGCCGCAACGTGCTCGAAGACAACAAGGCGACCCGCGACGTCCTCGACCTGTCGAACCTCGATCGACCGCCGTTCCTGCGGTGGTTCCCCGAACCGGTCTGGAAAGCGCTGCGTCCGCCGGTCGTCGCCGGGTTCTCCTGGCTCACCGTCGGCCTCTACGACCCCCCGGTGCGCGACCTGCTCGGGTATCGCTGGAGTGCTCGCGACGAGAAGATCCACGCCTTCGTGGGCCGCGCCATCGGTCTGGGCGGCAAGGTCGTGCCGAAGCGCTTCCGCTATCACCCGCGCGCCCGAGCGGGCCTGGATCGCGCCGCCGGCCGCATCGCCCGGGACGCCCCGGTGCTGCACACCCCGGGTCGTAATCTGCCGCCCGTGGACCGCCGCGACTCGCCGGTGCATTACAGCCCGAAAGTCACATCACGGCACCGGCCCGGTGTGACACGCTGACGGGGTGTCCTCCACCCCGGCTCGCGACGCACCACGCCGGTCGGTTGCGTCCCGTCGTGTTCCGCTGTCACGCAATGCGGCGGCAAGCCGGATAAGTGCGTACGTCTACGGCAACGTGCTCGTCCTCGCAGCCCTGGTTCCGATCACGACCACCAGGCAGTACATCGGCATCGCGATCGTGCTGGGCACCGCGCTCTCGACGTTTCTGGCGCATGTGTTCGCGGAGTCGGTCTCGCAGAGCGTGCGGTCGGCGCGCCCACTCACCGGCGCCGAGCGCTGGGTGGAACTCCGCAACTCGGTCCCGATCCTGTCGTCCGCGTCGCTGCCGTGCCTCATTCTTCTCACGGCGTGGCTCGGATGGCTCGAACCTCGTACGGCACAAGTGCTCGCCGAGGTCGCGATTCTGATTCGCATCGGTTCGACGGTGTTCGTCGTCCAACGCCTGCAGGGCCGCCCCGCCGGGACCACGACCGTCTTCGCGGCGGTGGGATTGGCCCTGCTCGCGTCGGTGGTCGTGGTCGTCAAAATCGCACTCACGCACTGACGATCACGGACGTCCGGCGTGGCGGGCCCCTACTCACGTCACCTGGTGATCGGTACCGGCTCCAGGATCTCCCCGCGTGCTTCGGGGGCCGCCACCCGCAGGGCATCGGCCGACTCGTCGTCCGGCTGGGTCTGCGACAGGATTTCGGCTTCCACCCGGGCCCGGTAGATGTCGACCTCGCGATCGACCGTCTCCTCGTCCCACCCCAGGAGCGGTGCGACGAGCCGCGCCACCTGCTCCGCGCAGTGCACCCCGCGGTGGGAGTACTCGATCGCGATCCGGGTGCGCCGCGCCAGGATGTCCTCGAGATGCAGGGCGCCCTCCGCAGCGACCGCGTACACCGCTTCCACCTGAAGGTAACGCGGCGCATCGGTCAGCGGCTCGAGCAATTCGGGCCTGTTCTTCGCGTGCTCGAGGACCTGGTCGATCATCGAGCCGTACCGGTCGAGCAGGTGCTTGACCCGATAGGGATGCAACCCGTATTCCTCGGCGAGGGACATGGTCTGGTTGACCAGCGCGAAGTACCCGTCGGCGCCCACGAGCGGCACCTTGTGCGTGATGGAGGGGGCGATCCGTGTCGGGATGTCCTCGGCGGCGAGATCGACGGCGTCCTCCGCCATCACGCGGTAGGTGGTGTATTTGCCGCCCGCGATGGCGATGAGGCCGGGTGCAACCCGCGCGACCGCGTGTTCGCGCGACAGTTTCGAGGTCTCGTCGCTCTCCCCCGCCAGCAGCGGCCGTAGCCCGGCGTACACCCCGTCGATGTCGTCGTGGGTGAGTGGCACCACGAGCACACGGTTGACGTGATCGAGAATGTAATCGATGTCCGCTTTCGTGGCCGCCGGGTGGGCGAGATCGAGGTTCCAGTCGGTGTCGGTAGTGCCGATGATCCAGTGATTGCCCCACGGGATGACGAACAGCACGGACTTCTCGGTGCGCAGGATGATCGCCGAGTCGCTCACGATGCGATCACGCGGAACGACGATGTGGACGCCTTTCGACGCCCGCACCCGGAATCTGCCCCGCTGGCGGGACAAAGCCTGGATCTCGTCGGTCCACACACCCGTCGCGTTGATGACCGCGCTTCCGCGCACGTCGATGACAGAGCCGTCCTCCGTGTCGCGCACACGGACCCCCGCGACTCCGTCGGCCTCCCGCAGGAATCCGACGACCTGCGTCGACGTCCGGACAACCGCCCCGTAGTGCGCGGCCGTCCTCGCGACCGTCATGGTGTGGCGCGCATCGTCGACCACGGTGTCGTAATACGAGATTCCGCCGGTGAGCGAGGACCGCTTGAGACCGGGGACCATACGCAACGCGCCCGCCCTCGTCAGGTGCTTCTGCGCCGGCACCGACTTCGCGCCACCCATCCGGTCGTACAGGAAGATCCCCGCACCGATGTACGGACGTTCCCATACCCGATGGGTAAGCGGAAAAAGGAACTTCAACGGCTTGACCAGGTGCGGAGCGAGGGTGGTCAGCGCAAGTTCACGTTCGCGCAGCGCTTCTCTCACCAGACCGAACTCGAGTTGTTCCAGGTATCGCAAGCCGCCGTGGAACATCTTCGACGACCGGCTCGACGTCCCCGATGCGTAATCGCGGGCCTCCACGAGCGCGACCCGCAGTCCTCGTGTCGCCGCGTCGAGCGCCGCACCGGCTCCGACGACACCCCCGCCGATGACGATGACGTCGAATTGTTCGGTGGCGAGTTGCCGCCATGCGTCGGCGCGCTGTTGCGGTCCGAGGGGTTGCACACCTGGTTGATTCACCGCACCGCTCCCGTGAGTCGCCGACGTATCCCCGACAAGGCTAGTAGTTTCGACCGCGCAGCGCGCAGTAGATGCTGCCCTGAGCCATCCCGTCCGCCCTATCGAGGATCATCCGTGAACCAGTACATCGCCGCGATCGACCAGGGCACCACCTCGAGCCGGTGCATCATCTTCGACCACGACGGCCGTATCGTGGCTGTCGCGCAGAAGGAACACCGGCAGTTCTTTCCGCGCGCCGGCTGGGTGGAGCACGACCCCGAGGAGCTGTGGCTCAACACGCGCGAAGTGGCTGCCGTGGCACTGGCCAAGGCGGACGTGCGCAGGCAGGACATCGCCGCGATCGGCATCACGAATCAGCGCGAGACGACGGTCGTCTGGGACCGCACGACAGGCAAGGCGGTCTACAACGCGATCGTCTGGCAGGACACGCGAACCGACCGGCTCGTCGAAGAACTCGCGGGTGACGCCGGCGTGGACCGCTACCGCGACGTCACGGGCCTTCCGCTCTCGACCTACTTCGCGGGCCCCAAAGTGCGCTGGATACTCGACAACGTCGACGGTGCCCAGGAGAGGGCAGACGCCGGGGAACTGGTGTTCGGCACCATCGACAGCTGGATCGTATGGAAACTGACGGGCGGTGCCGGTGAAGACGGGCACGGACCGGGAGTCCACATCACCGACGTCACCAACGCCTCCCGCACGATGCTGATGAATCTGGACACGTTGCAGTGGGATTTGGAGATCTGCGCGGATTTCGGGATACCGGTCTCGATGCTTCCCGAGATCCGGAGTTCGTCCGAGGTCTACGGGCACGCCCGCGAACGCGGACCCTACGCGGGCGTCCCCATCGCCGGGATCCTCGGCGACCAGCAGGCCGCGACGTTCGGTCAGGCCTGCCTGTCCCCCGGCGAAGCCAAGAACACCTACGGCACAGGGAACTTCCTGCTCCTCAATACGGGCACCACACCGGTCCGCAGCGAACACGGACTGCTCACCACCGTGTGTTACCGCATCGGGGACCGGCCCGCCGTCTACGCGCTCGAGGGCTCGGTCGCCGTCACGGGGTCGCTCGTCCAATGGCTGCGCGACAACCTGGGGATTCTGCGGTCCGCCGCCGAAGTCGAGCAACTCGCCGCATCCGTGCCGGACAACGGCGGGGCGTACATCGTGCCGGCCTTCTCGGGCTTGTTCGCGCCGCGTTGGCGCCCCGACGCGCGCGGCGTGATCACGGGCCTGACCAGGTTCGTCGACAAACGGCACCTCGCGCGGGCGGCACTCGAAGCCACCGCGTATCAGACCCGGGAGGTCATCGAGGCGATGCACGCCGATTCGGGCGTCGAACTCCACACGTTGAAGGTCGACGGCGGAATGGTCGTGAACGACCTGCTCATGCAGTTCCAGGCCGACATCCTCGGCGTGCCGGTCGTGCGGCCGGTGGTCGCCGAAACCACCGCTCTCGGTGCGGCATACGCGGCGGGACTGGCCGTGGGCTACTGGAACGGTGAGGACGACATCCGGCACAACTGGGAAGCCCAGAAGACGTGGGAGCCGACCATGCGCGCCGACGAGCGCGAACGTCTGTTCGCAGGATGGAACAAGGCGGTCGAGCGCACCTACGACTGGGCCTGACCACACCACGTCCTCGCGTGCGGTCAACCCCGCTCGGCGTCGCGCCAGAACTCGGGGAGTTTCACGGCCAGAAAGTCTTTCGCTTGCATAGGAAGCGAATGCGTGGTGTCGGGCACGATATCGACCGTCGCATCGGGGAGACGGCGGGCGCGCTCGGCGGCAGACCTGCCTCCGGCGAGCGAATCTCGTTCTGCGATAGCGACGTACGTGGGCATCACCAGCGAATTCAGCGCGGCGTCGTTCAAAGGTGACGGGGTCGGAAGTTGCGCCGAGAAGTGTTCCGAAGCGGCGGCGATCATCTTTGACATGTCGTCGTTCGGGTCGAACTCGGCGCCTCCCACCTTTCCGAGTGCGGTGTTGTGCCAGCTCTCGGGCAGGAACGGGACGGTCGAGATCATCGTCCAAGCGAGCATGCGCACCGGGGGGTAGGCAAAGGTGAACACGGGCTCGAGAAGCGTCAACGACCGGACGCGCTCGGGGAACCGGTGAGCGTAGGCCGCCGCGCTCGCGCCGCCGAACGAATGACCGACGACGTGAGCGCCCTCGGGTGCGAGTTCGTCGAGCACCTCGGAAATCCACAGTGCCTGCTGCTCGGTCGAGGACAGCGGAACACTCTGGATCGACAAACCGGCATCGCCGAGCGCGTCGAACGCGAGCACACGGCGGTGAGGCAGGAACGTGCCGAGGTTCTCCGCCCACATCGGCACACCCGAAGACATGCCTGGGATCAGGACGACCGGAACTGCACCATCCGCCCCGCCCGAGAACCATTCGTACACGCGTACCGATCCGAATCGGGTCGCGAGGTCGTGGGTCGCGGTCGGTGGGGGAAGAGCAGACATCGCCCGGTCGTAGGTCTCGACATAGATTTCGCGCCCCTCGGCGTCACGAAAGTGGCCGACGCCCGGAGCGCCGGAGAAGAACTGCCAGATCCCCACCACACCCACTGCGGACAGAACGACAGTCAGCGCCATGCCGGTGCGGCGCAGCCATCGGTGAGGGCCGCGGTCACGTCCTGGAGCATCCGGCCGGACGTCCGCTCTGTTCGTGCGTTCGCTCATGAGGCATCCCGAGGCCGACGGTTCGAACTTTTACAGTATACGCATATTGTAAAGTTCTCGGTATGCCGAAGGTTGTCGATCACGCTCGACGTCGCAGGGAAATCGTGTGGGCTCTGTGGGCCGTCATTCACGAACGAGGCATCGACGGCGTGACCTTTCGGGCGGTCGCAGCCGAGGCGGGCGTCTCGATCGGCCGAATCCAGCACTACTTCGAGTCGAAAGAACACTTGATCCGGTGCGGTGCGGAGGAAATCGTCGCCGGCGCCGAGCAGTCCTACCGTGACGGCGACTCGCACACCGACCCTCGCGCAGCGCTCGACACCCTCCTGACGCAACCTGTTCCGACGACCGGCCCGTCCCTCATCGGCGCCTCGGTCTGGTACGCGTATCTGGCTCGGGCCGTGAGCGATCCGTGGATCCGGGGCTTCATCACGGACGCCTCACGAGGAACGGTCCGTGAGGCGGAGCGGCTCCTCGGAAGCGCCGGGCTCTCGGCAGAACACGCGCACGCCGCAGCGATGCGGTTGGTTGCTCTCAGCAACGGCGCCACGCAATCGGTACTCGTCGGCGCGATGGAGGCCGACGTCGCGAACCACCTCATCACCAGGGAGATCGACCGGACGTTCGACGACACCGACGGTCCGATCGCGTCTCGGACCGAGGCGACCGAACGCACCTACGACCGAGCTCACCCCGGTCGATAGTCCTCGGGCACGGGATGCACGACGCGCGTGCGCATCTCGTCTTCGCCGACCACCGCTGGGTCGGCGAGGTAGTACTCACGCACCGGGCCTTCCACGGGCACACCGTCGTCGGCGAGACGCGCGAACAGCACGTGATAGGCGACCGGTAGCAGCGCCGGCGCGCCCCTGAAGTCCACGCCCGCAAAGACCCCGCCGGGCAGGGTCACGGTCTGCGCCTCGACGGCCTCATCCAGCCGGGCGCCGGCGCCGATTTCCAGACCCACCCCGAACGAGACCTCGCCGTCGAGCGCGGCGGGGTATCGGCCGACGACAGACGCCGACCCGTCCAGACCATACCGCCGGGCCTGCGCGAGCAGGGTGCCGATCGCCTCCGAGGCGGACTCGTCGAGCGTCTCCGCCGCGGCACAGGATTCTCTCCACAACACCGTTGCCGCGTCGATGTGGTGAACGGCAACGGGAAGATCCGCGTCCACCGCGCTCCCCAGAGAATCGACGAGAGCGAACGACCGGGCCGCGCGCGCCGCGTCCCGTTCGATGCGGGCACGCTCGGCCGCGAGCACCTCGCTCCCCTGCGCCGGATCGCTCAGGAACACCCGGATCGCCGCGACCGACACATCCGCACGGCGAAGCAATCCGATCCGCAGCGCCGTCGCCAGTTGTGACGGCGCGTAGAAACGGTAGCCGGTGCCGGGGTCCACGCGGTCCGGGGTGAGCAGCCCCTCGCGGTCGTAATACCGCAGTGCCTTCACCGTCAGTCGTGCGGCGCGCGCGAACTCACCGATGCTCATCCAGCGCGCCTCTGTCATTGCGGCCCGCCGGAGACCGCGGCGCTCTCGGCGAGGTCGCCGGCGTACGGGATCACGGTGATCACGTCCACGAGCAACCCGTCGGGGTCGGTCGTCATGAAGTGCCGCTGCCCGAAATCCTCGTCCCGGAGCGACAACACGATCGGAAGTTCCGCAGCGATCGCCGCGGCGTGCACGCGGTCGACGTCCTCGACCTCGACGGACACGAGCACACCCGCCGGCGCCGCCCGGAATCCCTCGGGGACGGTGTGGTGTCCTCGTTCGACGAGTCCCAGTTGCACGGACTCGCTACCGGGGGCTTGCAACTGCACGTACCACCCGCTGTCGAATACGACGGCGAGGTCGAGCAGTCCGGTGTAGAAGTCGCGGCTGCGGGCCACGTCGGCGGCCGGGACCACGGGAAAGATGCTGTTGATCGTCATACACCCACCCTCGTTCCTCCCCTGAGGGGAGAGTCAAGCCCCGGCGCGCCACGCGGTCTCGCAGCGTCGTGCGGGGTCAGTCCAGGTCGTCGTGACGCATCAGCTGGCGGGCTGCCTCGGTCACCGAGCCGCTGAGCGACGGGTAGACCGCGAACGTCTGCGCCAGGTCCGCCACGCTGAGATTGTTCTGCACCGCGAGTGCGATCGGCAGGATCAACTCGGATGCGGTGGGTGCGACGACCACGCCGCCGATCACGACGCCCGTCGCGGGCCGGCAGAAGATCTTCACGAAACCGCGACGCACTCCCGACATCTTGGCGCGGGGGTTGGTGTTGAGCGGCAGCATGACCGTCCGGGCGGGAACCTCACCGGCGTCGATGGTGGCCTGGCTCACGCCGACCGCCGCGATCTCGGGACGGGTGAACACCGCCGCCGCAACGGTCTTGAGCTTGATCGGGCTCACGCCCTCGCCGAGCGCGTGGTACATCGCGATGCGGCCCTGCATGGCGGCGACCGATGCCAGCGGCAGCAGTCCCGAGCAGTCACCTGCGGCGTAGATCCCGGGAACCGCGGTGCGCGAGACCCGGTCGACGGGCAGGAATCCACCACGGTCGAGTTCGAGCCCGACCTTGTCGAGCCCGAGTCCCTGCGTGTTCGGGACGGAACCGACGGTCATGAGCGCGTGGCTGCCCTCGACGATCCTGCCGTCGGCGAGCAGCACCCGGACACCGTTCTCGGTGCGCTCGACGGCGTCGGCACGGGCGTGCTTGACGAGGGTCACGCCCCGCTCGGCCAGGACGTCTTCGAGTACGAGCGCTGCGTCCTCGTCCTCGTGCGGCAACACGCGGTCGCGGCTCGAGACGAGGGTGACGTGCACCCCGACCTCGGTGTACGCGGATACGAACTCGGCGCCGGTGACACCGGAACCCACGACGACCAGCTCCTCGGGCAGGGTGTCGAGGTCGTACAGCTGGCGCCACGTGAGGATGCGTTCGCCGTCCGGCTCTGCACCCGGCAGGATCCGGGGACTCGCGCCGGTGGCGATCAGGACCACGTCGGCGTCGAACACCTTCTCCTCGCCGGTGTGGAGGTTGGCGCGGACCTTGTGCGCGGCCATACCCGGCTGGCTGTCGATGAGTTCGCCGCGCCCGGAGTACAGCTTCACCCCGGCCGCCTCGAGCTTGGTGCGGATGTCGGACGACTGCGCGCGGGCGAGACTCTTGACGCGGGAGTGCACCTGCGGCAGGGCGACGGTCGCGCCCTCGAGCTCGATGCCCAGGTCCCCGGCACGCCGCATGTCCGTACGTACCCCGGTGGACGCGATGAACGTCTTGGACGGGACGCAGTCGAACAGGACACACGCACCGCCGATTCCGTCCGAATCGATCAGTGACACCGATGCGCCGTATTGTGATGCGACCAGCGCGGCCTCGTATCCCGCGGGGCCGCCGCCGATGATGACAATCCGGGTCATGGTTCTCCTCTGTATCGATTCCGAAGGGTGCCGGGGGACGAGCGCAACGCACGCGGGGGTGTGCGGGCGTCCCCGACAACGCTATGCCACGGGCATGCCCACTCGCATACGGACCTGGCAACACAGGCGACGAGCGCCCCTGATCTTGCGGCGGGCGGCGACCCGTTAGCCTTATGCCGTGCCGATCTACGCCGCCTACGGGTCCAACATGCATCCCGAGCAGATGCTGAAGCGCTGCCCGCACTCCCCGATGGCGGGGACGGGCTGGCTGCACGGGTGGCGGCTGACATTCGCGGGCGCCGATATCGGCTGGGAAGGCGCTCTCGCCACAGTGGTCGAGGATCCGGCGGCGAAGGTCTTCATCGTCCTCTACGACGTCACCGAAGACGACGAGCGCAGCCTCGACAGCTGGGAAGGTGCCGAACTCGGGTTCCATCGCAAGATCCGCGTGCGCGTCGACACCGCCGACGGACCCGTGCTGGCGTGGCTGTATGTGGTCGACGGCTACGAGGGCGGTCTCCCGTCCGCGCGCTACCTGGGTGTGATGGCCGACGCCGCCGAGATCGCCGGAGCGCCCGCCGAGTACGTGCGGGATCTGCGCACTCGTAACAGCCGCAACGTGGGCCCGGGGCGTCCCGACAGCTTCTAGACCCGGCCCCCGGGCGAACTACCCGACGCCCAGCGCCAGATTCGTCATCACCCGGACACCGACGGCAAGGGCTCTCTCGTCGAGATCGAAGCCCGGCTGGTGGATGTCGAGCTGCGGCCCGCTGCCCGACCACACGCCGAGGCGGCCCATCGCGCCCGGCACATGCTCGAGATACCACGAGAAGTCTTCTCCGCCACCGGATTGCGGAGTGTCGGACAACGCGTCCGGTCCGACCGGACGGATCGCGTCCTCGAACATGCGGGCCGACTCCGTGTCGTTGACGACAGGTGGCACGCCACGCAGATAGTTCAGTTGATACCGCACACCCGTCGGTGCCAGGAGTCCGTGCACGATTTCCCGCACCATCGGCTCGAGCAGTTGCCAGGTCGCGTGGTCACCGGTGCGTACGGTGCCGGCGAGCATGCCGGTGCGGGGAATAGCGTTGGGCGCCTTGCCCGCACTGACAGCGCCCCACACCATGACGGTTCCGGTGCGGGGGTCGATGCGCCGGCTCAGCAGTCCCGGCAAGCCGGTGATCACCGCGCCCAGTCCGTACACGAGGTCGCCGGTGAGGTGCGGGCGCGAGGTGTGACCGCCCGGAGAGTCCAGGACCAGTTCGACGGTATCTGCCGCGGACGTGATCGCGCCGGTCCGCATCCCGACCTTGCCCGCCTCGAGCCGCGGGTCGCAGTGCAGCGCGAAGATCCGCGACACCCCGTCCAGGCCACCGGCGGCGACCACGTCGAGAGCGCCGCCCGGCATCACTTCCTCGGCGGGCTGGAACACCAACCGCACACCGACCGGCAACTCGGGCATCGACGCGAGCGCGAGACCCGTACCGAGCAGCACCGTGGTGTGTGCGTCGTGGCCGCAGGCGTGAGAGACACCCGGCACAGTCGACGAAAACGGCAGACCGGTGATCTCCTGGAGCGGCAGCGCGTCCATATCGGCACGTAGCGCAATACGCGGACCGCCGGTGGGGCCCAGGTCGCAGATGAGGCCTGTTCCGCGCGGCAGCACCTTCGGCACGAGTCCCGCGGCAGCCAGGTGCCGCGCGACGAACTCCGTCGTGGCGTACTCCTGACGTGCGAGTTCCGGATTGGCATGCAGATGCCTGCGCCAGGCACTGAGATCTTCGGTGTGCGCTCCGAGCCACTTCTCCACGTACGGATTCATCGGCGCTCGACTCCCTCGAGCAACCGGGCGCGCTGGACGGGATCGGCGGCAGCGCGCGCAGCGGTCGCTGCGAGAGCGCGCGCACCGTCGAGAACTGCGCGGTCGGCCGAGTCGGTGACGCATGCCGCGGCGAACGCTTCCTGATGCGTCACGGCACCACCGGAGTCCAATCCGATGACCGGATGAATTCCTGGCACCACGTTCGTCACGTTTCCCATGTCGGTGCTGCCCAGCGGGCGCGATCCTTCCTCTTCGGCGGGCAACGGCGCGCGGCCGAGCCCGATGATCTCCTCACGATATGCCTGCACCAGCCACGGGTCGGGTGTGAGCTCCGTGTAGGGCGGCGACACCGTCCTGATCCGGTGTGTGCAGCCCGTCGCGATCGCGCCGGCTGCGAAACAGCCCTCCGCACGCCGGCCGAGGTCGTCGAGCAGTTCGGCCGAGGTCGCGCGCAGGTAGTAGAGAAGCTCGGTGTGGCCGGGCACGATGTTGGGGGCGGCGCCGCCGTAGCCGACGATGCCGTGGATCTGCTGGCCCGGGTGCAGGTGCTGCCGCAGCAGGCCGACGGCGACCTGCGCGACGGTGGCGGCGTCCGCGGCGTTGCGCCCGTGTTCCGGGGCCGCGGAGGCGTGGGCCTCGCGGCCCAGGTAATCGACGGCGATGTCGGAGAGTGCGAGCGAGGTCGCACCGGTGATGTCGATCGGTCCGGGATGCACCATCATCGCCGCGCCGACGTCGTCGAATACTCCGCGTTCGAGCATGAGAACCTTGCCGCCGCCCGTTTCCTCGGCGGGCGTACCGATCACGCGGACCGTGACGCCGAGTTCGTCCGCGAGCGCGGCCAGACCGATGCCCGCGCCGACCGCGGCCGCAGCAATGATGTTGTGCCCGCACGCGTGTCCGATGCCGGGCAGCGCGTCGTACTCGGCGCAGAACGCGAGCACCAGGTCACCGCTGCCGAACCGGGCATCGAAGGCGGTCGGCAGGTCGGCGATGCCGGTGCGCACCTCGAAACCGCAGCCGCGCAGCACGTCGATGATCTTCGCGGCGCTGCGGTACTCCTCGAAGGCGAGTTCCGGTTCGGCGTGAATCGAATGCGACAGCGCGACCAAGGTGTCTGAAGCAGCCTCGATCGCGCTGTCGGCAAGTGTCGTCACGCTGTCCAGTCTGTCATGCCGGACCGACCCGACGGATCGGGCAGCAGCGTCAGCCGAGCACGAAGTTCGACGCGTCCGTCCGTATCTCGAGAGCAGCGATCAGAGGGGCGTGCAGACCACGCTTGATGGTCGTGAGGTTCTTGCCCCGGGTGCCGGTGAGCGCGGCGGCGCGTTCGACGGCCGCGGCGAGTACCGCGTCACCGTCGACGGTCTGCTCGACGATGCCGGACGCCACGGCGTCGGTGCCCCCGTAACGGCGACCGGTCGTGATGGCCTCCACCGCGGTCTGGATCGGCAGCCGGGACCGGACCAGCGCCGACATCCCCACCGTGAACGGCATGTTCAGCTGCACCTCGGGCAGGCACCAGAATCCCCGGTCCGCTCGCATGACACGGAAATCATGGGCCAGCGCAAGCATGGCTCCGGCACCGAACGCGTGGCCCTGCACGGCAGCGACCGTGGCGGCGGGGAAGGTCAGTATCCGCACGTAGAGGTCGTGCACGGTATCGAGGTACCCGGGCAGTTCCGTCAGGTTCGCGAACACCCAGTCGGTGTCGAGTCCGTTGCTCCAGAACTTGCCCGTCGCTGCGGTGACGAGGGCCGCGGGGCCGTCGTGCGCTTCGACCTCGTCGAGCAGCGCGCCGATCGCCGCGAGCCGATCCGGGTGGAAACGGTTGTCCGTCGCTTCCGCGTCGCGGTCGCCGAGGTGCAGTACGAAGACGTCGCCGTCGCGTTCGAGATAGGGCATGCGAGCCAGGATAACGCCCGTGGTTACTCGCAAGTAACCACGGCCGGGACGTTAGGGTCCGTGTCATGGGACACCCGGACGTCATTCTCGATCCCGCAGCCGAAGCGATCGCTGCCGCCGCCGTCATCGCCGAACGTTCGTCGGTGCCTGCGCACGGCGTCGCCGTCGTCCTGGGCTCGGGGTGGCGCGCGGCCGTCGAGAGGTTCGGCACGCCCGTCGCCACCGTGCCGATGAGCGAACTCCCCGGCTTTGCACCGCCCACCGCAGCCGGACATCCCGGCACCGTGCACTCGGTGCGGGCAGGCGACAACGCGGTTCTCGTTCTGGCGGGCCGCAGCCACGCCTACGAAGGTCACGACCTCACCCGTGTGGTCCATCCCGTCCGCACGGCCGTCGCTGCGGGCGCGCACACCGTGATCCTCACCAACGCCGCCGGCGGTATCGATCCCGATTTCGCGGTAGGTCAGCCGGTGCTGATCTCCGACCACCTCAATCTCACCGGCCGGTCGCCGTTGCGAGGTGCGCAGTTCGTGGACCTCGTCGACGCGTATTCCGCAGATCTACGTGCACTGGCGCGCGAGATCGACCCCAGCCTCGCCGAGGGCGTCTACGCGGGACTGCCCGGCCCCCACTACGAGACGCCCGCGGAGATCCGGATGCTGCGCACCCTCGGCGCAGATCTAGTGGGCATGTCCACCGTGCACGAGACGATCGCCGCGCGCGCCGCCGGTGCGCGGGTGCTCGGCGTCTCCCTCGTCACCAACGCCGCCGCCGGCATCACCGGCGCGCACCTCGACCACGCGGAAGTCCTCGCGGCGGGTCGCGACGCAGCCACCCGGATGGGCGATCTGCTCCGCGACCTGGCAGCGCGGCTGTGACGTTGCGTTTCGGCACCGCCGGGCTGCGCGGCCCGGTGGGCGACGGGCCCGACCGGATGAACGTGCCCGTGGTCGTTCGTGCCACGGCGGGGCTCGCACGCTGGCTGACCGACCGTGGCCACGGCGGCGGCACCGTCGTCGTCGGGCGCGACGCCCGGACCGGCTCGGCGGACTTCTTCGCTGCCGCGGCGGAAGTCCTCGCGGCGGCCGGGTTCGACGTGGTGGCACTGCCCCGCCCGCTTCCCACTCCCGTCACCGCGTTCGCGGTACGTGACCTCGGAGCCGTTGCGGGAGTTCAGATCACGGCGTCGCACAACCCCGCCGGCGACAACGGCTACAAGGTGTATCTCTCGGGTGGCGCACAGTTGGCCGCACCCGCCGACCGCGAGATCGAAGCCGCGATCGATGCAGCACCGGACGCGGCACAGATTCCGCGCACCACCGTCGTCACCTCGGGTGACGAACTTCTCGAGCGGTATCTCGCACGAGTGGCGACGTTGCCGCGCTCATCCCGGCGTGATGTGCGGATCGCCCTGACCCCGCTGCACGGTGTCGGCGGGGAGACCGCCGTCGCTGCGCTGCGCGCCGCGGGGTTCGACGACGTGCATGTCGTCGCGTCCCAGTTCACCCCCGACCCCGCCTTTCCCACGGTCGCCTTCCCCAACCCCGAGGAGCCCGGTGCGTCCGACGCGCTGCTGGCACTCGCCTCCGCCGTCGGTGCCGACGTGGCCCTCGCCCTCGATCCCGACGCCGACCGCTGTGCGGTCGGAGTACCCACCGCGGACGGGTGGCGGATGCTGCGCGGTGACGAGACCGGGGTGCTGCTCGGCGAGCGCATCCTGGAATCGGCTCCGCCCGACCCGCTCGTCGCCACGACCATCGTGTCCTCCACGCTGCTCGGCAAGCTCGCCGCGGCGCGCGGCGCCCGGTTCGCCCAGACCCTGACCGGCTTCAAGTGGCTCGCCCGCGCCGGAGACGGATTGGTCTACGCATACGAGGAGGCGATCGGTCACTGCGTCGACCCCGACGCGGTGCGCGACAAGGACGGCATCGGCACCGCCGTCGTGGTCGCGGACTACGTTGCGGCTCTGAAAGCGTCGGGGCGCACGCTTCTCGATACCCTCGACGACCTGTACCGCGAGTTCGGTATCCACATGGGCGATCAGGTCTCGCTGCGCGTCGACGATCTGAGCCGCATCGACGAGATCATGGCGCATCTGAGGTCGTCGCCACCGCGCACGCTCGCGGGCGAGGCGGTGACGGTCACCGACCTGGCTGCGGCCGACGGACCGCTGAACACCGACGCTCTCGTGTTCGAGGGCCCGACCGTGCGCGTGGTGGTGCGGCCGTCCGGCACCGAACCGAAGCTGAAGTTCTACCTCGAGGTCGTCACCGACATCGACCGCTCCACCGCGGAGACAACTCTCGGAGCCCTCCGCGAGTGGGCCTCCGCGCTCGGCGACTCGGTGCTCTGACCGACCGGCTCGGGATGCGACTTCCCCGGACTACCGGGGACCGTACTGGCGATCTCCGGCATCGCCGAGACCCGGCACGATGTACTTGTTGTCGTTGAGACCCTCGTCGACCGACGCGGTCACCAGGCGGACCGGATGACCGGACGCTGCCAGCGCATCGACCCCCTGCGGTGCCGCGACGACACACACCGCGGTGATGTCGGTGGCGCCGCGCGCCACGAGCAGGTCGAGGGTGTGCACCATCGAACCTCCCGTCGCGAGCATCGGATCGAGCACGAACACGGGCAACCCGGACAGGTTCTCGGGCAGCGACTCGAGATACGGCACCGGCTCGAAGGTTTTCTCGTCGCGGGCGAGACCCACGAATCCCACCCGAGCCTGAGGGATCAGGGCGTGGGCCTGGTCGACCATGCCGAGTCCGGCGCGCAGGACGGGGACGAGCAACGGCGGCTGTTGCAACCGCACGCCCTCGGTGACCGCCACCGGCGACTTGACCTCGAACTTCTCGACCGGCGCGTCGCGCACCGCCTCGTAGACGAGCATCTGGGTGAGCCGGCTCAACGCGTCTCGGAATGCAGCGTTGTCGCTGCGTTCGTCGCGAAGAATGGTGAGGAGAGAAGCAGCGAGCGGGTGGTCGACAACGAGCATGTCCATGCAGAAAAGGATAGAGCGCTCACGACACGTGCAGGTACGAGGGAACCGGACCCGTCCGCTATGCGTCGAACCCCGATGAGGAATGTCCACCTCGCGCCGCACTCGACGTGACGGTGGACACCGCAATCGACCACGGGGGGACGAGTGTCGGAAGAACTCGACAGGGACCGGCAATTCGGCGGCGGACCGCACGAAGGAACCGTGGTGGCGGTCCGCGCCGACACCGCGACGATCGCGGCGTTCGGGCACCGGGCTGCCGCACTGGCCGAACGCATGCACAGTGCGGCAGCACACACCCGGGACGGTGACCCCGCCCTGCTCGGTCCGGTGCTCGGCCCCGTGGGTGCGACGTTCTTCGCCGCGCTCGTTGCGACGCACGACGCCCACGGACGCGACCTCGATCGCCTCGGCGGCGCCCTCGCCGGGATGAGTGCGGCAGCAACGGCGTCGGCGGCGGCATACGAGCGTTCGGTCGACGCGGTGGCGCGTCGACTGCTGGCCGTGCAGGACGACGCGTGATCGCGGCCGTCGGCGGCGACCTGCTGACAGCGCCCCTGAGGGAGTTGCTCGACGCCTTCGGTTCCGCTTCTGCCCCGGCACCGGATCCGGGCGCCCTCCTACGGGTAGGAGCACAACTCGCGGAGGAGGTTCATGCGGCCGGGCGGGACGCCGTCGCCGAGCTTGCGTGGGCGTGGACAGGGCCCGCCGCGGAGAATGCCGTCGCCGGCGCCGAACGGGTGGTGTCCGATGTCCTGGTGGCCGCCGACCGTGGACTCGGCATCGCGGCCGTCGCGCTGGAGGCGACGGTCACCGTCGCGACCGGCACCGCCGAACTCCAACGGCTCGTCGACTCGTTCCTCGCGTTCGCGAATCGGGCGGCACCCGTGGCGGGTCTGCCGCACGGTCAGCTGATGCTGCTCACCGTCGCGGTCGAGCACATCGCCGAGGGTCTGCGGGTGCTCACCCGGGTCGTGTCGACCCTCGCGGATCTCACCGACCGGCTGACCGCGCTGCTCCCCGAGCACACCCCGGTGGACGCGCCGTCCGCGGCCGACCCCGCCGCGCACGCGATGGTGGGAAGCCGATCCGGGGACACCGGAACCGAGGTGGTCCTTCCCGACGGCAGCGTCAGCACCGCCCCCAATGCCGCCGCGGCGACGGCCGTCCGCCGCGCGCTCGAGCAGCAGGGCACGCCGTACCTGTGGGGCGGCACGTCGCCCGGCAGCGGACTGGACTGCAGCGGTTTGACGCAGTACGCCTACGCCGAAGCGGGCGTGGAGATCCCACGCTTGGCGCAGGAGCAGGACGTCGGGCAACGCGTCGATCCGGGATCGGTCCTGCCGGGCGACCTCGCGGTCTGGGACGGGCACGTCGCGATGGTGGTCGGCAACGGAATGATGGTGGAAGCAGGCGATCCCGTCGCGGTCACCCCGATCCGCACCGGCAACGGCGGCATGGCGTTCCAGGGGTTCTACCGGCCGACGACTGCGTGAACGGTGTACGCCGGCCGACCGGAATCGTCCGGGCCGGGAACCACCCGGGCAGTCCCTGCGTCCAACCGGATATGGATCTCACGACTCCCGTTCCGCCGACCGCCCCGATCACCGCGATCGCCCACAATCGCGCGGGCACGATCTCGGTGCGGACCACCGACGACGGCCTCCCGGTCGAGCTGCGCATCGATCCCCGCGAACTTCGCTACGGCGCGGGTGCGCTCGCCGACGAGATCCTCGCCCTGAATCGCGTCGCCGCACAGGAAGCCGCGACGCTCCGTCACCGAGAACTGCACGAACAGGGCGTCCCACGCGAAGTGCTCGACCGGATGCGGCATTTTTCGTACGGCGACGCGCGGGCCGCCCACCGGTCGTGACCGAGCCGGAAGCCGCACGCCCGAATCCGACGAGAACAAGGGGGACCACCGATGAGTGAACAGCAGGTGACGGCGATCGTCGATCGCGTCCGCACGAAACTCGACGCTCTCGAGAGCACCTTGGAAGGGATACACGGCATCCGGGCGACCGCGCAGAGTCCGGACGGCCGGATCGCCGCGCGCGTCGACGGGACGGGCGCCCTCGCGGATCTTCGGCTAGAGGAAGCAGCATGCCGCATGGACGCGCGAGAGCTCGCGGCATCGATCCTCACGACAGTCCATGCGGCGGCCGAGGCAGCCGCCGCACAGCGGGTCGCACTCGTCGACGACCTTCGGGGTGCGCTTCGATGACGTGCTGCTTGCCACCCCGGCTATATTCTCGGCGGCGACATGGCTAGGCTTCGCGCCATGGCTGGAGACATCGTCCCGATAGAGCTCGGTCTCACCGACGGCGACCTCGTGACCCTGTGGGCACCGCGCTGGCGTGAGGGCGACGACGAATGGGAGGCGTTTCTCGGCCACGGCGACGACCTGTACGGATTCCCGAGCGTGGCCGCGATGGTGGCGTTCGTCCGCTCCGGTGGCGACAACGATCTCGTGGAGCATCCCGCGTGGCCCGTGGTCGCCAAGCTCGCCGCTGTCGAGTTCGAACCCGACGACGCGCACTCGTACGACCTGATCGGCGTACCGGAACTCGCGGCCGCCGATCCCGACGCCGAGTCGATCTCCGAACTGCAGGACACGTTCGACATCGTCAGCATCCTCGGCGACGTGTGCGAACTCGATGTCGTCACCAAGTTCTTCGAGCGGACCGAAGTCGATACCCTGCTCCGCCACGGCGCGTCGGCCGTCGCGGGCCGCGAGGGACACGAGCTGTGGAACAGCATCGGCACCGCGATCGCCGAAGACTGGGACGCGGTGATCGACGCACTCGACGCCGTGGTGACCACGCCCGCGGTGGACGAGGCGGTCGTGGCCGAGATCGAGTCGGAACTGGTGGCCTCGGACGAGAACGAACTGGAAGCCGACGACACGGTCCAGGACGAGGTCGACAACGACGAGTACGAGTTCCTCGACGACGACGAAGACGACTTCTGGGCCTCCGTCGGCATCGACCCCATCAAGATCATCACGTCGGACGGTACGTGGTTCACCCTGCGTTGCTACCTCGACGACGACGCGGTGTTCCTCGGGCAGGAGGGACGGATCTTCGTCTTCCCGTCCGAGCGCGTTCTCGCGCGGTATCTCGCCGACAACCACGACCACGACATGTCCCAGCTCGAAACGTACGAGGAGATCCGGATCGCTGCGGTCGACGGGTCGCTCGAGGTCGCTGCCATCGACGACAACGTCTACGTGCTCACGGGCATCGCCGACGACATCGCCGAGGGCATCGCCGCCGTCGACCCGGAACAACTCGAGCTCGCCGTCGAGTTGTTCACCGACGCCGCCGGTTACGCGAACGACGACAGCACCGAAGCGGCCCTCGCGGCATCCACGGAGCTGGGATGGTTCGTCAACTACGTTCTCGAACCCGACCCGGGCCGCCTCGCTCCGAGCGCACCGTTCGACGCCGAAGCTCTCGCGTGGCGTGAACTCGAGCGCGAGTTCGAAGCACGGCTGAACAAGAACTGACGCGTTCGCACCGCTTCGGCCCGCTCAGCCGATCAGGACGGCGTAACCCGGTTTGATGACGTCGTCGATCAGGGCGAGCCGCTGATCGAACGGCAGGAACGCCGACTTCATCGCGTTGATCGTGAAACGCTCGAGGTCGGCCCAGCCGTACCCGAACGTGTCGGCGAGCTGCACCATCTCCTTGGTCATGGTGGTGTCGCTCATCAACCGATTGTCGGTGTTGACGGTGACGCGGAAACGCAACCGCGCGAGCAGGTCGAACGGATGTTCCGCGAGTGTCAGCACGGCCCCGGTCTGCACGTTGGAACTCGGGCACAGCTCGAGCGGGATGCGCTTGTCGCGGACGTAGCTCGCCAGCAGCCCGAGCCGTGGCTCGCCGTTCTCGCCCAGCACGATGTCGTCGAGGATGCGGACGCCGTGACCGAGCCGGTCGGCACCGCAGAAAGCTACGGCCTCGTGGATGGACGGCAGACCGAATGCCTCGCCCGCATGAATAGTGAAGTGCGCGTTGGCTGCTCGCGTGTATTCGAAGGCATCGAGGTGGCGGCTGGGCGGATTACCGGCCTCCGCGCCGGCGATGTCGAAACCCACCACTCCCCGGTCACGGAACCGGACCGCGAGTTCTGCGATCTCCCGGGATCGCGCGGCATGGCGCATCGCCGTGAGCAGACACCCGACGATGATGGGGCGCCCGGCGGCACGCGCCTCCGACTCGCCGGCGCGGAAGCCTTCGAGGACATGCTCGACCACCTCGTCGAGCGTCAGTCCGCGCTCGAGGTGTTGTTCGGGCGCGAACCTGACCTCGGCGTACACGACCCCGTCGTCCGCCAGGTCCATCACGCATTCCCGTGCCACCCGCTCGAGACCTTCCGGCGTCTGCATCACCGCGACGGTGTGCTCGAACGTCTCGAGGTACCGGACGAGGGTGCCGCTGTCGGCCGACTCCCGGAACCAGCGGGCAAGGTCGTCTTCGGTGTCGGCGGGAAGCGACCAGCCGCACGCGTCGGCGAGTTCGAGAACCGTCCCGGGACGCAGCCCGCCGTCCAGGTGGTCGTGCAGGAGCACTTTCGGCGCGAGCTTCACCGACTCGGCCCTGCCGTCGAACATTCCGGGAACCACCGACTCGTCACTCATGTTTCGGGACGGTAGTCCGCTACGGCGTGATCCGCTCGACGATCAGCGGGCGCGGCGGCGGCGCCGTCTCGGAGACGCTGAGCCCGCCACGCAACGCACCCAGCGCGGCGGGAAACCGCCCGGGCGTGTCGGTGTGGAGCGTCGCGACGGGTTGTCCCTTGCGGACGGTGTCGCCGACGACGGCGTGCAGTTCGACTCCCGCGCCCGGCTGCACGGCCTGGCCCTGGTGTTCTCGTCCGGCGCCGAGCCGCCACGCCGCCTTCCCGACGGCGAGAGCGTCGAGCTCGGCGAGCACACCGTCTGCGTCGGCATACAGCGTCTCGGTGTGCGTCGCGGTCGGCAAGGGTGCGTCCGGATCGCCGCCTTGCGCCGCGATCATCGACCGCCACCGGTCCATCGCGCTGCCGTCGCGCAACCGCTCGGCCGGGTCCACATCGTCGATCCCTGCGGCTGCCAGCATCTCCCGAGCCAGGGCGAGGGTGAGTTCCACGACGTCGCCGGGCCCTCCCCCGGCGAGTACCTCGACCGCCTCGCGCACTTCGAGGGCGTTGCCCGCGGTACGTCCGAGCGGAGTGTCCATCCGGGTGATCAACGCGGTGGTCGGGAGATCGGCGTCGCTACCGAGCTCGACCATGATCTGTGCGAGTTCGCGTGCCTCGCCGAGTTCGGTCATGAAGGCACCGGTGCCGACCTTGACGTCGAGCACGAGGGCGCCGGCGCCTTCCGCGATCTTCTTGCTCATGATCGAACTGGCGATGAGCGGGATCGATTCGACCGTCCCGGTGACGTCGCGCAGCGCGTAGAGCTTGCGGTCGGCGGGAGCGAGGTCGGCGCCCGCGGCGCACACGACCGCTCCGACGGCGGGGTCGGTCAGTATCTCGGCCATCTCGACGGTGCTCAGATCGGCGCGCCACCCCGGAATCGCCTCGAGCTTGTCGAGGGTGCCGCCGGTGTGGCCGAGACCCCGGCCGGACAGCTGCGGAACGGCGACGCCGCACGCGGCGACAAGCGGAGCGAGCGGCAAGGTGATCTTGTCGCCGACCCCGCCGGTCGAATGCTTGTCGACGGTGCGCAGGCCGAGTCCGGTGAAGTCGAGCCGACGTCCGGAGTCGGTCATCGCGGTGGTCCACCGGGCGATCTCCGCGCGGGTCATCCCGCGGAACCAGATCGCCATCGCGAGCGCGGACATCTGCGCGTCCTCGACGATGCCGTGGGTGAACGCTTCGATCACCCAGTCGATCTCGGTGCCGGAAAGCTCGTGTCCGTCACGCTTGCGGTGGATGATGCCGATGATGTCAGGCATCGCGGCCTCGCTCGACCCGCACGGCCGCGAGTTGCTCGGGACCGAAGGCATCGGGAAGCAATTCGGACATGGTCCGCGGATGCGGAGCGGAGTCGACGACGAGACCGGGTCCGCCGTGTTCGAGGAGGAGTTGGCGACAGCGTCCGCACGGCGCCAGAATTTCGCCTCGCGCGTCGCACACGGTCACGGCGAGAAGACGCCCGCCACCTTCGGAAAACAAGTTACCGACGAGTACAGTTTCGGCACAAAGTCCCAGCCCATGTGAGACATTTTCCACATTGCACCCGGTGACTATGCGACCATCGACCGTAAGGCCCGCCGCCCCGACGGGAAAGTTCGAATAGGGCGCATAGGCACGGGTCATAACGTCATGTGCTTTGGCGCGCAACATTTTCCAGTCGATGTCCGGCATGGTTGATCATCCTGTCACGGTGGTACAGGCAACGTTGCGGTACCCCCACCGGTCGCCGTCACAGTTGGAAAGGCATACCTAACTTGTTATTTGGGGGCCGTACGAATCGGGGATGAGATTAGTTCCCGGGTTTGCGTTGGGTTTAGAGTCGAACCAAGTCGGTTCCGGTTCGTCGAGCCCGTGCTGCGGTATTCCCCGACAGTAATGAACGGCTCGACGCGTCCACCATTGACGTTGGAGGCACAGCACTCGATGAGCAGCACGACTGAAGCCGCCCCCGCACAGGCGGGGCGCACACGGTCGCTTTACCGGGGGGACCCCGGCATGTGGTCCTGGGTTCTACACCGGATCACCGGCGTGGCGACCTTCTTCTTCCTATTCGTCCACGTCCTGGACACGGCACTCGTCCGGGTCAATCCCGAGACCTATGACAGCGTCATCGAGACCTACAAGAACCCCATCGTCGGTCTCATGGAACTCGGTCTCGTCGCGATGGTGCTCTACCACGCGCTGAACGGTCTGCGGGTCATGCTCATCGACTTCTGGTCCAAGGGCCCGAAGTACCAGCGAGTGATGCTCTGGACCATTCTCGCGATTTGGTTCGTGGTGATGATCCCCGCGGCCGGACGCATCTTCTACAACATGTTTGCGGGGCACTGACATGACCGAAGCAAAGACCCTGGGCACCTCGCACGACCGCCCCGCGAGCCTGGACAATCCGCGCTCGCCGCGTCGCGTCTCGAACAACAACTTCGAGCTCTACGCGTGGCTGTTCATGCGCCTCTCCGGCCTCGCCCTGATCATTCTGGTGCTCGGTCACCTGTTCATCATGCTGATGCTCGACGACGGCGTGCACCGCATCAACTTCGCGTTCGTCGCGGGTCGCTGGTCCAGCCCGTTCTGGCAGATCTGGGATCTGTCGATGCTCTGGCTTGCGCAGTTGCACGGCGGTAACGGCCTGCGCACCGTCATCGCGGACTACGCACGCAAGGACTCCACCCGTTTCTGGCTCAACACGATTCTGCTCGTGTCGATGATCCTGATCATGGGCCTGGGTACCTACGTGATCTTCACCTTCGACCCCAACATCACCGCGAGCTAGGGGAGCTAGAACTCCATGCAGGAACATCGTTACGACGTAGTCATCGTCGGCGCCGGCGGCGCCGGCATGCGCGCGGCCATCGAAGCCGGTCCCCGCGCCCGCACCGCGGTACTCACCAAGCTCTACCCGACGCGCAGCCACACCGGCGCAGCCCAGGGCGGCATGTGCGCAGCCCTCGCGAACGTCGAGGAAGACAACTGGGAATGGCACACCTTCGACACCGTCAAGGGCGGCGACTACCTCGCCGACCAGGACGCGGTCGAGATCATGGCGAAGGAAGCCATCGACGCGGTGCTCGACCTGGAAAAGATGGGTCTGCCCTTCAACCGCACCCCCGAAGGCAAGATCGACCAGCGCCGGTTCGGTGGCCACACGCGCGATCACGGCAAGGCTCCGGTTCGCCGCGCCTGCTACGCCGCCGACCGCACCGGCCACATGATCCTCCAGACGCTCTACCAGAACTGCGTCAAGCACGACGTCGAGTTCTACAACGAGTTCTACGCGCTCGACATCGCCCTCACGGAGACACCGGACGGCCCCGTCGCGACCGGCGTGATCGCGTACGAGATGTCCACCGGCGAGATCCACGTTTTCCACGCCAAGTCGATCGTGTTCGCCACGGGCGGCTCGGGCCGGATGTACAAGACGACCTCCAACGCGCACACCCTCACCGGTGACGGCATGGGCATCATCTTCCGCAAGGGCCTGCCGCTCGAGGACATGGAGTTCCACCAGTTCCATCCGACGGGCCTCGCGGGCCTGGGCATCCTTATCTCGGAAGCAGTCCGAGGCGAGGGCGGCATCCTCCGCAACGCCGACGGTGAGCGGTTCATGGAGCGCTACGCGCCCACCATCAAGGACCTCGCGCCCCGCGACATCGTCGCCCGGTCGATGGTCCTCGAGGTGCTCGAGGGTCGCGGTGCCGGACCGAACAAGGATTACGTCTACATCGACGTGACCCACCTCGGTGAGGACGTTCTCGAGGAGAAGCTCCCCGACATCACCGAGTTCGCGCGGACCTACCTCGGCGTCGACCCGGTCACCGAACTGGTCCCCGTGTACCCGACGTGCCACTACGTGATGGGCGGCATCCCCACCAACGTCGACGGTGAGGTTCTGCGCAACAGCACCGACGTCGTCAAGGGCCTCTACGCCGCCGGCGAATGCGCCTGCGTGTCCGTCCACGGCGCCAACCGTCTCGGCACCAACTCCCTGCTCGACATCAACGTGTTCGGCCGTCGCGCCGGTATCGCAGCTGCCGAGTACGCGAACAGCCACGAGTTCGCCGAGCTGCCCGAGGCCCCGACGAAGTACGTCGACGAGTGGCTCGACCGGATCCTGCACGCCGGCGGCAAGGAACGCGTCGTCGACATCCGCAGCGACCTGCAGCAGACGATGGACAACAACGCGTCGGTGTTCCGCACCGAGGAAACCCTCACCCGGGCGCTCGACGACATCCACGAGCTGAAGAAGCGCTACAAGGAAATCACCGTCCACGACAAGGGCAAGCGCTACAACAGCGACCTGCTCGAGGCGGTCGAACTCGGCTTCCTTCTGGAAATGGCCGAGGTCACCGTGGTCGGTGCTCTCAACCGCAAGGAGTCCCGCGGCGGTCACGCTCGCGAGGACTACCCGAACCGCGACGACGCCAATTACATGAAGCACACGATGGCGTACAAAGTAGGTGAGGACCTTATCTCCGATATCCGCCTGGACTACAAGCCAGTGGTCCAGACACGGTACGAGCCGATGGAGCGGAAGTACTGATGACAACTGTCGAAAGAATCAACGACACCGCCGCCGCGGATCTGCCTCCCGTTCCCGAGGGCGCCGTGATGGTCACGCTCAAGATCGCACGGTTCAACCCGGAGGACGACAAGGGCCAGCACTGGGATTCGTTCCAGGTGCCTGCGCTCCCCACGGACCGGATGCTCAACCTGCTGCTGTACGTGAAGGGCTACCTCGACGGCACCCTGACGTTCCGTCGTAGCTGCGCACACGGCGTCTGCGGCTCCGACGCGATGCGGATCAACGGCGTCAACCGCCTGGCGTGCAAGATCCTGATGAAGGACATGCTCCCCAAGGACGGCAAGCCGGTCACCATCACCGTCGAGCCCATCCGCGGCCTGCCGGTCGAGAAGGATCTGATCGTCGACATGGAACCCTTCTTCGACGCGTTCCGCGCCGTGAAGCCGTTCCTCATCACGACGGGCAACGAGCCGACCCGCGAGCGCATCCAGTCGCAGGCCGACCGTGCGCGGTTCGACGACACCACCAAGTGCATCCTCTGCGCCTGCTGCACCACGTCGTGCCCGGTGTACTGGAGCGACGGCAGCTACTTCGGTCCCGCTGCCATCGTCAACGCTCACCGCTTCATCTTCGACTCGCGTGACGAAGGTGCTGCCGAGCGTCTGGACATCCTCAACGACAAGGAAGGTGTGTGGCGTTGCCGCACCACCTTCAACTGCACCGACGCCTGCCCTCGTGGCATCCAGGTGACGAAGGCGATCCAGGAAGTCAAGCGCGCGCTGATGTTCGCTCGCTGACACGCACACACCGCGCAGCGCGGGTCCGGCCCCTCGGGGACGGGCCCGCGCTGCCGTCTGCCCATGTGTCACAGACGCGCCCGCACCCTCACGTGCGACGCACGCGCGTCTCCGGGATCACTTGCGGCGCAGGCGCGCCGCCGCGAGAACACCACCGAGGACGCCGGCTCCGAAGATCGCCACACCGCGTCGCGCATCGAGCCCCTCGCGGACCTCGAGTCGCGGCGAGATGAATGCGGACTCGGGCGGGGGACGGTGTGCCAGCGCGAGATTCGCGCGCGACGATGCCGCGAGGGCCGTACAGAACAACACCAGCCGCGCGGTGAGGTTGGCGAACACGAGCAGACCGAGGATGGGGCCGAACGCGACGCCCGCCGGCCCGACCAGCACCCTCTCGAGATACAGCGAACCGGCCTGCTTGAGAATCTCGAATCCGATTCCGGCGAGCGTTCCGGCGAAGATCGCGCTGCGGAAGGCAACGGGTTCGCGCGGGAGCCGCGCGATCACCCAGGTGAACACAGCCGCGGTCGCGGCGATCGAGAAGAGCAGCGCCGCGATGCGCAGCGCCACTCCGATACCGACGATGTTCTGCAGGTTGAGCACCTCGACCACCCGGCGCATGATCGGGCCGCTGCTGACCGCGGACAAGCCCAGCGACACCACCATCGCCAGGGCCAGACCGAGAAGCGCCGCACCGTCCTTGAGCTTGACGATCACGAAGTTCGGTTTGTCCCGGGCGTAGTCCCACATCGCCGTCAGGGCGTCCCGGAGATTCGCCATCCACGCGAGCCCGGCGTACACCGCGGTAAGTGAGCCGATGAGACCCACCGTGCTGCGCGCGTTGATCGCGGAGTCGATCAGGTCCTGGACTGTGCCGCCGAGTTCTCCCGGGATGTTCTGAGCGATGACGTCGCGAACGTCGTCGAGCAACTCGGGACGCCCGGCGAGCACGAAACCGACGAGAGAGAACCCGACCATGATGATCGGGACGATCGCGAGCACCGTGAAATACGTCAGTCCGGCGGCGTAGTAGTCACCTTTCTGGCTCTGATAACGGTCGGCTGCCCGCATCAGCCGGTCGAACGAAGGATGTGCGGCGCGCTGGCGCTCGAGAAAACTCGGCTTCTTGTCGCCGTCCGGCTCGCCGGCCATCAAGGCACTCCTTCATCTACTTTCGGGGCAGGAATCCCACCCTGTCATAGACCTGAGCCAGCGTGCGGGACGCAACCTCTCGCGCACGATCCGCGCCGTGATCGAGGATGCGGAGCAGTTCCGCCTCGTCGCTCAGGTACTCGTCCACGCGCGCGCGAATGGGGGTGACGAACTCGGTGAGCACCTCGGCGGTGTCGGCCTTGAGATCGCCGTAACCCTTGCCCTCGTAACCCGCGACGAGGTCGTCGATGCTCCGCCCGGACAGGGCCGATTGGATCGTGAGCAGGTTCGAGACACCCGGCTTGGTCTCCCGGTCGAACCGGATTTCGCGCTCGTTGTCGGTCACCGCCGAGCGGATCTTCTTCGCGGACACCTTCGGATCGTCGAGAAGATTGATCAGGCCGGCGTCGGTCGCGGCGGACTTGCTCATCTTCGAGGTCGGGTCCTGCAGGTCGTAGATCTTGGCGGTTTCCTTGACGATCATCGGCTCGGGTACGACGAAGGTCTTGCCGAAACGGGAGTTGAACCGCTGAGCGAGGTCGCGGGTGAGTTCGAGGTGCTGGCGCTGATCCTCGCCCACCGGAACGTGGCTGGCGCGGTAGAGCAGGATGTCGGCGGCCATCAGAATCGGGTACGTGAACAACCCGACGCCCGCGTGGTCGGTGCCCTGCTTGGCAGCCTTGTCCTTGAACTGCGTCATTCTCGAGGCTTCACCGAACCCGGTGATACAGCTCAGAACCCACGACAGTTCGGCGTGCTCGGGCACCTGGCTCTGCACGAACAGCACGGACTTCTCCGGGTCGATCCCGATGGCGAGCAACTGTGCGGCGGAGACGAGGACGCGCTTGCGGAGAAGCTTGGGTTCGTAGGGAACGGTGATCGCGTGCAGATCCGGGATGAAGTAGAACGCGTCGTTCTCGTCCTGCGCGGGAACCCACTGCGCCAGCGCACCGAGAAAGTTCCCGAGGTGGAACGAATCCGAGGTGGGCTGGATGCCGGACAGCACGCGCGGGCGTGCCTTCGGCTTCGTGGTGTTCGAAACTGCGGTGCTGGACATGTCTCGATAATTTCACGAATCGGTTTCGGTGATGCCACCGAGGTCCGCCTGCGCTTCTGCGATGCGTCAGGGGTGCGTCAGCCGAGCGTCGAGGGTTCGTCGGAGAGCGTCAGGAGAAGGTCACCGTCACGGGTGCGTGATCCGACCAGCGGTCGGCGTATGTTGCGGCACGTTCCACTCGGGCATCGGTCACGCGCGCGGCCAGGGCCGCGGTCACGAGGTGATAGTCGATCCGCCACCCCGCGTCGGTGTCGAAGGCTTTACCGCGGTACGACCACCACGAATACGGCCCGGGCACGTCGCCGTGCACGTCGCGGACCACATCCCGCCACCCGGCATCGAGCAGCTCGGCCACCCAGGCTCGCTCGCCCGGAAGGAAGCCCGATTTCTTGACGTTGCCCTTCCAGTTCTTGATGTCGCGCTCCGTGGGGGCGATGTTCCAGTCGCCGCACACGACCATGTCCCTGCCCTGGGCCGTCACCGCAGCCGACCGCTCCGCCAGGTACGCCCCGAAGCCCTTCATGAAGCGCTCCTTGTCGTCCTGCTTGGGTGTCTGCGCCTCCCCGGTGGGCAGGTAGAGGCTGCCCACGGTCACGGCACCGAAATCCGCTTCGATGTACCTGCCCGCCGCCGAGAACTCCTCGGCGTCGAACCCCACGCGCACCGCGTCGGCGGGGATGCGGGACAGAATCGCCACACCCGCGCGTCCCTTGGCCGACGATTCGGCTCCGACACAGTGCCAGCCGGATTCCAGCGCGGGCGCGATCGCGGCGTGGAACTGCTGCTCGGTGGCGCGCACCTCCTGCAGGCACACGACGTCGGCTACCGTCCCGGAAAGCCAGTCCAGCAGGCCTTTGCCGGCGGCAGCGCGGACGCCGTTGACATTCACGGTGGTGATGATGAGCGACACGGCGGTCACCGTATCCGACATGTCGGACGAGTCCGACGCACGGCGTCCTCGTTCGTGGCTCCCGCCACGCCCCGACGAACCCTACGACCCGAACACACGGGCGGCAGGAACAGCCTGCCCGACACGACACGGGACGCCCCGAAGGGCGTCCCGTGTCTGTGCTGCCTAACCGGAGAGCAGGGTCAGGCGCGAGCCTTCTGCAGGTTCTCGTCGAGCGCGCCGAGGAACTCCTCGGTGGTGAGCCACGCCTGCTCGGGGCCGACCAGCAGAGCGAGGTCCTTGGTCATCTGGCCGTTCTCGACGGTCTTGATGACGACGTCCTCGAGCTGCTGTGCGAACTCGATCACCTCGGGGGTGTTGTCGAGCTTGCCACGGTGCTCGAGACCGCGGGTCCAAGCGAAGATCGACGCGATCGGGTTGGTCGACGTCGGCTTGCCCTGCTGATGCTGGCGGAAGTGGCGGGTCACGGTGCCGTGTGCGGCCTCCGCCTCGACGGTCTTTCCGTCCGGGGTCATCAGGACCGACGTCATCAGGCCGAGCGAGCCGTAGCCCTGCGCGACGGTGTCGGACTGGACGTCGCCGTCGTAGTTCTTGCAGGCCCAGACGTACCCACCCTCCCACTTGAGCGAGGAGGCGACCATGTCGTCGATGAGGCGGTGCTCGTAGGTCAGGCCCGCGGCGTCGAACTCTGCCTTGAACTCTTCCTCGTAGATGCGCTGGAACTCGTCCTTGAACATGCCGTCGTAGGCCTTGAGGATCGTGTTCTTCGTCGACAGGTACACGGGGTAGTTGCGCTGCAGACCATACGACAGTGATGCGCGCGCGAAGTCCTGGATGGACTTCTTGTAGTTGTACATACCCATGACGACGCCGCCGTCGTCGGGGATCTGGCACACCTCGTGCTGGATCGGCTCGCTGCCGTCCTCCGGGGTGAAGGTGATCGTCACGGTGCCCGGACGGTCGACCTTGAAGTCGGTGGCGCGGTACTGATCACCGAATGCGTGGCGGCCGACGATGACGGGCTTGGTCCAGCCCGGCACCAGGCGCGGCACGTTCGAGATGATGATCGGCGCGCGGAAAATGGTGCCGCCGAGGATGTTACGGATGGTGCCGTTGGGCGAACGCCACATCTTCTTCAGGCCGAATTCTTCGACCCGCGCCTCGTCCGGCGTGATCGTCGCGCACTTGACGCCGACGTTGTGCTTCTTGATGGCGTTGGCCGCGTCGATGGTCACCTGATCGTCGGTGGCATCGCGGTGCTCCACACCGAGGTCGTAATATTCGAGATCCACGTCCAGGTACGGATGGATCAGCTTGTCTTTGATGAACTGCCAGATAATGCGGGTCATCTCGTCGCCGTCGAGTTCGACGACTTTACCCTCAACTTTGATCTTGGACATGTGCGCTTCTTGTCCTCCTAGGACGTTTACTTGGTCCCCAATCGACTGTGCTTTGTGAGCGCAGTCGCCATCGGCTCGGTACGAGCGAGCATGGCCCTGTCCCGCGTACTGACAGCGACCAAACAAGACAAGCGTACTGCTATCCGACGCGTCCGCAAAGCGGCAATACCGCCCTCGACTACTACCGACCGGTAACCTTGCCGCTGGTCACAGCCGCTGCGGGACCCCATGCCCCTTCGCGCGCGAGAGTCGCTAGACTTTCGGCGAGGTCATGAGTGCCAGCGCGAAGCCCCGGCTTGCTGGCCGGCAACCCTCCAGCCAGGGTGGGGTGCTCCGGGTGAGGACACGGTCGTCGGAAGGCCGACGGCAAGCCGGTTTCGGGAGGGTGAGATGACGAGCGAACAGCTCCTGCTCCGCGCCCTCCCCCAGGGTTCGAAGGACATGATGAGCGACACCCAGTACATCTTCCCCCCGAGCGGCCGGGCCGTCGAGTCGATCACGCTTGCCCGTGGCGCCTCGTTCTCTCCCCACGCCGAGGCGGTCACGCCTTGACCACAGACACGGACACGCAGCCGGCGCACGTCGAACTGCCGCCCGCCGACGGACGCCTGCAAAAGATCCGCATCGGCTCCCTGAAGCTCGAGAGCGGCGAGTCGCTTCCGGACGTCACGATCGCGGTTCAGCGATGGGGTGCGCTCTCTGCTGCCCGCGACAATGTCGTTCTCATCGAGCACGCCCTGACAGGTGATTCGCATGTGACCGGCCAGGCCGGTCCGGATCATCCGTCGCCGGGCTGGTGGTCGGGAATGGTCGGTCCCGGAGCCCCGCTCGACACCGATCGGTGGTGCGTGATCTCCACCAACGTGCTCGGCGGCTGCCGCGGCACCACCGGCCCGGGAAGCCTCGCACCCGACGGCACGGCCTGGGGTTCACGGTTCCCCCAGATCACCGTGCGCGATCAGGTCGCCGCCGAAGCCGCACTGCTCGACGCGCTCGGCATCGACACTCTCGCCGCTGTGACCGGCGGCTCCATGGGCGGTATGCGCACACTCGAGTGGATCGTCACCCACCCCGACCGGGTACGCGCTGCGCTCGTGCTCGCGACCGGCGCACGCGCGACCGCCGACCAGATCGGCATGCAGAGCACGCAGATCGCCGCGATCACCGCGGATCCGGACTGGCAGGGAGGCGACTACTACGGCACCGGCCGCATCCCCGCGACCGGTCTCGGCATCGCCCGCCGGATCGCGCACCTGACCTACCGCACCGAACTCGAACTCGATGCCCGGTTCGCGAACCACCCGCAGGACGGCGAGGACCCGTGGCGCGGGGGGCGGTACTCGGTGGAGGGGTACCTCGAGCATCAGGCCGACAAGCTCGTGGCACGGTTCGATCCGGGCACCTACGTCGTGCTGTCCGAAGTGATGAACCGGCACGACGTAGGCCGCGGCCGCGGTGGAGTCGACGCTGCGCTTGCTTCCACTCCCGTGAAGACCATCGTCGCCGGCGTCGACTCGGACCGCCTGTATCCGCTGCGGTTACAGCAGGAGATCGCGGACGGGCTCCCGGGAGCCGACAGGCTGCGCGTTCTCGTCTCCCGCAACGGCCACGACGGCTTCCTCACCGAAGCGGAAGCCGTGGCGAAACTGCTCGACGAATTGATGGTGCTGGCGCAGGGCTGACCGCGGCCCTACCGGGCGGACGGCAGGAACGCCGTCGAACCCGACAGATCGCCCGGCCGATCCTCGCGCGGCGCCACCAGGCCGCGTCGCTCGAGGATCGGCCGCACACCCTCACCGAACCGATATGCCTCTTCGAGGTGGGGATACCCGGAGAACACGAAGTGGTCGAGCCCGACCGCCGCGTACTCGGCGATCCGATCGGCGACCTCCTCGTGTGAGCCGACCAGCGCCGTGCCCGCGCCACCCCGAACCAAGCCGACACCGGTCCACAGGTTCGGCGACACCTCGAGACTGCGCGCGTCGCGGCCCGCGGAGTAGGCGGCCCCTCCCCCGTGCAGTTCCACCATCCGCCGTTGCCCTTCCGATCCCGAGCGGGCCAGACTCTGCTGCGCCTTCTCGATCGTCGCGGGATCGAGTCGCGAGAGCAGCCGGTCGGCCTCCGCCCACGCCTGTTCCGACGTGTCCCGGCTGATGACGTGCAGCCGGATGCCGTAGTCGAGGGTGCGTCCCTGGATGTCGGCCAGCCCACGGATCCAGGCGATCTTGTCGGCGACCGCGCTCGGCGGCTCACCCCAGGTGAGGTAGGTGTCGCAGTACCTCGACGCGACGGTTCCCGCGGCGGGAGAAGACCCGCCGAAGAACAACGGCGGTGCCGGGTCGGGAATGCGCTGAAGCTGTGCGTTCTCGACCTTGATGTAGTCGCCGTCGAAGTCGACCGGTCCGTTGCCCGCCCACAGCCGGCGGAGAACGTCGAGATACTCGCCGCACCGCGCATAGCGCTGGTTCTTGTCGAGAAAGTCGCCGAAGGTGCGCTGCTCGTGATCTTCACCGCCGGTGACCACGTTGAGGAGCAGCCGGCCCTGTGATTGCCATTGGAAAGTCGCGGCCATCTGGGCGGCGAGGGTCGGGGAGATGAGCCCGGGACGTAACGCGACGAGGAACTTGAGAGTGTCCGTGGTGTCGATCATCATCGCCGTGGTCAGCCACGCGTCTTCGCACCACGCTCCGGTCGGCGTGAGCACCGATTCGAACCCGCTGGACTCGGCAGCGGCTCCGATCTGGTTCAGATAGCGCAGGGTTGCGGGACGATCTCCCGCCATCGAGCTTCCGTGACCTCCTGCCATGAGATTCCGGGAGTCCCCGTAGGTGGGCAGAAACCAGTGCAGATGCAAAGACACGCGACATCCTCGGGTCGACGGCAGGCATGAAACGGAGCTCAGTACATCAGGGCTCCGCGGTGTGGAGCGACAGTTGGAATCAGCGTGAGCAGAACCGGTGCGGTGCAGTCCCGGTGGTGGTTAGCGTCGCCGGGTTGCAGACCTCTACAGACGGATCGAGCCCATGACCACGCTGTCCCAGCCCACTCCCGCGCCCGGGATCGAATCGGATCCGGAGCGCCGCAAACGCCTGCGCACCGTCGTCGCGGCCAGTCTGCTCGGCACCACCGTGGAGTGGTACGACTTCTTCCTCTACGCCACCGCCGCGAGCCTGGTGTTCAACCAGCTTTTCTTCCCCGACCAGAGTTCCTTCGTCGGAACGATGCTCGCGTTCGCCACCTTCGCGGTGGGCTTCCTGGTGCGACCGATCGGCGGCGTCGTCTTCGGCCATATCGGCGACCGCATCGGCCGCAAGAAGACACTCGCGCTCACGATGTTCATCATGGGCATCGCCACGGCCCTGATGGGAATTCTGCCGACCCACGAGCAGGTGGGAGTTCTCGCACCGGTCCTGCT
The DNA here is from genome assembly GCF_012843405.1 of Rhodococcus sp. BL-253-APC-6A1W. Lineage (NCBI taxonomy): Bacteria > Bacillati > Actinomycetota > Actinomycetes > Mycobacteriales > Nocardiaceae > Rhodococcus > Rhodococcus sp. BL-253-APC-6A1W. The sequence goes on from NZ_JABAFB010000002.1 coordinate 310,617, forward strand.
GCTGGTGCTGCGCATCCTGCAGGGCTTCGCCCTGGGCGGCGAATGGGCCGGCGCGGTGCTGCTCGCCGTGGAGCACAGTCCGGAAAAGAAGCGGGGCCTGTTCGGGAGCATTCCGCAGGTCGGTCTGGCCCTGGGTCTCGCACTGGGCACCGGGGTCTTCGCAGCACTACAGGTGATCTTCGACGACGAGCAGTTCCTGGCGTACGGATGGCGCATCGCCTTCCTTCTCAGTCTTGTTCTCGTCGTCGTGGGGTTCGTCGTCCGGCTCAAGGTCGACGAGACCCCCGCGTTCCGTGAGGTCCAAGACCTCGCGAAGAGGTCGGCGGCGCCACTGTTGGACGTCTTCCGGCCGGCGGTCCGCCGCGGCACGGTTCTGGGTCTGCTCTCGAGATGGGGCGAAGGTGCCGCCTTCAACACGTGGGGCGTGTTCGCGATCGCCTACGCCACCAAGGATCTGAACTTCGAGAAGGTGCCGGTGCTGCTGGTGGTCACCGTGGCCGCGCTCGTGATGGCTGCGCTGCTGCCGCTGTCGGGCCTGCTGGTGGACAGGTTCGGCGCGAAACGGATCTACCTCATCGGCATCGCGGCCTACGGCGTCGCCGTGTTCCCCGCGTTCGGGCTTTTCGGAACGAACAGCCTCGTCTGGTTCGCGGTCGCCATGGTCGTGGTCTTCGGCATCGTCCACGCCCTCTTCTACGGCGCGCAGGGAACTCTGTATGCGAGCCTGTACCCCGCGGAAATCCGGTACACGGGATTGTCGGTGGTCTACCAGTTCTCCGGCATCTACGCGTCGGGCGTCACCCCCATGATCCTGACCGCGCTCATCGCCGTCGGCGGCGGCAGCCCCTGGATCGCATGCGCCTACCTCGTCGGGACAGCCGCGGTCAGCGTCATCGCGACCGCCCTGATCCGTAAGCAGGATCTGCACCTCTGAACCGGGGGCTGCGGGCGGGATACCGCCCGGCCCACCCGCAGCCGGCTATCCGGTGCCGAGCGGATCGATGGACGCCGCGAGCGCGACGATGACCCCTCCGACGACGAGGAGCGCCCCCACGTCGAAGCCCTTGCTGCGCACCGCGAGTACACCGACCCGACTGTCGTCGAGAACCCACCGCAGCAGCCCCGCAAGGATCGTGGCACCCCCGAAGACGAACGCGCCGCGCCGCCACCGGTCCGCGAGAACGAGCGCCACCGCGATCGCGATCACCAGAGTGACGGCAATGAGCGGCAGATTCAGACGTGCGAACCGCAAGGCCCGGCCCATGACTGTGTGCCCGTGCCCGGTCAGCGCGCCGCGAGTTGCTCTGCCCGCTCCACCACGTTGGTGAGCAGGAAGGCGCGGGTGAGCGGTCCGACGCCGCCGGGGTTCGGGGAGACGAAACCCGCGACCTCGCGCACATCGTCGGCGACGTCGCCGCGCAGCCCGTCCGGAGTGCGCGAGACGCCCACATCCAGGACTGCCGCGCCCGGCTTGACCATGTCGGCGGTGACGAGTCCGGGTACGCCGGCCGCCGCAATCACGATGTCGGCCCGGCGCACCTCCGCGGCGAGGTCCCGGGTGCCGGTGTGGCACAGCGTGACGGTGGCGTTCTCGCTGCGGCGCGTGAACAGCAGCCCGATCGGGCGGCCGACGGTGACACCGCGGCCCACGACCGTCACGTGCGATCCCGCGATCGGCACGTCGTAGCGCCGCAGGAGGTGCAGGATTCCTCGCGGCGTGCAGGGCAGTGCCGCCTCTTTGCCGAGCACCAGACGACCGAGATTGATCGGATGCAGCCCGTCGGCGTCCTTGTCTGCGTCGATCCGCTCGAGGGCAGCGTTCTCGTCGAGGTGCCGGGGCAACGGCAACTGCACGATGTATCCGGTGCAGGCCGGATCCGCATTGAGCTCGTCGATCGCCTGCTCGAGCTGTTCCTGGGTGATGTCGGCGGGCAGGTCCTTGCGGATCGACGTGATGCCGACCTTCGCGCAGTCGTTGTGCTTGCCCCGCACGTACGCTGCCGATCCCGGGTCGTCGCCCACGAGGATGGTGCCGAGGCCGGGCGTGATGCCCTGCTCCCTCAGCACGGCCACTCGTGCCTTCAGGTCCTCGAAAATCTCGTCGCGGGTTGCTTTGCCGTCCAGGATCGTCGCAGTCACGGTTCCATTGTTCCAGGCGACTGCGCGCCGCGGATCGTCAGCCCGCGTGCGCGGGTCGCGGTCTGCCGATTCCGGTTGCCGTCCGCCGTGTAGAGCCCGGGGCGGGGTCATGTCATGAGCGGTGCCCGGCTCACCCACGTTGCCGCCTCGGGGCTGTTGCAGCGTGAGCAGGCCCGGCAGAACTCGGGCCGGATACTCCCGGGCGACTCCATTCCGGAACATCCACCGGCACCACCGCGGTGTCACTTGTCAGCGTGCGCGCCAAGGGGTTGTTGCGCGGCCGACACGGATCGGAACAAAACCGCAAGATGTTGCTTTCGCACAACAACATTCGATGACGGAGCGTGCGCGAAATGGACACAACCGGTCCACCACCATCAACACAGCTCGGCAGTCTGTCATTCGAACCCATTGACGTAGAAGACTTTTCACAACCTTGCCGCGGCATCGAGACCGCCGGGCCACATCTGCCGTCGCGAACCTCGCCGAAGCCGATACACAATCAGTAACGGATTGTCGTGTGCGCGCGACAATCCCGTTGACACACAACCGAAAACAGGAGGCACACCATGGGCTCGGTCGAAATCTTGCAATGGATCGGCGACGGGTACGTCGCAGGAGAGCCGATACAGTCCGCGCTCTTCACCGCTATTGCTTTCCTCGGGATGCCGTTCGCGGTGATCCACCTCCTGCTGGGGGGATCCTTCTAGTCGGCAGCGCATGTGCTCGCCGTCCGGAAACATCCGTCTTCTGCGGGCGACTCGGAGCCGGTCGCACCCCGGCCACCATCGGGGCGCGACCTCCCAGGCCCAGGGCGTTTACCGTCGTGGTGCTATCTTTCTCTGGTTATGTTCAGAGTGATGTTCCACGAACCACGCATTCCGCCCAACACCGGCAACGCCATTCGAATGGTTGCGGCGACGGGTGCCGAACTGCACCTCGTGGAACCACTCGGGTTCGACCTCTCGGAGCCGAAACTGCGCCGGGCGGGTCTCGACTACCACGACCTCGCGTCGGTCACGATTCACGCCGATCTTGCTGCCGCGTGGGAGGCACTGCGCCCCGAGCGCGTGTACGCCTTCACCGCTCACGGCACCACCGGTTACGCAGAGATCGAGTACCGGCCGGGCGACGTGCTGCTGTTCGGACCGGAGCCGACGGGGCTCTCGGAAGAGGTCTTGTCCGACCCGCACGTCACCGCGCAGGTCCGCATCCCGATGCTGCCGGGCCGGCGCTCGCTGAATCTGTCGAACGCCGCCGCGGTGGTCAGCTACGAAGCCTGGCGCCAGAACGGCTTCGAGGGCGCCGTCTGATTCGCTTCCCTCTCGACACGGCAGTGGCCGGGCGTCGCTGGGATGCCCGGCCACTGCCGTCGGATCGCGGTGACGACTATGCGAGTGCATCCACGATACGGTCGACGACATTGTTCGCGCTGTAGTAGTCGAGACGGAAGCTGTCGTAGCCCAGCGCGTAGACCTTGCCGGTACGCACCGAGGGAATCTCCGCGAGCAGCGGATCGGCCCGCATCGCGCCGGCGGCAGGGTGTTCCGCACTGATGACGAATGTGATGGCGCCGGGCAGTGCCCGCGAAAGGTTCTCGACGCCGACGGGTACAACGTCGGCGCGACCTGCCATGACGCCCTTGTCCGCGTTCGCGATGTCGTCGGGCAGCGCCGCAGTGGTCAGGCCGAGCCGTTCCGCGAGCTGTCCCTGAGCGGACACTGCAGTGAAAATCCGAGAATCTTGCGGGGAGTTGTAGGTGAGGATGTTGACCTCGGAGGAGTCCGACAGTGCCGGCGCGATCGCTGCGCGGGCTTCATCGACCTTGGTGTCGAATTCGGAGATCAGTTCTTCTGCGCGCTCCTCCGCGCCGACCGCAGCGGCAAGAGCCGTGGTCATTTCCTGCCAGGATTTGTCGGTGTAGTCGAACACGAGTGTGGGCGCGATCTGCGACAGGACGTCATACCTCTCCTTGGCAGAATCGGCCCCGCCGGCCGAGACGACGATCAGATCCGGTGCGGCAGCGGTGATCCGCTCGATGTTCGGCTCACCCTGGTACAGGGTTTCGACCCCGCGCTCGTCCGCGGCATCGGCCCACTGACTGAACCGGCCCTGCTCGTCGGTGGTGTTGCTCGTGGGCTGGGCGCCGGTGCCGATCAGCGGGGCGTCCAGTGCGAGCAGTGATCCGGTGAGGGTCACGCTCGTCGACACGATGCGCTCCGGCGGTGCATCGAGAGTGATGGGGCCGTCGGCGGTGTCGACGGTGCGTGGCCATTCGCCGGACACGACCGACGGCTGCGACGCCTCTTCTGCAACTTCCTCGGATGAACACGCGACGGCCGCGGTGCCGACCGCGAGTACGCCGAGCGCCGCCACGAATCGGGTGGCGAACGCTCGGCGACGAGGCATTTTCGGGGACAACGGAATCCTCCTGCGTAGCAATAGCGGTACGATACGCACCATACTGTTAGGTAAGCATGTCCTAAGTAGAGGGGTGCCTGTGCGTGGTGTCGGAGAAATCGGGTGGGACATCCACGCCGTGGATCTGCTCGAGCGCCGTTTACACCGCGAAGGTGCCCCGCTCATCGATCCCGGTCCTGCGGGCCACGTCACCGCGACGTTCGTCTTCCGGGTTCCCGCCGGTTCCGGTATTCGTCACGTCTATCTGGATGCCCACGGCATCACCGATCGCCACAATCCCGAGTCCCAGGCACTGCACCGACTCGGCGACAGCGACCTGTGGACGCTGCCCGTGGTGCTGCCCGAGGCATGGCGGGGAAGCTACGGGTTCCTACCGCGTACCGAGCCGATCACGCGTCCGGCCCTGGGTGAAACCGAGTGGGAATGGTGGCGAGGAATTCTTGCCGGCCTGGTGACGGACCCTGCCAGCCGCCTCCCCACTTTCTCGTTCATGGGTGGCCGGGCTCGCTCGGAAGCCGTGATGCCGAGCGCTCCGCCGCAACTCTGGTGGGACCATTCCGCGATGAGGGCGCGCGGGACGATGACCGAAGAGTTCCGAACGATAGCCGGGGTGCGACGCCGGATCTGGATCTACGAACCGCCCGGACTGCCCGAGCGCGACCGTCCGGTGTTCGTGGTGTTCGACGGCCAGGTTGCGGCAGTGGAGGTTCCCATCGCGGCGGCCTTCGACCTCTTCACCGAACGCGGCGTCCGGGTTCCGCTGGTGGTGATGATCGACAGTATCGATTCCGTTGTTCGATCCCGTGAACTTCCGTGCAGTGCAGAGTTTCTCGGCGCATTGACCGATGAGCTTCTCCCCTACCTGCGAGCGGAGTGGAATGCCACCGGCGACGCGCGTTCCGTCCTCGCGGGCGGGTCGAGCTACGGCGGACTGGCAGCGAGCTATGCGGCACTGCAGGCTCCGCGGCATTTCGGTGGCGCCGTGAGCTTGTCCGGCTCGTTCTGGTGGCCGCGGCCGGGCATGCCGGGACAACCCGACGCGACAGCCCGGTCCATACAACGGCAACTCGACGACCTCGAGCCGCACGAGTCACGATTCTGGATGCGTGCCGGAGTTCTGGAGACGCGGTTGATCGAAGAGAATCGCGACGTTCGGCGCCTGCTCCACGTAAAGGGTTTCGACGTCGACTACCGCGAATTCTGCGGCGGTCACGACAACGTTCATTGGCGCGACGGGTTGGTCGCGGGAGCCGCAGCACTCCTCGGCACCGCTGCCGCTCACTGAGTGCTGCAGCCCCGCGGCCGCTGCCGCTACTCGCCGCTCTCGGTGGGCCTGCCCGAACGCGCCCACCCGTCGGTGCCTGCGGCGACGGACACCGCGTCGATTCCCCGGCCCGCGAGATAGTTGGCAGCCTGGAGGCTGCGTCCACCGACGGCGCAGATCACGTACACGGTCCCGGTCGTGGGAATCTCGTCGATCCGGGCGACGAACTCGCTGAGCGGGATGTTGGTCACGCCGGGCACGCGCACCTGGGCGTATTCGTCGCGTTCGCGTACATCGATGACGGGTGCTCCGTCGGCGAGTGCGGTCTCGAAGGCAACCAGGTCGACCTCACGCATCGGTGTGGGTCCTCTCGATCAAGGGTTTCGTCGGGTACTCCGGACGAGCATCGCAGTCGCGTGACGAGCCACACGACCAGGTTGACGATTCCGGGGGCACACGATCGGGAACGTCCCACGGTAGCGCGACCCCGCACGCCACCATCCAGGCACCCGATGCAGACCACCGACAGTCGCGGGTATCAGTGAAAGTCGCGCGACTTGCCCGGCATCCGCAGGTCCAGAGGTTCCAGGTGGTCGGCGAGCAGCGTCACCACCCCGTCGGCGTTCTGGAGCCGTCCCCGGACGAGTAACGCCGAGGCGGTGTGCGCGAGGGTGCGGTACCGCGCCCACAGCCCGACCGAACACACCACGTTCACCATGCCGGTTTCGTCCTCCAGGTTGAGGAAGGTGACGCCTGCGGCCGTTGCGGGTCGCTGCCGGTGCGTCACCGCCCCTCCGACGAGCACCCTCGTTCCGTCCGGCACGTCGAGCAGTCGCGACGCCGGAACCACGCCGAGCGCGTCGAGCCGTGCACGCAGGAACTGCGTCGGGTAACTGTCCGGGGACACCCCCGTGGCCCAGACATCGGCGGCGGCCAGCTCGAGGGCGCTCATGCCCGGCAGTGCCGGCGCCACGGCGGTCGCCCCCACACCGGGCAGTCGCCCCGGGCGCTGAGTGGCAGCGGGGGCAGCAGCCCACAGCGCCTCACGCCGGGTGACGCCGAACCCGCCGAGCGCTCCGGCGGTCGCGAGTGCCTCGGCCTGCGCAGTGGTGAATTCGATACGCGCGGTGAGGTCCAGGAACGAGGTGTACGGGCCGTGTTCCTGCCGTTCGGTGACGATCCGTTCGGCAAGGTCCTCGCCGATGTGCCGCACCGACGCAAGACCGAGCCGCACTTCCTTCCCCGCGTTCTCCACCGTCGCCTGCGCGAGGCTCGCACCGATGTCGGGACCGTGCACGATCACCCCGTGCCGGCGTGCGTCGGCGACGAGCGACTGCGGAGAGTAGAAGCCCATCGGCTGCGCCCGGAGCAGACCCGCACAGAATGCGGCGGGATGATGCAGTTTGAACCAGGCGGAATAGAAGACGAGCGACGCGAAACTCTGCGAATGGCTTTCGGGGAAACCGAAATTCGCGAACGCATGCAGTTTCTCGTAGATGCCGTCGGCGACGGCGCCGGTGATGCCGTGCAACTCGCGCATCCCGTCGTAGAGGCGGTCGCGCAGGCGCTCCATCTTCTCGGGCGATCGCTTCGATCCCATCGCCCGTCGCAACTGATCGGCCTCGGCTGCGCTGAACCCGGCGGCATCGACTGCCATCTGCATCAACTGTTCCTGGAACAGCGGGACACCGAGGGTGCGTTCGAGCGACTTCTCGAGACACGGATGGTCGTAGGTGACCGGTTCGAGTCCGTTGCGACGGCGGATGTACGGATGCACGGACCCGCCCTGGATGGGTCCGGGCCGGATGAGCGCCACTTCGATGACGAGGTCGTAGAAGTTCCGGGGTTTCAGACGCGGCAAGGTTGCCATCTGCGCGCGTGACTCCACCTGGAACACACCCACCGAGTCGGCGCGGCGCAGCATTTCGTACACGCCGTCCTCGGTCAGGTCGAGTTGCGCGAGATCGACCCGGACACCTTCATGTTCGGCGACGAGATCGATCATGTAATGCAGCGCGGAGAGCATTCCCAGTCCGAGTAGGTCGAACTTCACGAGTCCCGCGGCGGCACAATCGTCCTTGTCCCATTGCAGGACGGTGCGGCCCGGCATTCGCGCCCATTCGACAGGGCACACATCGGAGACGGGCCGGTCGCAGATCACCATGCCGCCCGAATGGATTCCGAGATGTCGTGGCAGGCCTTCGATCTGCTCGGCGAGATCGAGAACGGCAGTGGGGATGTCTGCGTCGGTTTCGACGCTCACCCCTCCCCATCTGCTGATCTGTTTGCTCCACGCATCCTGCTGCCCCTGCGAGTAACCGAGCGCGCGCGCCATGTCGCGAACCGCCGACCTTCCGCGGTAGGTGATGACGTTGGCGACCTGCGCGGCGTGGGTCCGGCCGTATTTCGCATAGACGTGCTGGATTGCTTCTTCGCGCCGATCGGATTCGATGTCGAGGTCGATATCGGGAGGTCCGTCGCGCTCCGGTGACAGGAACCGTTCGAACAGTAGTCGGTTGCGCACGGGGTCGACGTTGGTGATGCCGATGGCGTAACAGACAGCAGAGTTGGCAGCCGAACCTCTTCCCTGGCAAAGGATGTCGTTGTCCCTGCAGAACTCGACGATGTCGTGGACGACCAGGAAGTAACCGGGAAAGCCGAGACTGCCGATGATGCCGAGTTCGTGCTCGATCTGCCGGTACGCATCCCGGTTGTGCTCGACCGGTCCGTACCGGCGGAGTGCGCCCGCGTAGGTGAGGGCACGCAGCCACGTGAACTCCGTGTGCCCGTCGGGCACGTCGAACGGAGGTAGCTTCGGGGCGATGAGCCGCAGGTCGAAAGCACATTCGCGGCCGAGTTCCGCCGCGGTGTGCACGGCACCGGGAAAGGCCGTGAACAGCCGGGCCATCTCGGCTCCGGAGCGGAGATGGCCGCCACCGGCGGGAGGGAGGCGACTCGCTGCGTCGTCGAGGCTCTGTCGATCGGATATGGCCGCCATGGCCATGGCGAGTCGTCGGCGCTCCGGCCGGGCGAAGTGTGCGGCGGTACCGGCGACAGACGAAATTCCGTGGCGCTCCGCGAGTCCGAACAGTGCGACATTGCGTTCGTAATCGTCGGGAGTTCCCTGCCACGTGAGTTCGACGGTGACGCGGTCGGGCCCGAACCGGTCGACGAGATCGAGCAGAGCCGCTTCGGCGGCTCCCGGACCACCGTTGTCGAGGGCACGGCGCACGTGTCCGTTACGGCACCCGGTGAGGATCTGCCAGTGGCCGCCCGCCGCATCGGTGAGCGCGTCGTAGTCGTAACGAGGTTCGTTCTTCTCCCCTCCGACCAGGTGTGCATCGGCGATCTGCCGAGACAACCGGCGGTACCCTTCCTGTCCGCGGGCGAGCACCAGCAGATGCGCATCGTCGAGCGTCAACTCCGCACCGAACACCGTCCGCATATCGAGTTCCCGCGCGGCTTCGGCGAAGCGCACGGCGCCGTACAGGCCGTCGTGATCGGTGATCGCGAGAGCCTCGAGGCCGAGACACACCGCTTCTTCGACGAGTTCCTCCGGGGTCGAGGCACCGTCGAGGAAGCTGAACGCCGAGTGCGTGTGCAGCTCGGCATACGGCACCACCGGGCCGTCGGGTGGCCGGGCCCGACTTTCGTACTCGCCTCGGGTGCGGCTCCACGCCGGGCTGTCGTTGCCGTCGCCGGGGTGGACGGGATCGCGGCGGGATGCGCCGGACGGAGGCCTGCCGGACAGGACACGCTCCATCTCCGACCAGGTCGGCGGGCCGTTTCCCCATCCCATTCCGCACCTCCAACTGCACGTATTCACCACAATTATCGCACGTATGTTCGATAGTTGTGCAACCCCGTGCGTGATTCAGGTGCTGTTCGTGCCTACGTGTCGGTAGCGGGCGGCCTCGTCGCGGGTACCGAGATGGCCGGTGCGAACCCTCCGAGCGGCCGGATCAGCGTCCGCGCGTCTCACGACCGGCTTTGATCACCTCGAACAAGCCGGTCCAGTTGTCTTTCCCGTGCCCGGCGACGATCGCGGCGTCGTAGAGGTGTTCGACTGCTGCCGGCAGCTCTTGCGCAGAACCGGTATCGATACTGGCCTGCACCAGATGGTCGGCGATGGCACCCATCATGGTGACAGTGCTCAGATCTCCCGGATGCCGGCTCGTGGCCAGGTCCGCGGCAAGTTTGCCGCTCGGCCCGATCATGTCCGGTATCAGCGTGAGGTGTTCGTACAGGTCCTCGAGCGCGTGGTCGACCGGACCGCCGACCGACTCGATGAGGGCCGCCGCATGCAGGACCGCTGCGAGTGCAGTCAGGAAGACGTCCAGGTTCGCCAGGTAGAAGAGCTGGGCGAGCCGGATATCGGCGCCCAGGTACCGAGGTGTCCCGAGCACCCGCAACACGGGTTCGGCACCGTGGAAGGAATCAGCGTTGTCGAGCGTCGGCGAACACGCTCAGGGATTCCTCGAACCGTCCCAGGTTTCGCAATGTGCTGCCGTACTGGAGCAACGCTCTCCGGTGTCGATCCCCGGAGAGCCCAGCACCGAAAACCTCCAGATAGTACCTCTCGGCCTTACCCTCTTGTCCCGCAGTGTCGTACGCCCCGGCAAGTTCGTACGGTACTGCCGCATTTCCGGGGTTGGCTTCGAGAAGTGCCGCGAAATACTCGATCGTCGGCCCCATGTTCGCGCGGTCTCGTGCGTCGAAGCCGGCAGCGATGGCCGCCTCCAGCTCGGGCGAGATCTCGAGATTCGGCATCGCCCGATTATGGCAGTGATCGGTGCCTCGGCGCCCACTCGGACGGGCGCAGACTCAAATTGAAGGGTTCGGCGAGGTCCTTACCGCCCACGTGGGTGACCACCGCAAGCTCCGGACTGAACGCTTCGACGTGCTCGGATTCTCGCTCGAGGTAGGACTGCGGAATCAGCAACGGCAGATAGACAGTTCTCGGCATCGGCAGCCTTGATCCTCGCGTCCACTGCGGACTGCATGTGCTCCCACAGGGCATACGCATACGGCCGGATCACCATCGTCCCGCGAACCGGCCCGTTGTCGGCCATTTCGGCCTTGTTCAGAACGTCCTGATACCAGCGCGGGAAATCCTCGTCCTGCGAGGTCAGCACGGCAGCTTTCTTCGATCCGGCCACCCGGCGATACTATCCAGCCGCCCCGCAGAAAGGCGCCGGGTCGAGCGGGCAATTCCTCAATCGATACGGTGCGAGCCCACCGTCGAAGCCCAGAATTACGGCCGTAGCCCCTATCGGTCCGGAGAACATCAGGGCCAGAATGGGGGGAAGCACCGGGATATCGATTTCGCCTGTGGTCCTCGCTGGAGTCGCGGGTCAGTGGTCCTCGTGCGCTGAGGTAAACCGGAAAGAAGGTCCGAACAATGAGAAAGCACCTCCTCGTCGTCGCCGCCACGCTCGTTGCACTTCTACCCCTCACAGCCTGCGCAAACACTCGGTCCGAGTCATCCGCACCGGCCCAGTCCTCCCCCTCGATCGAAGATCGCGCCGACCGGAAGCCCCTCCCCGACTCCGGCGTTCCGACCGTATCGATCGGGGGCACTGTCACGGTCTCCCAAGAGATGAACGGACCCACCGAAGGGGTCACGGGCACCGCAGGGGTCACCGTGTCCAACTTCGCAGCCCTCCCATACCCCCGAATAGAGAAATATCCGGCAACGCCCGTGCCCCTCCACGGCGCCGGCTACACCGTGTGGGTCGAGATCGATACTCGATCGGGCGAGTTCTCCTACAGCACCGTGTACTTCTCGGTTCGGACCCCTGGGGGAGACATCTACGTTGCCTCCACCGTGGGACTCGAGGACGATCTCGGCTCAGGGACCCTGTCCTCGGGCGAGAGACGCCACGGAAGTCTCCTCTTCGAGATCCCCTCCGGCACGAACCTCACCGAAATCGTGCTCGTCGGCACCGACGCCTCCACTCCCCTCGCCGTCTGGACTCTGGACTGAAGCCGACCGCGCTGAGCGACGTGCACGCCGGGGTGACGCACTTCGTGTTCAACTGCCGAATACCGGTCCGCCACCGAACACGGCGCGATGTGAATCCGGTTGGTTTCCTTCGATATCCACGACCCCGTACTCCAGCGCCACCTCTGCGGTGATGAGGGTCGATCCACTCCGGCCGTTCACCTCGCGATCGCCCGCCAGGGCGACGACGACACGGCCGATGAATTCGGGTGTCTCGGCGTTGGCCAACGGGAAGCCTTGAAAGTTGTCGAGCCCGCGCGCCTGCATGGCCTCGTTCTCGACCAGGCCCGGCCAGAGCGACAGCGTGGTGACCCCGGTGCCGTGCAGTTCCACGGCCATGTCGGCGGCCATCTTGTCGAGGCCGGCTTTCGACATGCCGTACAGCACCGAATGCAGGTGAGCACGAGTGCCGAACGACGAGATGTTGACGATCATGCCGCTGCTGCGCGGCACCATCATCCGGGCGGCCTCCACCGAAGCAACGTAGTGCGCGCGCAGACCCACACCGATCAGGCTGTCCCAGTCGTCGATGGGTCGCTTCCAGAACGGCTCGGTGAAACCTGCGAAGCCTTTCGGAGCCGCCCACACATTGTTCACGAGCGCGTCGAGCCTGCCGTTCTGCTCGTCCGTGATGCGGGTGAAGAGGTCGTGGATCTGCCCGTCGTCACGGTGATCGCACTGCACCGCGATGCCGCGACCGCCGCGCTCGGTGACGATGTCGGCCGTGTGATCGAGCGGTCCACCGGCACCGACAGGCCCACGACCGGTGACATAGACGGTCCACCCGTCGGAACCGAGTGCGCAGGCGATCCCCTTACCGACGCTGCGACTCCCGCCGGTGACAAGGGCTACTTTCCGCTCCGGTGCGCTTTCGGTCATGTCACACAATCACTTTCACGTCGTCGGCGAGGGTGCGTTCGATGGACCACAGGACGCGCACATGACATTTCGCGATCTTCCACTCGGCGTCCTCGACCACATAGCCGTCGTCGTAGTCCAGCGCGGTGACCCGCTCGGTCCGGGCCTGCACGTCCACCTGCCGGAATCGCAGTGTCCAGGCGCCGGTCGCCGCGCCCGGGCCGATGAGTCGGATGCTGGGGTGCATCCCGTGATGCATATCGAGGATGACGTAGCGATCGTCGACGCGCCGAAGCGCGATCCGGGAATACGCGTCCACCAGTCCGTCCGCGTCGTCGAACCTCCCGAGCGCGGGCCCGTAGTAGATGTCGGCGCCGTCGGCGACGAAACAGGCACGCATCGCCACCGGATCCTTCGCATCACTCGCGCGGAAGTAGCGGTGCTTCAGCATCCGGATCTCTTCGAGGGCTTCGAGTCTCGCTAAGCGCTCTTCGATGGTCGGCATGCGATGATCCCTCCCATGCAGGATTGCGGTGGCATTGGTGGGGCCATCCTGGCATAGAAAGTGTGCGGATCGAAAAGACCGATCCCACCGGACAACTGGGCCAGGTTTCGCGAAGTTACGCGACTGCCGCTCCCGTCGACAATCCCGCGCGCACGGTTCAGCGCAGGTCGATTTGTACGGAATGCGACCGGACGCCTCGCATATTCGATAGGAATGGCGTGTTCTGTTTCCTGCGATCGAACGGAGTATGTACATGGCCGAACGAACATTTCGCCGCGTGGGTGCGGCGGCAGTCATGGCAGCGGGGTTGGGTGTTGCGATGACTGTCGGAAACGTCGGGGCAGCACACGCCGCGCCGACTTCCACCACCATGACGTGCGGAAGCGCCAACCCGCTATTTTGGGCGCCGCCGTTCACCTGGACCGTCACCGCCTCGTCGGGGGCGTCCCGTCCCGGCGGCGAGGGCGAGTTCTTGCCATCTCTCCTGCTCAGCGGCAACAACGACTTGCCCACTCCTCCTGGTGGTCTCATCCCGAGTATCGGACCGAACTGGTACGGCACGCAGGTGCTGGTCGACTGGCACAACACCAGCACCGGTCAGTCCGGACGGAGCGTCAGCGATCAGGAGGCGTGGAAACAGAAGCCGAGCGTCCCGGTGAACCGCACCCTCACCGGGTCCGGAACGATCAACTTCACCGTCACGCTCCAGACCGGCGCGGGGTGGTGGTTCGTCAATCCACAGAACGCCGTGTGCCAGGGCACCATCGACGTACTTCCCGCGTCCTGAGTTGGGGTGCGTCGACTCAACTGCAACCAAGGGGTTGCCGATAGACGATCGGGGTGCAACCATGGGGTTGCACCCCGATCGCATCGAACGAGGAGACGTCATGACCGACGAACTCGACCGCATCGAACGACAGATCGCCATCGAAGCACCGGCCGCACGGGTCTGGGAACTCGTAGCCGAACCCGGGTGGTACATCAACGACCACACGATCACCGAACACCGACTCGAACGCGACGGCGACCTCACCGTCGTCCACGATCCCGTCCACGGCGCCTTCCTGTTCCGCACGGTTGCGCTGGATAAACCGCACTACGCGGCGTTCCGCTGGTTGGCCGACAGCACCGACCCCGACAGCCCGTCCACGCTCGTCGAATTCCGGGTCGATGCCGTCTCCGACTCCTCCACCGTCCTGCATGTGACGGAAACCGGCTTCGAGTCGCTTCCCGGAGACGCCGCCGAGCGTCGCGCGAAGTACGAGGGGAACGTCGAAGGGTGGACCATCGAACTCGATCTCGCACGACAGCACCTGGAGGGCAGGAAAATCGTTGCCGCACAGTAAAACGGGAACGTTCGACGACGGCGGCTCCGACGCGGGCACAGTAACCGACCCGACTCGCGTATTCGCGGCACTCGCGGACGACACGAGGTGGCAACTGCTGCAACGACTCGCCCGATTCCCGGCGTCCGCGTCGGGTCTGGCGGGGGAATTCACGGTCTCGCGTCAAGCGATCGCCAAGCATTTGTCGATACTGGAAGACTGCGGTCTGGTGACGTCCGAACGTGTCGGCCGCGAACTCCGTTTCTCCGCAGCCGGTTCCAGGCTGAGCGCGGTGGGCAGGGCGCTGGAAGCGGTGGGCTCGGGATGGGACCGACGGCTCGACGCCATCAAGAAGGCTGCGGAACGCTCCGTGTGAGAACGGAATGCTGTCAGACCGTCGAAGACCTGCGCGACACGGGAGCTCAGTAGCCTGCCGACGGATCGACGCGCGCGACGAGGTCCTCCCCGGCGATGAACCTCCGCACGTTCTCACGGAGCGTCGGCGCAAAGGTGGCGGTCAAACCGCTCCGAGTGTTCGCGACGTGCGGGGTGATCACGCAATTGTCGAGTGCCCACAGCGGATGCCCGTCCGGCAGCGGTTCGGGTTCGGTCACGTCGAGCACCGCCCCGGCGATCGTGCCCGCGCGCAATGCATCGACCAGCGCATCGGTGTCGACCAGGTTGCCGCGCGCCACATTCACCAGCCACGCCGTATCCGGCATGGCATCGAACGCCGCAGCGCCGACCATCCGGTCGGTGTCGGCGGTCGCGGGCGCCGCAACGACGAAGTGGTCGGCCATCGTCCACACCTCAGAGGTGCGGTGTGCCGGCAACGTCACCGACGCTCCGTCGACCGGACGTCCGGAACGGGTGACCGCGACGACCTCCACCCCGAAGGCACGGAGTCTCGGAATCATCGCCCGGCCGATTCCCCCGCATCCCACGATCGCCACGGTCGATCCGTGCAGCGGGCGGACGAGGGGATCGATGCGATCTTTGCTCCACCGGTTCGCCGCGACGGCGGTGTGGAATTGCCGTAGGCCGACCAGCAGGGCTCCGACCGCGTACTCGGCCACGTTGTCGGCATAGACCCCGGACGCGTTCGTCCACACCCTGGTGCGGTCTACCAGGCCGGCACGGAAGAACGGTTCGATGCCCGCGTAGGCGAGTTGCACCCAGCGCACCCGTTCGGGCAGGGCGGGGAAGTCCTCCGCACTGCCGTACCAGACGACGGCGTCGGCGTCCTCGAGCGACGACACCGTGGCGCCACCGTCGGTGATCGCCGCAGCGAGGTAGTCGTCGTGGTCCGGGCCGAGATGAATTCGCATGACGAAAACCCTAGTGCCGCCGCGGGAAAACGGACGGCTGCGCCTGCGCAGCGGGTGATCTTCGGGGTTCTCCCCCGAGGGCAAGATCGGGTATCACACCGGAGGTGCCGCGTCGTGCCGCGGACGAGCATGGTGAGTATGAAACTTCTGGTGCGGCTGGTCGTGGCGGCACTCGCCCTCGTCCTGGTGGCGGCTGCGACCGGCGCCTCCGTGGTGGCCTATACGTGGACGACGGCCGACGTGGACACGCTCGGCCGGGTCGACTTCGACCGGCCACTGCAGATCCCTCCGCTGGAGACCGGCACCGTGACCGCCGACGGCACCCGCGTATTCGATCTGACGCTGCAGGGTGGCACGAGCGATCTCGGCCACGGCCCGGCGACTCGGACGTGGGGCTTCGACGGCTCCTATCTCGGCCCGACCCTCCGCGCCGCGCGCGGCGACAAGGTTCGCGTCGATGTCACCAATCAGCTCGGCGAAACCAGCACCGTGCACTGGCACGGCATGCGTCTTCCCGCGGCGATGGACGGTGGCCCCCATCAGGTTGTGGACGCCGGCGACACGTGGTCCCCGACGTGGACCATCGACCAGCCCGCTGCCTCGCTCTGGTATCACCCGCACCTCCACGGCGCCACCGCGCAACACGTGTACCGAGGCCTCGCGGGGATGTTCCTGGTGGATGATCCGGCCGACCCGACCACCCCCGGCGCTCGGGCCCTGCCCCAGACGTATGGGGTCGACGACATTCCGCTGATCGTCCAGGACAAGAAGTTCGACGGTGACCAGCTCGACGAGAACCCCGGCGTTTTCGGGATCTCCGGGACGGTCGGAGACGAGATCCTGGTCAACGGCACGCCCGGGCCGTTTCTCGATGTCACGACCGAAGCAGTGCGGTTGCGACTGCTCAATGCGTCGAACGCACGGGTTTTCGACTTCTCGTTCGAGTCCGGTCAGGAGTTCGCTCTCGTAGGCACCGACGGCGGCCTGCTCGAACGTCCCACCCCCGTACGCAACGTTCAGCTCTCTCCCGGCGAGCGCGCCGAGATCGTCGTGCGTCCTGTGCCCGGGTCTCGGGATGTCCTGCGCAGCACCCCGCCGGCGCTCGGTTCCGATTTCTTCCAGAGCCGCTTCTCCGGCGGCGACGACAGCTTCGACATCCTCGAGATGCGCGCGGCCCCGGAACTCGCACCTTCGACGGCGCTGCCCGACCGGCTCACCACATTCGACGAGTTCGGCGAGCCGAGCACCACCCGCCGCATCGATCTGAACGGGACGAACATGATCAACGGCAGGACCGTGGACATGACCCGCATCGACGACGTGGTTCCCGCCGGCGCCACCGAGATGTGGGAGGTCCGCAACGCGTCGTCCACCCACCACAACTTCCATATTCACGACGTTCAATTCAAGGTTGTCGATGCGACGGGCACCCGAAACGACCGTCCCCTCCTCGCCGGACGCAAGGACACGGTGTTCGTACCCCCGAACTCGACGGTGCGCCTTCTCGTGCGGTTCGGTGAGCACAGCAACCCCGCGATGCCCTACATGTATCACTGCCACCTGTTGTGGCACGAGGACAGCGGGATGATGGGACAGTTCGTCGTCGTGGGTCCGGACGATGCGGCCCGGGTGGACGGCGTCACCGATCACTCATCCACCGGTGGGCACGGCACGCACGGCTGATAACCAGCGGAAATATCCGGGGAATACATCCCGGGGTGGCTGTGTTGGAACCGCATGGATCGGCGCGTCAGTACGCCCCGGAGCCAGTATGAACGGCCTTCGTGGAATACCGTCCGGCTGGAGCCACGTTGCGCGAGACGCCGTGAGGCATCGGGCGCGTCGGTCCGCCTCTCTCTTCGCCCTCCCGTGCTGTGACTGCCGGGTGGATTGCGCTCCCATTTCCGTTATGACCGGTATCGCTGTGGCGCTCGATTCTCCCGCCAGTACAGTTGCCGTTCGGTAACCGAGGCAACCGAAACGGGAGTGTGCATGAACCGCTGGGCCGACATCGTGGTGACCAGAAGTCGGTGGGTTCTCGCCGCGGTCCTGTTGGTGGTCCTGGCTGCCGGAATCTGGGGAGTGGGGGTGTTCGGAAAACTCTCCGGCACCGGCTACTACGTGGCGGGCAGCGAATCCGTGCAGGCCCAGAAGATCATCTACGACACCTTCGGTCCGCAGACGGCAGACATCATCGCGATGTACACCGCTCCCGAAGGCCAGACCATCGACGACATCCGAGACGACGTCGAGCAAACCCTCGGGAAGTTCTCCGACGAGGTGACGGTCACGTCCATTTCGACCTACTGGACGGCACCGCCGCCGATGAACCAGCTGCTGGTCTCCACAGACCAGCGCAGTGTCGCGGCCTCGATCATCCTCGGAGAGGAATCGGGGGTCACGAACGCTACTTTCCCGGCGGTCCTCGAGATGCTCGAGGTTCCCGGAGTCGATTCGCAGTTCGCCGGCGGGACCGTCGTCGGAGTGGAATTCACCGGAACCCTCGAACACGACCTGATCGTCTCGGAGGCGATCGCGATTCCGGTGACACTCCTCCTGCTGGTGTTCATCTTCGGTGGGGTGGTCGCCGCAGCGGTGCCGGTGTTCGTCGGTGTCCTTGCGATCTTCTCCTCGCTCGCGACGCTGCGATTCCTCACGATGTTCACCGACGTGTCCTCGTACGCGCTGAACATCACCTCGTTGATCGGGCTCGGCCTGGCGATCGATTACGGCCTGTTCATCGTCAGTAGGTTCCGCGAAGAACTCAACGCCGGAGCCGAGGTCATCGCCGCCACGAAACGCACCATGTTCACTGCGGGGCGCACGGTGATGTTCTCCGCGGCCCTGTTGATCTGCGCATTCGCGGGCATGCTCGTCTTCCCGCAGTCGGTGCTGCGGTCGCTCGGCCTGGGCGCGATGGCGTCCGTGTTCAGCGCTGCCCTGCTGTCCCTGACCGCTGTGCCGGCCGTGCTCGCACTGCTCGGTCACCGAATCAACGCCTGGACCTGGGACAGGGAGGCGTCCGCTCGCAGCGAGGCCCGCGCCGTGCGCTTCTGGGGTCGTGTGGTGCGGAACGTGATGCGGCGACCCGCGACCATCGCGATCGTCATCACCGCTGGGTTGCTCGTGCTTGCCACACCGGTCTTCAAGGCCGGTTTCGGCGAGATCGAGTACACGGCACTCCCGGAAGACAGTCCCGCACGGGCCGCAACGCAGAAACTTCTCGACGACTTCTCCAGCAGCGGGAACGGCGCCACCCTGGTGGTGCGCGGCGACAACGGACAGACCCCGTCGGCCGAGGCAGTTCGTGAGGTGTCGCGCGCGGCGACCGCCCTCGACGGCATCGAGCAGACCGTCACCGTCGGTTCCCAGGGCGACGTCGCAGTGTTGCAAGCGCTGTACGGGCAGGGGGTCGACGGCACACCCCGGGCGAGTGCCATCACCGACGAACTGCGTGCCGTGCCCGAACCCGCCGGAACGGAGGTGCTCGTCGGTGGCGGACGCGCGCTCGTCGACGACGCCAATGCCGCGATCGCCGACGCTCTGCCGTGGATGATCGCGATCATGGTGGCCTCGACGCTGGTGCTGTTGTTCCTCGCGTTCGGCTCCGTGGTGCTGCCGATCAAGGCGGTCCTGATGGCCGGATTGAGCCTGGCAGCCACGTTCGGCGTGCTGACTTGGGTGTTCCAGCTCGGGCACGGCGCATCGTGGATCGGTGTCGTACCCAGTGCGCTCGAGCCGACATTCGTCGTCCTGATCCTGGCGGTCGTGTTCGGCCTCTCCACGGACTACGAGGTGTTCCTCATGTCCCGGATGGTCGAGGCCCGCGCAGCGGGCGCCACCACGGTCGAAGCCGTGGAATACGGCACCGCGCGGACCGGCCGGGTCGTCACTGCGGCTGCCCTGCTGCTGATCGTGGTGACCGGTGCGTTCACGATCTCCGGTCTGTCGATCATGCGGTTCCTGGGCATCGGCATGATCATCGCGCTCATCATCGACGCGACGATCATCCGGATGCTTCTGGTGCCGTCGCTGGTGAAGCTGATGGGTGAGGCGAACTGGTGGGCGCCGGCATGGATGAAGCGAATTCACGAGAAGGTCGGGCTGGGCCACTAGGGCGCGACCCCGATTTCCGGCCCGCGATACTTACCTCAGAGTAAGTTCTCGGGCATGGCAACCTACCTGGTCACGGGTGGAACAGGATTTCTCGGTCGGCAGGTCCTCGCACGACTGCTCGCCACCCGGCCCGACGCCGAAGTGCATGTGCTGGTGCGGCGGGGCTCCGTCACCAAGCTCGAGGCGCTCGCCGACTCCCTGCCGGGTGGCGCGCGGCTGCACGCCCTGATCGGAGACCTGACGGCGAGCGAGCTCGGCCTCGAACCGGGGACGATCCCGCAGGCCGAGCACATTCTGCACCTCGGCGCCATCTACGACCTGACCGCCGGTGACGAGCAGACCGCCACCAATATCGACGGCACCCACGCCGTCATCGCGCTGGCACGGCAACTCGACGCGACGTTGCACCACGTCTCGTCGATCGCGGTCGCCGGCGACCACCGCGGGACCTTCACCGAGAACGATTTCGACCTCGGGCAGCACTTCCCGACGCCATACCACCGCACCAAGTTCGAGGCCGAGAAGGCGGTGCGCCGAAGCGACATCCGCTGGCGCACGTACCGCCCGTCCGCGATCGTCGGCGATTCCGTCACCGGTGCCATCGACAAGATCGACGGGCCGTACTTCTTCTTCCCCGCGGTGGCGCGCCTCGGAGCGCTGCCCTCCGGGTTGCCCCTCGTCGTACCCGATCTGGGCGACACCAACCTGGTGCCCGTGGACTATGTCGCCGCTGCGATCGTCGAACTCGTGCATCGCCCGCACCTCGACGGCCGGGTCTTCCACCTCGTCGCTCCCCGGCCGCAACCGCTGCGTGAAGTCTTCGCCGCGTTCGCTTCCGCGGCGGGAGCCCCGCTTCCGGTCGCCACCGTTCCCGGCGGTTTCGTGCGCACGCTCTTGTCGTCGACAGCTTTGCCCGGGCTCGACGCTGTTCGCCGTTTCGCACTGCACCGTCTCGGAATCCCACCGGTGATGCTCGACCATCTCGCCCTGCCGACCGTGTTCGACGACGCGCGAACCTGGGAAGTGTTGCGCGACAGCGGTATCACGGTTCCGGATCTCTCGACGTACGCACCGGCGCTCTGGCGGTACTGGGAAGAGAATCTGGATCCGAACCGCGCGCGACGCGGGGACGGGCCCGGACCGCTTGCCGGCCGGAATGTAGTCATCACCGGCGCCTCGTCGGGGATCGGCCGAGCCGCCGCACTCGCAGTGGCACAGGAGGGGGCGCGGGTGATTCTCCTGGCTCGCCGCGACGAGGAACTCGCCGCCGTCGTCGCGCAGATCTGTGCCGGAGGCGGGCGGGGCCACGCCTACCCCTGCGATCTCACCGACCCCGACTCCGTCGAACACACCGTCGCGGCCATCCTCACGGACCACGGGCACGTGGACATGCTCGTCAACAATGCCGGTCGATCGATCCGTCGCGGGCTGTACGACTCGACGGACCGGATGCACGATTTCGAACGAACCATGGCGGTCAACTATTTCGGCGCAGTGCGTCTGGTGCTCGCGCTCCTTCCGCAGATGCGCCGGCGACGCTTCGGGCACATCGTGAACATCACCAGCGCGGGTGTGCCCGCCCGCACGCCTCGGTTCGCGGCCTACCTGGCCTCCAAATCAGCCCTCGAAGCATTCGCGGAGGTCGCCGCAGGAGAAACCCTGAGCGACGGAATCACCTTCACCACAGTCCGGATGCCGCTCGTGCGCACACCGATGATCGCACCCACCGACGAGTACACCGACGCACCGGCAGCCAGCCCGGAGGCTGCGGCGGCGATGATCGTGCGCGCCCTGATCGAAAGACCCACGCGCATCGACGTCCCGGTCTCGACCCTCGCCGAGTTCGGTAGCCTCTTCGCCCCGTCGATCGCGAATCTCGTCCGATCCCGGTTGCATCACGCGTCATCGGATTCCGGTACACCCGTTGGTGAGACCGAAGAACGGAAACCGACTCCACCCGCGCCTTTCGGCGTGCTTCCGGCACTGACCGGAGGCGCAACCTTGCGGCGGATCGGACGACTGCTGCCGGGCGTGCACTGGTAGAGACGAGCGGCCGACGAGCCCACCGCGCCTCCCGCCGACACTCCTCCGTGCGTTATCGCGTCTGTTCCTCGAAGTACTCGCGCTGAGCGGGGAAGTAGTCGTCGAAGGACCGCAACGGTGCCCCGGAGACCGACGCCACAAGTTGGTCCAGGTAGTACTCCCAGCCAGGACCGACATCACCGACTTCTGCCGCCGCGACGCGGTGGTGCACGAAGCGGATCTCGGATCGCTCCCCGTCTTCGGACAGTTCGAACGAGACGTCCCACGCGCCCTGCTCGGAGATCGTCCGGAGGCCGAGTCGATGTGGGGCATCGCATTCGGTGATCTCGACGTCCTCCCAGGGCGCACCTTCCTCGAAACCCATCTGCACCCTGATCGTTTCGCCGACGGCGCCGGTACCTTCCCATCGTCCGACCCACCGCGCGGTGCGCTCGGGTTCGGTGATGCTTGCCCAGGCGTCGTAGACAGAGCCGGGCAGTGTGCGCGTCACTACGAGGTCGAGCCCTTCGGAACCGTTCACGAGCTTTCCGGTCGGTTTCGGAGTTGTCATGCTCTCTTCCTTCCGTTCTCGAACTTCGGCATGTTCGATGCCGCTTTTCGTTCACGCCGGGTTCTCGCAACCTCGGTGGCCAAGGCATCGAACCGTTGCGGCAGAGCAGGCCCGATGAGCCTGTCGAGATAGTCGGCAACTTCCACCAGCGGCTCCGTACGGAGTGTGTAGATGCGCCGGCGACCGTCGACGGTCACCTCGACCACGCCACACTCGATCAGGACCCGGAGGTGTTTGCTGACGGCGGGCCGGCTGATCGCAAAGCGCTGCGCGATCCCCCCGGCCGACAGCGGTGCAGCGCGAAGCAACTCGAGAATCTCCCGGCGTACCGGGTCCGCTATCGCTCGCGCTCCCTCCACACCGAAAAGCGTAACCGATTGGCTACGCATTCGCGTGAGTTCGATAGATGCCGGCGCGGACTGCACGTTCTCGCCCGCGTGGCCGGGATCAGCTCCGGTCGAACCCTCCAACGATCGGCGTCACCCGGGTTGCCACCACCGGATACACCGGTTTGGGTGCGGCACCGCAGCTCGCCGGCCGCGGCGGTAGGTCGCGTTTGTCCATCTCGACTCGCCATGCCCGGCCGTCGCGGTGACGCACGACCGGGACAGCGGCCTCATCGACGGTGAAGTCGTCGAGTTCGTCGGCGCCGGTGAGCGCGCGCACCACGATCTCTGCAACCTGGCCCGACGCATCCCACGTGCTGCGTCCACGAAGACCCGGGAGATATACCCGGCCGGCTGTCGCGGCGCGCACTGCGTCTGCGCTCTGTGCGGCATCGAGGCGCCCATAGGTGTAACCGGTCGGCAGGAGAATCATCGACGGGGCGAAGCGATGTCCTCCGGTGTGAGAGCACTCCCACACCGCGTCACCGAATTCGGCGGCGAGCGCCGCAGCGACCGGACGGCCCAGCACCGCGCAGCATTGGTCCCGCTTGCCGTGGGCGCAGACGAGCACGACCGGTTCGCCGACCGGGGTGCCGAGACCGAGGGCGGGCCCGGCCACCACCTGCGGCACGATGTCGAGCAGTTCTGCCGGGTGTGTGATCTCGAGGCGCTCGCACCACGTAGCGCCCGGTTCGGTGCGTGCGAGCAGAACCGTCCGGGTCGCACGCACCACGTCGCGCCCCGGGCGGCGGATGAACATGAACCGGACCCCCGCCGCATCTGCGCGGGCCGAGAGTTCGGCAGCGAGTTCCGGGCCGAGTGCCGTGCCGTCGAGAACGTCCCGCCCCCAGCCCGAGGGGAACTCCAGGCACACGTACCCGGGCGCCGTTGCGGCGGTGCCGGGCAACGGCTCGTCGAGAGCGGACAGCGCGGAGCAGGTTGTCGCAGCGATCGTCACCGGTTCATTGTCGCCGCTCGGATCATTCACGGAATCGGCGCCCTCGCGAGTTTCCCCGGTCAGCGCCGTTTTCCTCGTATCCGCCGCAGTCCGGCTCTCCCCCACACCCGTAGGAAACCTTGCGTCAGGTAGCCCAAGCAACCGAGGGCCAGCACCCATTTGGTGAGGCTGATCGTCGTCGCGGCACGAACGGTCGTGTCGTCGATGCGACTGCGATGGTCGAGCAGGTACAGCCCGGTGATGTTCTCTGCGTAATCCCCGGCCGCAGCGATCACAGGCGCGGCAGCGAGAAGCCTGCGCGTGCGGGGTGTCAGCGGGCGGTGGTGGTCGAGGGCCCGGGCACCGTCCCGGAGCGCGATGGCGAACGTCAACGGATGCACCATGTCCCAGTAGTAGTGCTGCCGGTACCGGCTGATCTCGTCCGGACCCAGGTTGTCGAGGATCTTCCGATACTTGTCCGCCGAAAAGGTGGCCTGAATCGTGCCGACGGTAAGCGCGGTGGGGCCGAGGACGCGGCCCATGTTTGCCTGGGACGCCAGGAACAACAGCGACGATCCGATGAGCCGACGATCCGATTCGGTCAGTGCCATGCCCATGATGGTAGCGCCCACTTCCCGGGTGTCGGATTTGTGCGTTATGGTGTCCGCGCTACCGAACGTCTGGGGGGACGATGGCGGATACGATCAGGGCCGATATCGACGAATTATTCTCTTTGTCAACGGCTTTCCGTGGAATTGCAGGGCGTATCGCCCGTATCGACACCCGCGCGATCTCGGCGGGGTCCGTCGAGGGATTTTCCGGCGGTGCTGCGATCGTCGAGGCACTTGCAGCAGTCGAGTCCGCGTCGCGACGCTCGGTCTCACTCCTCGCCGACCGTGCCTGGTCGACGTCCGACACCATCGACCTGGTCGCCGCGGACTACGAGAACACCGACGAGTACTTCGCCGCCGGATTGGCGCGGGCAGTTCCCGAGTGATCCCCACGATCACCGATGTTCGCAACTGGAAGCCCGCCGTCCTCCACGACAGAGCACAAGCCGTCGACACGGTTGCCGCACACCTCGATAGCGAGCGCGGCGCTCTGACGGACACCGCACTCACGCTGTGGCAGTCCTGGCATGGACGTGCAGCAGACGCGGCGGAGAAACACCTGGACAGGGAACGTCGCTCCGTCGTGGCGGTCGTCGAGCATCTGCGACATGTCGGGGACCAACTCCGCCGCGCCGATACCGCGCTCACCTGGTCGGTTCTGGCGGTGCGCAATGCAATCGCGAACGCCGAACGGGCAGGTTTCACTGTCGACGACAGCGGCGTGAAACCCCGCCGCCACGCGGACGACTCGGCCGCTGCAACCCAGGACGCTGCCGCCGAGCACGCCGAGTCGATCCGACGCGCACTGGCCACTCTCGGAGAACTGGACGATCACTACGCACACATCCTCCGGGAGATCGTTGCGGATCTCGCAGCGAGCACTCCGAAACCTGCGCCGCTCTCCCCTGACGAGGCGGTCCGCGACCGTTCCATACTCGACGACGGAAAACTCGACCGCGACGAGGTCGGGCGATTGCTGGCCAACCTGACCGCTGCCGGCCTCGACACCAACTCCCTCGCCGATCTCGCGGCGGGCAGACAGGTCACACACCTGCCCGCCGGGGCCATCCGATACCTCGAAGAGTTGTATCACCGGGGCGGAGTCGGACAATTCCTTCGCTTACAGAACGCGCTCGATGAGGACGGCAGCCCGCAGGCTGTTGCAGCGGGGCGGGCGCTGAGCGCCGGGATCCTCACCCTGTCGAACGAGAGCATCGTCGACGACGGCGGACACAGCGGCGGCTGGGACAGACTTCCGCCGGACGTGCGCGCCCTCGTGCAGTTGAATCCGGCCGACTCCGCACCGGCGACTCTCGACGACTACCTGCGCTCCCTCTCGCCGTTCGAGCGATCCCGGCTGGAAACCGATCCGGGCGCGGCCGCCCGCGCGCACGCCGAGATGCTGCGGGATCCGGGCAGCCACTACGCCCAGCGCCTCGGCGTCCAAAACGAGTTCTGGGGACGCGTAGCCGACTCCGACGGTATCCCCGGCACTCGACTCGGAATCGAACTCGTCGAATCCGCAGCGACACAGGTGGGCCTCTCCGACTCCACCGGCCGTTCCGCAATCGCCTCCGCGTCGTACGCGTTCCCGAACGGGCTCGGCGAAGCCATGCTCGACGTCGGCACCCGGAACAACGAAACCAACGCGCGGATCCTCACCGGCGACCTCGACGGCGACGGCAGTCCCGAGACACGACGCGACGCCGTCCTCACCCCGTTGTTCGTGCACGAGTGGGAGGACGACGGCGCGTCGCTCGGCCGGTTGACATCGTGGATGACGGAGGAGAGCCTCGCCGTGCAGGGACCCGGTGATGCCGGCTCTCTCGACACCGAACGCCGCGACCGCGCGGATCGAGCGGCTCTCGGCCTCGTGCAATACCTTTCGCACGGAGAGAACTACTCACGTTTCATGGACATGAGCGGGCCCGACACCTCGAGCCTCGGCGAGGTGAATCCTGCGCTGCTGCATGCGACGAGCCAGGGCCTCGTCGGGTACATCCCGCATCTCGCAGGCGTCGACACCGATAGCCGCGAGTGGGGTTACCGCGCAGCAGAATCCAGTGACGCCGGCGACAAGCGTTTCGCCCATGCTCAGCGTGTGTTCGCCCTCATGTCGACGGGAACCGACGCGAACACCACGTTCATGGGAGGTGCCCTCGCGTTCCACGAGACCTACGATCGCGCGTTCGTCCGCAGCCTCGTCGAGCCCGACAAGTGGGGTGAGATATCCCCCGACACGGCGGCCGCCGGAAATGCGGCCCACATCCAGGCTCTGGTCGATACCGGCATCTACGGCGCGGCCGTCGAACAGTCGCGGGACCAGGAGAACATCGCGAACACGGTTGCCGAACGCCGCAACCAGGCTTACGACACCGGCTACACGATGATGCGCAACGCGGTCGCGTCGTTCGTTCCCGCCAACTTCACGGTCGGCATGACCATGGACATGCTCAACCCGAGTGTTCGCGACACCTTCACGATTCCGGAATCACCGGCGGAAAATTTCGCGTTCACCATGAACGAGTCGCAGATAACCGCAGAAAACGATGTTCGGATCGCACGGTTGCTGGTCGGCACGGGATGGACGCCCCAGAGTCCTAGCGCGACAGACGATCTGACAGCGGCGGGCGTGCTGGCAGAAAACAGTACGCTCTCACCCGAACCCGATCCGCTGTCGAACCGAAGCCCTCAGAGCGTGCACGAACTCGTAAGGAATGCCGTGAAGACCGAGTTCGGATCTGACCGTTTGTATGGCTACACCGACGAATACCGACGGAGTTATCACGACGTCGCCCCTACCGTTCACTTCACTTCGACGAACTGAGAAGATGCGCCCAGCACTAGCAATACTCGCCGCGACCATGCTGGTTCTCTCGGCAGGGTGCGGCACACAGCAGACAGAACACGTCGATAACACGCCCGTGACCGAAACGCCACCACCCCACGAGTGGGTCGCAGTCGACGACGTGTCCGTCCGTTGGACCGCAGTTCCTGGCATCGACCTCGACGCTCCCGAACTCCTCGTCGCTCGAGCGTTCGGAGAATCCGAACTGTTCTACGAAATCACCGGCCGATTCGAATCAACCTACGAAGGCTTCGCCGAGGCAGTGCCGTATCCCATTGCCGATAATTGGCGAACCTATCCCCGCACAGGGACGGTGAACAACCACGTCATCGAGGCGCGCGCACTCCCGGATAAACTTGGCCGCCCGTCCTACCGGGTCATCTACTGCGCCGACGAGTCCGGTACGGCGGTGCCCATCGGCGACACTTGGAAAACGAGCAACTACACGAGCAGCCGTCCCCGCGTTCTGGCCATTACCCGCACCGGTTGGAATGTTCCGGCTCCTCAGGTGAACCTCGCGGTCCGCACTGTGCACCCGCCCTGGAATGTCTTCGAGGGCTGGGAGTTACGTCTCAGTACGAGCAAGGACAATGACTTCTTCTCCGCTAGTCGACCCGAGGATCGCGCGCTTCTCGATTACTGTCATCGCGGGTACCCACCCAGCAACGGAAACTTCCGCTACGGCGATATTCTCGACGCTCCTCCCGTTGCCCAGCCTTCCGTTCCCGGATGGCCACAGCGCGTCGATGGTCCCTGACAAGCAAAGCCCACAACGGGGCCCCACCAGTCATTTCACTCTTCGGACTGAGACGATGGGTCAGACGACAGCGATACTCGCCGCCGTTCGGTGCTTGTCGCCGGTCGGCTGGAGTTGAACGAGGATCATCCAGTTGCCCCCGGTTTCGATGTAGGTTGCCCGGACTCGGTAAAGCCCTGGATCGAGGGCGATGTGGAGCCTGTTGTCGAGTTCTATCTCAGTTCCCGCCCAGGCCGAGTCGAATAGCAAAACAGGCTCACGTATTTCCCAGACGAGGTCTTCGTCTGGCTCCCATGTGATGTGTTCTTGTAACGCTTGCCGCGCTGCGGCGACGAGTTCGTCTTCGGAGTCTGCGGCTAAGCATCGCAGGAACGTCCGCTCGGCGGGGAGATACGTCGTGCGAGCCGGTTCGTCTGCAAGGACCAATGCCTGCTGGGAGCCGATTGTGACCAGGCCGATGGATCGCTCAACCGAGCAGGCTCGGCCGTAGTCGCCCCATGTCTCTACGGGTCCCTCCATGTCGTCATCTACGCCGCCCCAGTGACCAAGTTCTGATTCGGGGGCGACCAGAAAGGGGCCTCCAGCGGACCTGACCCATGTGTAAAGCATGACGGCTCACTTTCTTCGTTTGCCTATCGGTGATCACTGCTCTTCATTTGCTTCTTCGAACCGAGACGATGCGGCGGACAACAGCGACAATCGCCGCGACCCCAAGTACTTTCGGCAGGGTACGGCACCACGCCGACAAAACACTTCGACAGCGCGTCTGTGGTCGAGCCACCCCACCCCACCCTACGAATGGGTGGCAACCGAGGACGTTCCGGTCCTGTGGACGACGTTCCTGGCATCGCCTGGAGGCCCAGAACTTCTCGTTGTACGGGCGTTCGGAGAATCCCAACTGTTCCGTGAATTCACCTTCGCCGAGGCAGCGCCATATCTCCTCGCCATCCGTCCACCAACGACGATTTCCGCTACGGCGATATTCTCGACGCTCCTCCCGCTGTCCAGCTTTCCGCTCCCGGCTGGCCTCAGCGCGTCGATGGTCCGTGAAACGGATTGATAGATCAGATGTCGTAATCCACGACGACCGGTGCGTGATCACTCATCCGTCGATCCTCCGCGGGTTCCCGATCGGTGCCCGCAGCGACGGCGGTTCGGGCGAGGCCCGGGGTCGCAAGGTGGTAGTCGATCCGCCACCCGACATCGCGTGAGAACGATCCAGGGATCCACGACCACCACGAGTACGGTCCGTCGACACCCGGGTAGTGCCGGCGGACGACGTCGACGAGGGTGCGCGGCGAGAGTAGTGAATCGAGCCATTCACGTTCCTCGGGGAGGAACCCCTCGGCCTGATTGCTGCGCCGCCAGTTCCGGACGTCGTAGCGGGTGTGTGCGATGTTGAGGTCGCCCATCAGCAGCAGTTCTCTGCCCTGCGCGCGTGCCGCGCGACGCGACCTCCCCAGTTGTCGTGCGAATGCGTCCAGAAAACGCATCTTGCGCGCGTACCGGAGCCCGCCGTCGGGTTCGTCTCGCATGCGGCCAGGCTTCTGCAGGTGCGCCGGGACGCCACCTTTCGGCAGATACAGCGACGCGACAGTGATCGGCGCATCTGCGAGATCGACTTCGATATAGCGGCCTTCGTCTGCGAATTCTTTCAGTCCGCGCGCCAACGGCACTCGCTCGAGTTCGATCGGCTCGCTGTGATCTTCACCGGGTGCCCGCACCAAAGCCCTACCGCTCCATGTGCGCACCGCCGCGGGAGGATGCATCGTCAGGATCCCCACACCGTTGCGGCCCGGGAGCACACCCTCTTCGTAACTGAAGTGGTACTTGCCGAATACTCCGGGCGGAACCGCCGCAGCAGGAGCACGCACCTCTTGCAGTGCAACCACGTCGGGCTGGCGCTCACGTAGCCACTCTTCGAATCCGCGTCGCTGCGCCGCACGGATTCCGTTGATGTTGAAGGTCGCGATACGCACGGAGTACCAGTGTAGGGACCGAAGGTCAGTCCATGAGGAACGGCAGGACCGCGGCCGCGAAATCTCCGGCGCGATCGCGGTGGATGCTGTGGCCGCACCCGATCTCCTGCACCGTTCCGTCCGGTAGCGACGACAGCGCCGCAGCGAGCAGCGTCGGGTCGACCATACTGCCGCGGCGGACGCCACGCAGCAACAGGGTCGACGACCGGACGTGTGAAAGTTGTTCCCACCACAAAGGATTCGGGGTATGGAATTGGCTCACCACGGTCTCGGTCATGGACCGATCGAAAGTGAAGAGGGCGCGCGGATTGAGGATCATGCTGCTGGTGGCATGCCACAGTTCGGCGGGCGTCGGACGGCCGGCCGGAATCTGCGGAACCGGATCACCCGCTCTCGAGGGCAACGGGGCTTCCTCGAGTACCAGCCGCCGGATGAGCTCCGGGTGCCGCTGTGCGATCAACGAGCCGGTGTGCCCCCCGAGTGAGTGGCCGACCAGATCGATCGTGTCGAATCCCAGGTGGGTACACACACCCGCGACATCTGCGGCGAAATCGTCGAACCGATACGACTGGGCGCGACCACTACGGCCGTGGCCGCGCAGGTCGACGGCGACGACACGTCGCCCCGCCTTTGCCAGAATCCGGGAGAAACGCGCCCACGTGCGACCGTCACCGCCGAGTCCGTGCACCAGCACGACCGGCACCGGGTGCGCGCGACCGGTCGGCGCGGTCTCGCGATACGAGACCACGACACCGTTCGGTTCGGCCGTACGCACGAGACTGTCCACGACCGCCGAGCCTACTCAGTCGTAGACGCCCTCCACCCGCCAGCCGTCCGCGCCGTAGATGACGAGCAGTGCACGCGAGCCGTCGAGCAGCACCTGGAGCCTGGCGACGTGCCGAGCCGACGCCGGATCCCACCAGTACTCGTCCACCGGCCACGGGCCCGCCCATCCGATCACCGTCCAGCTGCGACTTCCCCATCGCAACCGGACCGGCCGCCCGTCGAGCACACCCCGCTCCGTGACGGTCACCGGCGCACCGGACTCGTCGTCCAGTGCCACGACGGGCGGTTCGTGCAGGACCATGGCGGGCGCGGGCGGGGGGAGCCGACCGGGCCAGGGAGCGTTCGGGTCGGACGCCGGCACCGCTTCGTCCCCCACGGGCACGAGGACGACGCGTTCGCCCGGTCCGCGACCGCCGCTGAGCACTCCCACCTGCACCGCATCGCCGCCGAGAAGCCCTTGGACGCGGACCAGCGCTCGTCTGGCCCGTTCGTCCTCGTCTCCTACCCCACCCCACAATCCCAATTGCAACGCACCCGAGGCCACCACTTCCACCGGTTCCAGACGCAGCATCACGATCCCCGCGGTGGGGCGGGAAACGCTGCGGCCGGTGAGCCATCCGTCGAGTTGCCAGCGCACCCGATCGGCGGTCCCGTCCGGAGTCAACGGTTCGGCGCAGCGCCAGGTCCGGGAGTGCTCCTCGCCGTTTCCGGTGCGCGCGGCGACAAGCAATCGCGTGCATGCCACCCCCGCCGCGGCAAGGCGGACATGCAGTAGCCCGGCCAGCGTGCGACCGGCGAACGCGGCCGCGTCCACCCGATCGATCGGCGGATCGCACGGATATTCCACCACCAGGTCGGGAGGGATCGCCCGGCCCGACGGTGGGCGTTCCGGCAAGCCTCGCGCACTCCGGTGCGCGGCGACCGCATCGGAACCGAACCTGGAGGCCACTTCGGCCGGGGTCAGTGCGGCGAACGTTCCGATCGTGCGCATTCCCAGCCGACGCAGCAGGTCCACCGTTTCCGTACGCTCGGGAGCTGCCAGTGCCGGTTCCACCGCCAGTTCCGAAATGGGCAGGGGCGCCAGGAATCCGGCACCGGCACCGACGGGAACGAGGGTGCCGCGCCGGGCCGCGAGCACCGCGGTGGACAACTCGTCGGCGATGCCGACCTGGCACTCGACTCCGACTGCGGCAACGGCGTCGACCAAGCTTTCCGCTGCCGTCTCCTCCGAGCCGAACCATCGGACGACACCGCGGGCAGCCAGCACCACCAGACCGGGGCGCAGCACCTCCACCCCCGGGGTGACCGCATCGATCGCGGACACCACCGACTCGAACCTGATTGCATCACGATCGGGGTCCGACTGTGCCACATACAGTTCCGGGCATCGTGCTTGTGCTTCCCGACGGCGCAGGCCGCGTCGTACTCCTGCGGCGCGTGCGGTAGCAGAACATGCAATCACCCGATTGGCAGCGATCACCGCGATCGGGGTGGTCGCGGGCAGCTCTGCGGACGCCGCGGCCGCCACCGCCGGCCAGTCCGGGCACCACACCGCGACCACCCGAGCCGGAGCTTGCGCGGGCACGTTCATTGCGCCACCCGCCCGGCACCGTCACCGATGCGACGGGGTCCACCGGACTCCCACAGCACTCTGCTGCGCTCGGCGCACACATCGATCTGGGTGGTGCGTGGAGGAAAAGCCCGCCCGTGCGCCCGTACCGACAGTCGCGTTCCGCACAGCCTCCCGAGGCCGGGCCCGTCCACTCCGTCATAACCACTGACCTGCGCCTCGAGCCGGACCTGCGCCCCCTCCCATCTCCCGTCGGTGACGATCAGGACAGCCCCTTTGCTCCGGGCCCTGGCCGCGACAGCACGTGCCCGGGTCGGCGGGACGGAGACACCGCCCAGCCCGAGGACGACGAGATCCATCCCATCGAGAAGCACCGCCGCAACCTCGACGGGATCGGGCCCGGGATCCGGAACCATCGCGAGGCGTTGCAGATGCGCTCCCATTTCCGCCGCAGCGAGCAATCCCAGCCGCCGCTGACCTATGACCGCGGCGTGCCCCCCGGAGGAGGTCACGGAGGCCAGCACCCCCAGCAACAGGGAGGCCGCACCGGAAACCGAGACGACGGTGCCGCGGACGAGACCACCGTGCGGCAGCAACTCGGCGAGCGGCCCGGGTACCGGAAGCACTCCACGGGACGGGACCTCGGCAGGCTCCGCCACCGGTGTCGGGCGGGAGACCTCACCGCGCGAGGGGACAGCGGCGATCCGTCGTCGCAGCGTCTCTATCTGCTGCGCCCGCTCCAGCCCTGCTTCTTCGTCACCGATCGGAAATTCGGCTACCTCGCCCACCTTGCACCCCTGTCATCCGCCCGCCGCGTTGCACACGACCGGCCGACCACGGGGAAGACGTGGCCCAGCGCGAATTCGTATTCGAACATTCATTCGAACCATTTCAGTAGACCCGATGTGCTCGCTCGCCGTCAAGTGGGCGACCGGCCACACCTCGCAGTCTCGCCTCCGGCGGCCCCGACCCCATCGATTACCCTTGGCAAGGTGGTCGATCAGGACAGAGCAGGACGAGTCGTCGGCCCGGACCACTTGGTGGCCGGGCGGTATCGACTCGATTCCAAGCTCGGCGGTGGCGGCATGGGAGCCGTCTGGCTCGCCCGCGACACCAGACTCGGCCGCAACGTAGCTGTCAAGCAGGTGATCTCCACCGCCGACCTCGACCACGCCGAAGCCGAGGAGATCCGCCGCCGGGCACTACGCGAAGGCCGGGTCGCGGCCCAGCTCACGCACGAACACGCCATCTCCATGTACGACGTCGCTCTGCATTACGGCGAGCCGTGGCTCGTCATGGAGCATCTGCCCTCTCGGAGCCTGGCGCAGGTGATGAACGCCGTCGACACGCTGCCGCCGTACATCGTGGCCCAGATCGGGGCGAACGTCGCCGACGCTCTCACCGCCGCACATGCTGCCGGCATCGTTCACCGCGACGTCAAACCCGGCAACATCCTGATCGCCGAGCGGGGCGAGATCTCCGGCGTCGTGAAGATCAGCGACTTCGGCATCGCGCGGGTCAAGGGCGACAACGACCCGGCAGGCGTGATCATCGGAACGCCCGCGTATTTTGCCCCAGAGGTCGCACGCGGCAACGACCCGACCGAGGCCAGCGACGTCTTCTCACTCGGCGCGACTCTCTACACCGCCATCGAGGGGCAGCCGCCGTTCGGTTTCGAGGCCGACTCGATCGCTCTGCTGCACCGGGTTGCCCGCGCCGAGATCATCATGCCCACGAACACGGGCCCCCTCACCGACATCCTCCTGTCGATGCTCGAGCCGGACCCTGCCCGTCGGCCGACGATGGCCCAGGCCCGCGACCTGCTCGCCGCGGTCACGCTCGGTCCCGGGGGCACGGCCGCACAACTCCGCGGACGACCCATCGTGTCGGAGGACGGGACCGTTCCCTCCTGGGCGCAGCGCGCGACCCCTCTCGCGGAGCCTCTCCGCGGTCGGGGGTCGTTCGTCGACCGGCCGCTCGGCGAGATACCGCCCGGGCACAAGACGCAGGGACCGTCGCCGAGCAGGAGAAGTTCGCCTCCTTCCGGGCTGCTGGACCGCCTCCTTCCGAACGGCCCGGTACCCGACTCACTGCAGGACAAGGTTGTCGCCTACGCACCGCTGGCGATGGCAGCCATGGTCGCGCTGCTGGTCGCAGCGCTCGTGGCCGCCCTCGTCATCAGCTTTCTCGTGACCTGACCTTTCCCGATTCCGCGTAGGCGAAATCTGCGGTCCGCCCGGCAATGTCGGACGGGTATGTGACGATCCGGCTCCCACCCCACAGCAGAGGGAGCAGACCGTGAACACTCCACCAGCGGATCCGACCATGACAGCGATCACCGACGCCGTGACTCTGGCTCGCGCGGGACGCGCCTCCGACGCTCGTGTTGCGCTCGAAGAACTGTGGGCCGGGATCGGCCCCGGAGGCGACCCGCTCCATCGCTGCACCCTCGCCCACTATCTGGCCGACCTGTACGACGACGCGGCAGCCTCACTGGAATGGGACATCAGGGCACTGGCCGCCGCCGACGATATGGACGACCGACGCGTCCGAGAACACCACGAGTCCCTCCGCATCCGCGGCTTCTACCCGTCGCTGCACCTCAACCTCGCCGACGACTACCGGCGCCTCGGCGACTTCGACTCGGCCGCCGGTCATCTCGCGGCCGCCCGGGACTGCGCCGATGCCCTCGCCGACGACGGCTACGGAGCGGGTGTCCTAGGCGGAATCGACAACGTGGCCGCAGCGATCGCCGCGAGGACTACGGAGCGCCTGGCGACACACTGAGGGCCGGTCAATCGATGCGGCGCCGGTGTGCCCATCGCGTCAGCGCATTGCGATTGGACTGCTGGGTCTTGCGAAGCACGTTCGACGCGTGGGTTTCGACCGTCTTCACCGAGATCACCAGTTCTTCGGCGATCTCGCGGTAGGTGTAACCGCGGGCGAGCAATCGCAGTACTTCGAGTTCCCGCGGCGTCAGGGAGTCCAACTCGGGATCGAGCGGGGGTTCCGGCGCGGAAGACCTGCCGGTGAACGAGTCGAGCACGAAACCCGCAAGCCGCGGGCTGAATACCGCGTCTCCCCCTGCCACCCGGCGTACCGCGTCGGCAAGGTCGGGTCCCGAGATGGTCTTGGTGACGTATCCGCGCGCGCCGGCACGGATGACGGCGATGACATCTTCGGCTGCGTCCGACACGCTCAGCGCGAGACACACCGGACCGTCGGTGATGCGGTTGAGCACGGCCACTCCGCCACCGTCGGGCATGTGCACGTCGAGGAGCACGACGTCGGGCCGCGAAGTCTCGATACCGGCGACGGCCTCACCGACACCGCCGGCCTCCCCCACGATGTCCATGTCGTGTTCGCGCCCCAGCTCGGTGCGGACACCCGACCGGAACACCGCGTGGTCGTCGACCAGGAAGACGCGGAAACGGCGGACGTGCTCGGAAACCTCGGACGCTGTCACCGGGGTCGAAATCACTGCGTCTGCTCCTCGGGGTGGGGGTCGGTCACCTCCCACTCTAAGGTCGTCTCCTCGCTCTGCTCGCGTCCGGCGCGCGGCATGTGGATGCGAATTTCGGTGCCTTTGCCCGGGTTCGACTTCACCACCGTCCGGCCGCCGCGGCGTTCGATACGGGTGCGGATCGAACGAGCAAGTCCCTGGCGATCTCCGGGCACCGCATCGGGATCGAATCCCACGCCGCGGTCGCGGACGAACACACTGATCTGGTCCGGTTCGACTTCCGCGAACAGATCGACGTTGTCGACCTGCGCGTGCTTGGCAGCGTTGACGAGTGCTTCGCGCGTGGCGCCGAGAACGGCGGTGACGGCTTCGGGCGACATGTCGTCGTCCGGTGCCACGTCGCCGACGATGACGGGCACGACCGACACTCCGTGCTGATCCTCGACCTCGCCCGCGATCGTCCGCAGTGCTTCTGCGAGGGAAGTCCGCGGCGACTCGTCCCCACCGAACAGCCAGCGTCGTAGTTCGCGTTCCTGGCTGCGCGCGAGCCGAAGGACTTCTTGCTGATCGGCAGCCTGCTTCTGGATGAGGGCGAGGGTCTGCAATACGGAATCGTGCAGGTGGGACGCAATTTCTTCGCGCTCCTCGTTCCGGACGCGCGCAGCACGCTCGGATTCGAGCGCCCGCCACATCCGGATCCACAGCGGTACGGACAGCAACGCGGCACCGATCAGGGTCACCACCACCGCCAGGAGCGAGGACCGCAATGCCGCCACGTCGACCTGGGCGAGGACTATCACTCCCAGTCCCGTCACCACGAGCGTGAGACCACCGAGGACGCGGGCCCACGTGAGCACCGTCGGCCTGGCCGGCAGACCGAAGACCGATCTCGGTCCTTCCGCGTCGAATTCTCGCCACACCAGGGCCGCGCCCACCGCGACCACCAGAACCGGCGTGATGACCGAGGCCGCTCCCCCGCTGAAAAGCCACGACAGGCCCACAGCGAGGGCAATTCCCATGACCGCCAGCCCCACCGCGCGGCGACGTTCCCCCGGCTCGGGGCGGGTACTGTCCGATCCCGGCGGCACGAACATCCACAACAATCCGTATGCGACGATGCCGACGCCGCCGAGGGCGGCCAGGATCGTGAACGCGACCCGCACCTTCGTGACGTCGATTCCGAGGTGATCCGCCAGTCCACCGGCGACGCCGCCCACGACACGTCCGCCCACCCGTCGCTCGAGGCGCGGGACGGGGAGGGGTGATCCGGCTACAGGCTGCACATATCGATACTGACACGGTTGCACCCGGTACGGCATCGGGGACGGACCCTGATGTCAGGGTGTTCCGCGGCGCCGGAAATCAGGGTTTCTCCCCGATGTGCCCGATGCTGCTTCACGACAGGATGGTGCCATGACCACGAGGAGCTTCCCCGAGCAACTGTCGGATATGTGGCGCACCCGCCCGGTGCGCCTGCCGGAACAGGGACATGTCGCCGGTGTGTGCACGGGGATCGGAATGCGCTACGGCGTCGACCCGGTGCTCATCCGCGTCGCCTTCACCGTATCGGCGATCTTCGGTGGCGCCGGAATCGTGCTGTACCTGGCAGCGTGGGTGTTGTTCACGCGCCGCGGCGATCAGGTGTCGCCACTCGAATCCCTGATGGGACGGGGGAACAGTTCGGATTCGTCCACCAAGGTGATCGTCATCCTGGTGGCCCTCGCGATCGCGGCGAGCGCTGTAGGCCCGGTCGGAGCCGGCTTCGGAGGTTCCGGATTCATCGGTGCGTTCCTGATGCTCGGCGGCTGGTGGTTGCTGTACCAGCGCCAGCCGGAACCTCCGGTGGGATTCCTCCCGCCGGAAGGAGGATTCACCGCTGACCCGTCCGCATCTCCGGAGCAGCCCTTCCAGCAGGGCATCTTCTCGCACGGAATGTTCATGCACCAGATGTTCACGCGGAACGCGTTCGGGCAGACGACCACCTCGACTCCGCCCCCCAGCGGATTGGCCCCCGGCGACCCGGGCTATCTGACAGGCAC
The DNA here is from genome assembly GCF_012843405.1 of Rhodococcus sp. BL-253-APC-6A1W. Classification (NCBI taxonomy): domain Bacteria; kingdom Bacillati; phylum Actinomycetota; class Actinomycetes; order Mycobacteriales; family Nocardiaceae; genus Rhodococcus; species Rhodococcus sp. BL-253-APC-6A1W. Next base: position 348,546 of record NZ_JABAFB010000002.1, read on the forward strand.
GCCGGAGGCGACGGCCGGCACGACGCAGGAGGGAACCACGCCGATGAGCACGCCGTCCGGCACGCCGAACCTTCGTAAGGAACCGGACCCCGGAGCGCCGACGAAGGACTCCTCGCCGGCTGCGCCGGGTCCGCCGGCATGGGATCCCCTCGGCGTCGCGCCGTTCGCGTGGGATCTTCCCGCACCGGCACCTGCCCGTGATCTCGTTCCCACCGGAAAGAGGCGCTCGCGCCTGACCACCACCGTTCTCGGACTTGCGGTGCTCGCTGCGGCAGCCGCAGGAGCGGTCGCCGTGGCCGGCGATGTCGCGTGGATGACACCGGCCCGGGTCGGCGCGATCGCACTCGCGGTCATCGGCGCCGGCATGATCGTGGGTGCGTTCCTGCATCGCGGGCACGGACTGCTGGTCGTCACCGGACCGCTGCTCGGCTTCGTGGTCCTGGCCTCGATCATCGGTCCGATGGATCATTCGAATTGGGGCAATCGCCACTGGGCGCCGACCTCGGCGGCAGAACTCCAGCCCGCCTACGCGTCCCATTTCGGTGAGATGACACTCGATCTGCGAAACCTCGAGCTCACCGAGGACTACACGGTCGACGTCGACGGCAGCTTCGGCAACGTCGAGGTGCTGCTGCCCGAGAATCTCGATGTCCGCACGACGTGTTCGGTCGACGCCGGCGAGATCACGCAATGCCCCGAGCCCGGCCTCGACGGAGGGCGTGACGGCGAAAAGGGGCCGGTCCTGACCTTGGACGCGGCTGTCGACTTCGGAAACCTGGAGGTGCATCGTGGCTGAGTACGACACCGCATTCGATACCGGATCCGCGCAGGAAGGCCGGTGCCGGCGCGGCCCCTCGATCCTGCTCCTGCTCTCCGGCGTCGTCGCGCTTCTGGTCAGCGCGTGGGCACTCGTCGGACCGTTCTCCGTGGATTTCCTCACCACGTTCGACGGGGGATGGATTCTGGTCGGGGTAGCCGTCGTGATCGGTGCCGTGCTGGTGTTCCTGCCGAACAGGCGCTCCAAGTAGACGCGGCACCGACACCGACGCATCCCGGTCTCAGGCTCGAGACCGGGATGCGTCGTCCGGGTCGGAGTGCCGGGGGCGAGTCAGGCGCAGGCGCGCGATGCGGCGACCGTCGAGTTCGGTGACGGTCAACCGGTTTCCGTCGAGAGCGAGGCTTTCGCCCACCTGCGGCAGGTGCTCCAGCCGGTAGAGGACAAAGCCGGCGACCGTGTCGTACGGGCCCTCGGGTAGCGCGATACCGGTCCGCCGAGCGAAGTCCTCGACGTGCAGTAATCCGTCGATGTCTTCGCGCAACGCCGGGCGTCCCGTGCCCGACGCGTCCGGACCGGGCGCACCGTCGACGGGATCGAACTCGTCACCGATCTCGCCGACGATCTCCTCCACGATGTCCTCGACCGTGACGATGCCTGCGGTGCCGCCGTATTCGTCGACGACCAACGCGATCTGCGCATTGCCCCGTCGCATCACCGTCAGAGCGGCAAGAGCCGGCTTCGATCCCGGCAACGCCACAATCCGCCGGCACAGGTCCGCGACCGTGCCGTCGGGCCGATCGATCAGCAGCAGATCGCGCAGGTGCACGAACCCGACCACATGATCGGCAGTGTCGGCGATGACGGGATATCTCGTATGACCCAGGCCGAGAGCGAGGGCGCGAGCGTCGGGAATCGTGGTGTCGGCCCGCAGGAAATCGACTTCCGTGCGGGGCCGCATCACCTCCCCCAAATGCCGGGAACCTACGTCGAACACCTCGGTGAACACGCTGCGTTCGTCTTCGGACAGCGCCTCGAGACCGACGAGCATGTCGCGCAGTTCCTCGTGCGTGATCTGCTCGTTCTTGAGTGACGGGTCGGAACCGAGAAGGCGCACCAGCGCATCGGTCGAGACCGAGAGCAACCGGATGACCGGCCGCATGACGGTGGCGAACCGGTCGAGGGCCGGTGCCGTGGCCAGCGCCATCCCCGTCGACCGCTGCAGCGCGATGCGCTTGGGTACCAGTTCGCCGAGAACCAGTGACAGGTAGGCGATCACCAGGGTGGTGCCGATCAGGGCGACAGCCTCGGCTGCGGCAGGCCCGAGACCCCATCCCCGCAGTACCGGTGCCAGATCGGGCGCGAGGGTCGACGCTCCGAAGGCGGCAGAGAAGAACCCGGCGACCGTAACGCCGATCTGGACGGCCGACAGAAACCGGTTCGGGTCACGCGCGAGTGCGGCAGTGCGGCGACCCCGGCCCCCACGCCGCGCCAACTCCCGAATCTGGCTCTCACGCAACGACACCAGAGCCATTTCGGTAGCGGCGAACACCCCGCCCACCAGAACGAAAACGAGGACCGCCACCACGTTGACGAGCGTGCCGCCGGTCACGTCGGCGACCTGCTGCCGGTGCGGCGGGACTGAGAGCTCAGGCCGTGGTCCATGTTCCGCGCTCCTCGCCGGTGACCTCTCAGTCTAGGCGGAGGGCGCGGCGTCCCGGAGCAGATCGAGGGTGCTCGACCTGCCCGGGGCGTCCTACGAGTTCGGGGAACTCACTCCCATTCGATGGTTCCCGGCGGCTTGCTCGTCACGTCGAGCACGACGCGGTTCACCTCGGCGACCTCGTTCGTGATGCGCGTGGAGATGCGCTCGAGCGTCTCGTACGGCAGTCGCGTCCAGTCCGCGGTCATGGCATCTTCGCTCGAGACCGGGCGCAGGACGATGGGGTGGCCGTAGGTGCGGCCGTCACCCTGCACGCCCACGCTCCGCACGTCGGCGAGCAGCACGACCGGGCACTGCCAGATCTGGCCGTCGAGCCCGGCAGAGGTGAGTTCCTCGCGCGCGATGGAGTCGGCACGACGAAGAATCTCGAGTCGCTCGCGGGTGACCTCGCCGATGATGCGGATACCGAGGCCCGGGCCGGGGAACGGCTGGCGGCCGACGATCTCCTCGGGCAGTCCGAGCTGACGTCCCACGGCGCGCACTTCGTCCTTGAACAGCAGGCGCAGCGGTTCGACGAGTGCGAACTGTAAGTCTTCCGGGAGACCACCGACGTTGTGGTGGCTCTTGATGTTGGCGGTGCCGGAGCCGCCACCCGACTCGACCACATCGGGATACAGCGTGCCCTGCACGAGGAACTCGACGGTCTCGCCCTTCTCGGCGCCCTCGCCGAGCACCTCGGACACCGCGCCTTCGAAACTGCGGATGAATTCGCGGCCGATGATCTTGCGCTTGGTCTCGGGGTCGGTCACACCGGAGAGCTCCCGGAGGAAGGTGTCCGAGGCGTCCACGGTGACGAGGCGGGCGCCGGTGGCGGCGACGAAGTCCTTCTCCACCTGCTGACGCTCACCCTCCCGCATCAGGCCGTGGTCGACGAAAACGCAGGTGAGGCGGTCACCGATCGCGCGCTGCACGAGCGCCGCCGCGACTGCCGAGTCCACGCCGCCGGACAGCCCGCAGATCGCGCGTCCGTCTCCGACCTGTGCCCGAACCTGCTCGATGAGGGATTCGGCGATGTTGGCTGCCGTCCAGCTGCCGGGAATGCCCGCGATGTCGTGCAGGAAGCGGCTCAGGACCTGCTGGCCGTGCGGTGAGTGCAGGACCTCGGGGTGGTACTGGACGCCCGCAAGTCGCCGGGCGCGATCCTCGAAGGCGGCAACCGGGGCACCCGCGCTCGTCGCGGTGACCTCGAAGCCCTCGGGAGCTGCGGTGACGCCGTCCCCGTGGCTCATCCATACCGGCTGCGTCGCGGGCAGACCGTCGTGCAGAACTCCGCCGGAGACCTCGAGTTCGGTGCGGCCGTATTCACGGGCACCGGTGTGCCCGACGGTGCCGCCGAGCGCCTGGGCCATCGCCTGGAAGCCGTAGCAGATGCCGAACACCGGGACGCCGAGATCGAACAGCTTCGGGTCGAGTGTGGGCGCGCCGTCTTCGTAGACGCTGGAGGGACCACCGGAGAGCACCACTGCGAGCGGATCCTTCGCTGCGATCTCGTCTACGGCGGTGGTGTGAGGCACGACCTCCGAGTACACGTTCGCCTCACGGACGCGCCGTGCGATCAGCTGCGCGTACTGGGCTCCGAAGTCGACGACGAGGACCGGCCTGGACTGCTGGGTTTGCGACACCAGAACAGTCTAAGCGGCCGCGCCGGGTGCCCCCGACGCGGCCGGACCGGTGGAGGATCAGGCGGCCCCGGTCGAGCCCGTGATCCCGACGATGGGCAGGTGCAGCGCCCCGGGGGCACCCTCGGGGACCACGGGGTTCTTCGGTGCGATCGGCTGCAGCCTGCGGTAGGCCTCGCCCTGGGCCGGCCGCTGGTCCTGCTCGCCCTTGTTGGGCCAGAGTGCCGCGGCACGTTCGGCCTGCGCTGCGATGGTGAGCGACGGGTTCACCCCGAGGTTCGCCGATACTGCCGCTCCGTCCGCGACACTGAGGGTGGGGTAGCCGTGCACCCGCTGGTACGGGTCGATCACGCCGTGCTCGGGATCGGTTCCGATGACTGCGCCGCCGAGGAAGTGTGCGGTGAGCGGAATGTTGAAGATCTCACCCCACGTACCTCCGGCGACGCCGTCGATCTTCTCCGCGATGCGACGGGTCGCCTCGTTTCCGGCGGGGATCCACGTGGGGTTGGGCTGGCCGTGGCCCTGCTTGCTGGTGACCTTCCGGCTGCCGAAGAGCCCCTTCTTCGTGTAGGTGGAGATCGAGTTGTCGAGGTTCTGCATGACGAGGGCGATGATCGTCCGCTCGCTCCAGTTCCGCACCGACAGCATCCGCAGCATCTTGCGCGGATTCTTCGCCACCTGACCGAGGAACTTGATCCAGCGCGGGGTGGGCCCGTCGCCGTCGGTCATCAGGGTCTGCAGCAGCCCCATCGCGTTCGAGCCCTTGCCGTAACGCACGGGCTCGATGTGGGTGTCGGGCGTCGGATGGAACGACGACGTGATCGCGACGCCCTGCGTGATGTCCAGATCGGGATGCACCTCGTACATGCCCGCGCCGACGATCGATTCGGAGTTGGTGCGGGTCAGTTCGCCCACGCGATCGGAGAGCGCGGGCAGCGCACCGGTGTCCTTGAGGTGGTGCAGCAGGTGCTGGGTGCCCCACGTACCGGCGGCGAGCACGACGTGCGAGGCCGTGTAGGTACGGCGGCCCTTGCGCAGCCACGCGCCGGTGCGCTCGGTGATCACGTCCCATGTGCCGTCGCCGGCCTCACGGAGATCGGTGACGGTGGTCAGCGGAATGATCTCGGCTCCTGCGGTTTCCGCGAGCCCGAGATAGTTCTTGACGAGGGTGTTCTTCGCGCCGTGACGGCAACCCGTCATGCACTCGCCACATTCGATGCAGCCGGCGCGATCGGGTCCGGCACCGCCGAAGTACGGGTCGGGCACGGTGCGCCCCGCTTCACCGAAGTACACCCCCACCGGAGTCTTGACGAACGTCTCACCGACGCCCATCTCGTCCGCGACCTCCTTGACGACCTTGTCCGCCGCGGTCATCCGGCTGTACTGCACGACACCGAGCATCCGCTGTGCCTGCTCGTAGAAGGGGCTCAGCTCGTCGTGCCAATCGGTGATGCCGGCCCACTGTGCGTCCTCGAAGAACGGAGCCGGGGGCTTGTACAAGGTGTTCGCGTAGTTGAGCGATCCGCCGCCCACCCCGGCGCCCGCGAGAATCAGGCAGTCACGCAGCAAGTGGACGCGCTGGATACCGAAGCATCCGAGCTTGGGTGCCCACAGGAAACGCCGGAGGTCCCAGCTGGTCTTCGCGAAGTCGGCGTCGGCAAATCGACGTCCTGCTTCGAGGATTCCGACCTTGTAGCCCTTCTCCACCAGGCGGAGCGCGGTGACGCTTCCACCGAACCCGGATCCGACGATCAGAACGTCGTAGTCCGTAACCCGCTGCTGCTGACCCATGGCACCTCCACCGAACGGCATTTGTTACCGGTCAGTATGCACACCGAAGATGTGATTACCGGCACGAGGCAACCCTAACCGTTACCGGGAGTTGCACCAAGACCCCGAACAGCGAATACGGCTGTGGCCGAATGCCGCCTTCACGCCGCCGAAGCGACGCGGGGAGCATTCGGCCACAGCCGAGCAGATTCGTGCGGTGCTGCGTCAGGCGCGCACCGACAAGCCCACCTTCTGGAATTCCTTGAGATCCGAGTACCCGGCCTTGGCCATCGAACGGCGCAGACCGCCGACGAGGTTGAGCGAACCGTACGGATCGTCGGACGGCCCGTTCAGGACGCGCGCCAGACTGGGCCGCTCGTCGTACGCGACCTGGAGCACCGCACCGCGAGGCATCGACGGGTGCGCGGCCACCGAGGGCCAGTACCAGCCGTGTCCGGCGGCCTCTGCCGCCACCGCGAGCGGGGCGCCGAGCACCGCGGCGTCGGCGCCGCAGGCAATCGCCTTCGCCAGATCACCGGCGGTCTCGATATCTCCGTCCGCGATCACGTGGACGTACCGGCCACCGGTCTCGTCGAGGTAGTCGCGACGAGCGGCAGCCGCATCCGCGATCGCCGTCGCCATCGGGATTCCGATCCCGAGCGAAGGACTCGTGGTGGTCGCCTCCGCTGTCGATCCGAAACCGACGATGACGCCCGCGGCACCCGTGCGCATCAGGTGCAGGGCCGTCCGATGGTCGCTCACGCCGCCGGCAACCACCGGCACGTCGAGCTCGGAGATGAACGTCTTCAGGTTGAGCGGCTCGCCCTCGCCGTGCGCGACGTGCTCGGCGGAGATGATGGTGCCCTGCACGACGAGCAGGTCGATGCCGGCCTTCACAAGCGCGGGAGTGAGGGCGCGCGCGTTCTGCGGACTCACGCGCACCGCGGTGGTGACGCCCTCGTCACGCACCTGTGCGACCGCGGCGGCCAGCAGGTCGGGCTTCAGCGGGGCCGCATGCAGCTCCTGCAGGTACCGGATCGCGGCACTGGGGTCCGGATCGGAGTCGGCGATCTCGGCGAGCCGGGTGATCACCGCGTCGACGTCGGCGTGACGACCCCACAGGCCCTCACCGTTGATGACACCGAGGCCTCCGGCCTTACCCAGCTCCACCGCGAACGACGGCGACACCAGGGCGTCGGTGGGGTGCGCGAGGACGGGAATGTCGAAGCGGTACGCATCGAGCTGCCACGCCGTCGACACCTCCTTCGACGAACGCGTCCGCCGGGACGGAACGATATCGACGTCGTCCAGTTCGTAGGTGCGGCGAGCCGTGCGGCCCATGCCGATTTCAACGAGGTCGCGCACGCGCGCCCCTTTCTCCTGTATTGACGGTGCTCCCGTCACACCTGAGACGGGGCATGCTGCGGACTCGTGGCCCTACCGGGCAGCGTAGTTCGGTGCCTCCGCGGTGATCGTGATGTCGTGCGGATGGCTCTCTTTCAGGCCTGCCGCGGTGATCTGGACGAACTGTGCGTTCTGCAGTTCCTCGATCGTCGACGCCCCCGTGTAGCCCATGGCCGCCCGAAGGCCACCGATGAGCTGGTGCGTGACCTGCTGCAGAGGTCCGCGGAACGGGACACGTCCCTCGATCCCCTCCGGCACGAGCTTGTCCTCGGACAGCACGTCGTCCTGGAAGTAGCGGTCCTTCGAGTACGACTTGGCTTCGCCCCGGCTCTGCATCGCGCCGAGCGAACCCATGCCGCGGTAGCTCTTGAACTGCTTGCCGTTGACGAGGATCAGCTGTCCGGGCGACTCGGTCGTGCCGGCGAGAAGCGAGCCGAGCATCGCAGTGGACGCGCCGGCCGCGAGGGCCTTCGCCACGTCTCCGGAGAACTGCATGCCACCGTCGGCGATCACCGGCACACCGTGTGCCCGTGCCACCGTCGATGCTTCGAGAATCGCGGTGATCTGAGGCGCACCCACACCGGCGACGACACGCGTCGTGCAGATCGAGCCGGGACCGATACCGACCTTGACGGCGTCGACGCCCGCTTCGATGAGCGCCGCCGTTCCCTGCCGGGTCGCGACGTTGCCGCCGATGATCTGCACGCGCTCGCCCACCTCGGCCTTGAGCTTGGCGATCATCGACAACACGTTCGACGAGTGACCGTGCGCGCTGTCCACGACGAAGACGTCGACACCGGCGTCCGCCAGCGTCATGGCACGAGTCCACGCGTCGTCACCGACGCCGACGGCCGCGCCGACGAGCAGACGGCCGTCGCGGTCCTTGGTGGCGTTGGGATGCTGTTCGGTCTTGACGAAGTCCTTGACGGTGATCAGCCCGGTGAGCTTGCCCTGACCGTCGACGATCGGCAGCTTCTCGATCTTGTGACGGCGCAGGAGCCCGAGTGCGGCCTCGGCGGTGACGCCTTCGCGCGCGGTGACGAGAGGCGACTTGGTCATCACCTCGTAGACCGGCCGGTTCTGATCCACCTCGAACCGCATATCGCGGTTCGTGATGATGCCGACGAGCTGGCCTTCGTCGTCGGTGACGGGAAGACCCGAGATGCGGAAGCGCGCACACTTCGCGTCGACCTCGGCGAGCGTGTCGGTCGGCTTGCAGGTCACGGGATCGGTGACCATGCCCGCCTCGGACCGCTTCACGGTCTCGACCTGAGCGGCCTGCACGTCCGCAGGCATATTGCGGTGCAGCACGCCCATACCGCCGACACGGGCCATCGCGATGGCCATGCGCGACTCGGTGACCGTGTCCATGGCGGAACTCACCAGCGGTGTACGCAGGCGGATGTCGCGGGTCAGCTGACTCGAGGTGTCGACCTTGCTCGGGACGACGTCGGACGCCGCCGGCAGCAGCAGCACGTCGTCGAAGGTCAGTCCCAACATGGCGACCTTCTCGGGGTCGTCACCGCCGGTGTGCACATGCCCTCCGGTACTACTCATGCGGTTCGGACCCTCCGTTGACGATCGATGGGTGCGGACGGCAACCGTCCGGCATCGGAAAATTGTGGTGTGCAGCGATGCCGACCTGCAGAACCGCCGCCTGCGCTTCCCGTTCCGGCACCGCCGGAGCCGGGACTACGCGCACATGTCCATGATATCCGTTGGCCGGAACTGTCCTCGCTCAACCCTGGCACCGTGGCCGTTCCGGTGCGGATTCGACGCGGGATGCGGCCGGGTTGCGGCGTGTCCGGGCCGTTCCGCTGGCGCAGAACCCCTCGGGCTGCGTACCGTGGAGTCGTGCGTGATCAGTTGCCCCCCGGGCTTCCCCCGGACCCGTTCGCAGGAGATCCCGACGATCCGTCCGCAGCTTTGGACGCGATCGAGCCGGGTCAGCCACTCGATCCTGCCGAACGCCTCGCGGTGGAAGAAGACCTCGCCGACCTCGCGGTCTACGAGGCATTGCTGGCTCCACGTGGAGTCCGCGGTCTCGTTGTGTGCTGCGAGGATTGCCACCAGGACCACTACCACGACTGGGACATGCTCCGGGCGAACCTGCTGCAGTTGCTTGTCGACGGCACCGTCCGTCCGCACGAGCCTGCGTTCGATCCCGCGCCCGATGCCTACGTGACGTGGGACTACTGCCGCGGATACGCCGACGCCTCGATGAACGACGCGTTGCCGGTGGACCCGTACGGACGAGAGCCCTGACTCCCCCAGACTCGACGACAACGAGGGCCCAGCAGCGTCGCTGCTGGGCCCTCGTTTCTGTGAGCAGGTCGAGACCGTCCCCTTAGGGAGTACCCGGTTCCGAATTCGCCGTCGTCTGCGAATGCGACGCAGACGCAGGCGAGGTGGGCGGTAGCGGCGACGTATCCCCCGGTGTCCCGCTCGACGGTTCCGTCGTCCCGGGCTGGGTCGGTGACGGCGTCGGAGTCGGAGTCGGCGAAGGAGTGTCGGACGCCGGCGGCGCATCGAGAATGGTGGGGTCGATCGGCGGCGGGGACGGTGACGGTACCGGTTGCGACGGCTCGACGGGACCGGGCGTCGTCGGAAGCGGCCCCGGCTCCACGGGAAGGAGGGTGTCCGACGGAATCTGCCCGACGTCGGGCGCGGGCACCACCGCAGTGTCCGAGGGCGGCGGCAGTGGCAGTGGTGACGGCGCGGGCGCCAGTTTGTCGATTTCGGCCGACAACCGTTGTAGCCAGTCTCCGAGGGCATCGCGGTCGCCCTGGTCGGTGACCCGCGCCGACCGCGCTTCGGCGGACTGCAACAATTGCTCCGCTTCGTCGGTCTTTCCGTCGGCGATCAATTGCTCGGCGCGTTCGAGGGTCGACGTGGTATCGATGCGGGCTTCTGTCGATTGCGCCTGCTCGCTGAACACGACCTGCTTCACGCTCCACAGCGGGTCGCCGGGCTCTGCGCTGTAGGACACCGCAGTGGCGCCGCCGAGAGCAATCATCACCAGCGCGGCAGCCCCGGCAATCGGGCGGATCACGCGAAGTTGGCTCTTCGACCGCGCACGCCGTGAGGCGAGGGCGTCACGAGCACCGAGTTCCCTGTGGACGGCGGCGACGACCTGATCGAGGTCCGGCTCCGCGGGTACCGGGTCGGACAGGATCTCGGCTCGCCAGCCGGCCAGCAGAGTGGCGAGTTCGTATTCCTCGGTCGATTCCGTCTCGACGGGACCGTTTCCCGAGATCGCGTCGATGAGGGCGTCGTCTCGCCGGACTGCAGAGATGTCCACGGTAGCGTCGCCGTCGGGCAGATCCTCGGAGAAGCTGCCGCCCGAGTTGCGCCTCCTACCCATTCCTTTCACCTGCTCTCGTGACTTCTTTCTTGAGTCTGGCGATGGCTCGGTGCTGAGCCACTCGTATCGCTCCCGCTGTGCTTCCGACTGCCACGGCCGTTTCCTCGGCCGACAACCCCATCACCAGACGCAAGATCAAGATCTCGCGTTGTTTCTCCGGAAGAATCTCCAAAAGCTTCTTCATCTCCCGGCCGGCTTCCGAGTTGAGCGCAAATTCCTCCGGGCTGTCGTCGAGCGACATCACTTCCGGCACATCCGCAACGGGTTCGGCGCGATTACGCGCCGCGCTGCGGTGTGCGTCGGCGACCTTGTGGGCCGCAATGCCGTAGACGAACGCCATGAAGGGGCGTCCCTGGTCCTGATATCTCGGCAACGCAGTCATCACAGCCAGGCACACCTCCTGCGCTACGTCGTCTGCAGAGAGCTGGCCGCGCTCTGCGGATCCCACTCGTGCGCGGCAGTACCGCACGACGAGCGGTCGAACACCTTCGAGAACTCGGGAGAGAGCAGCACGATCACCCTGCGCAGCCGCAACAACGGCGGCGTCCCACTCCTCACCCATAACAGTCATCGATTGCGCAAGTCCTGGCGTTACAGAGACACGATCCCCCACCCGGGCGTGCTTCCACGGAGACGTGGAACCCACCTAGCGTAACGATAGTGGCCGACAGTTCGGGTACGGCAGTACCGGTCAGACGCCCATCGGGACAAATCGCCCACCGCGGCGGACGATCGTTGCGGCGCATGCGTTCACCGCTGCTACCGCCTCGGGGGAGCCACCGACGCCCGCGAGCATCATCGCTGCCGCCCACCGGAGCGGGATCAAGCCGTGTTCCGCGCAACGGTCGAACACTTCTCTCGCGAGCTCACGCGCCGGCTCCGAATCGGCATCGCCGGTCAGCGACGCGGCCCTGATCAGGTCGGATTTGATCGTGTGCCGCACCGATCCGTACCCCGACGCGAGGGCGGCAGCACGATCCGCGAACACACGAGCGGTGGAGAAGTCCCCTCCGGCCAGAGCCGTTTCGGCACTCACCCATGCGAGGCGTATCCGCTGGCGCAGAAAGGGTGCGTCGCCGTCGGCGTCCTCGGCCTCGTCCAGCACCGCGGTGCACCGCGTCAGCAGGTCCCGGGAAGCCGCGAGCCCCCCGGTCCCCAGCGAGTCGGCGGCGAGACCGGTCAGTGCGTCGCATCGAGCTCGGACACAACGGATGCGGTTGTCCGGATCCCCGTGCGAGGCAGCCTCCGTCCCTACTGCCGCCAGCGCCCGGCCGTCCGACGCCGCAGCCACCCGATGGCCTCCGAGTTGGCGGAGCAGCGACGCCTCGGTACTTGCGACGAGTGACGCCCAGGCCCCTGTCGGTCCGACCTCCCGGCGGAGCCGCGAGAGTTCGGCTCGCGCCGCGGCATAGCGCCCCTGGCCGCCCAGGGCCACGGCGCGGTGCCACCGCTGTTCCACATCGTGCGCTGCCGGGAGCGGATGCACGCCCGGGGCGGCGCCGAATGCCGCAGCGGCCAGCACGGCCGCCGTGCCGGGCGAACTCGGCGGCAACGAACGCTGCGGACCCGCCGATTCGATGTCATCCTTCATGGGGCCTTTGGCGAACATCGGACAATCATCGCACCGACGTTCGGCCCGCCCGATCCGGGCCGAATGTTTCAAGAAATACGCACCGCGCGCGCAAATAGTCTTGAAGAGTGGAATAGGACGAACGTCCAGGGAACCGAATTCGAACATTTCCTTTAACGTAGCGTTAAGAACATACAATTTGTATGCCCAACGAAGGCGGCGCACAAGAGGCTCCGCGACGAGCGCGAAACCCCCGTACACCGGCACATCGCTGCCTTTGCACTGGTTAGGGCGATGAGCGAACCCGGCCATGTCCGCAACGCCGGATTTCGAAAGACATTCGGCTGCCGGGTTGCATCATGACCCGGTCACAATGTAAATATTTCAGGGGTTAATTCTTGACGTTGTTGTTATGGACTTCGCCACTGATCGAAACCCTTGACGGTGAATCGATAACGCTTTTACGGTGAGTTCGCTCGAAACAAAGATTCGCTCGGCTGCATGGGGGGTACCCCATCACCGAACTACGGTCCGCTCGTCCTTGATGCGAGCAACGCTGCGAAGGAGTGCCACATGCCTGCACCGAATCACCTGCCCGGGCCCAACGCGGACCTGTGGGATTGGCAGATGGACGGCAAGTGTCGCGGAGTGGACTCCTCGATGTTCTTCCATCCGGACGGGGAACGGGGACGTGCGCGCGCCCAGCGCGAGAGCCGTGCGAAGGATCTGTGCCGTAGTTGCCCCGTGCTCGAGCAGTGCCGCGAGCACGCACTCACCGTTGCCGAGCCGTACGGCATCTGGGGCGGAATGTCGGAGACCGAACGTGAGATGTACGCCCGTCATCGCCGGCGCAAGGTCGCCGTGTGATGCGGCCCCGGTGCGGATGACCCCGCCCTACAGGCTGCACGTCCGAGCGTCGTCCGCCGAGCGCCCGACGGCCCGAGCCGGCACCGCCCTCCGACACGACGAAGCCCCGCGCATGGAACTCTGCGCGGGGCTTCGTGTTTCGTGTCTCGGTTCGCTCCTAGTGAGCGTGCCCGTGACCGTGGTTGTCGTCCGCAGCCTCTTCGGGCTTCTCGACGATGGCACTCTCGGTGGTGAGGATCATCCGCGCGACCGAGGCCGCGTTGACAACCGCCGAGCGCGTCACCTTCACCGGATCGACGACACCGTCGGCGAGCAGGTCGCCGTAGGTGAGGGTCGCGGCGTTGAAGCCGTGGCCTTTCTCCGCTTCGGTCACCTTGTTCACCACGACGGCTCCGTCGAGGCCGGCGTTGGAGGCGATCCAGTACAACGGCGCGGTCAGCGCGGTACGCAGGACCGCGACACCGAGCGCCTCGTCGCCCGAGAGCGAGTCTTCGAGTTCACGCAGCGAGAGCGACGCCTGGACCAGAGCCGAACCGCCACCGGGGACGATGCCCTCTTCGACGGCGGCCTTGGCCGCGTTCACGGCGTCCTCGACCCGGAACTTGCGTTCCTTGAGATCGGTTTCGGTGGCCGCGCCGACCTTGATGACCGCCACGCCGCCCGCGAGCTTCGCCAGACGCTCTTCGAGCTTCTCGCGGTCCCAGTCGGACTCGGTCGCCTCGATCTCACGCCGCAACTGCGCCGCGCGTGCTTCGATCTCGTCGGCCGTGCCTGCGCCGTCGACGATCGTGGTGCTGTCCTTCGTGACGACGACACGACGTGCCTTGCCGAGCAGGTCGAGTCCGGCCTCCTTCAGGGACAGGCCCAGATCGGAGTTGATGACCGTACCCGCGGTGACGACCGCGAGGTCGTCGAGGAACGCCTTGCGGCGATCGCCGAAGTACGGCGCCTTGACCGCGACAGCCTTGAGGGTTTTGCGGATCGCGTTGACCACGAGGGTCGACAGCGGTTCGCCTTCGATGTCCTCGGCGATGAGCAGAACGGGCTTACCCGATTCAGCGATCTTCTCGAGGAGCGGGAGGAAGTCGGGAAGCGAGGTGATCTTCTCGCGGTAGAGCAGGATCAGCGCGTCCTCGAGGACGGCTTCCTGGGTGTCTACGTCGGTGATGAAGTACGGGGACAGGAAGCCCTTGTCGAACTGGACACCCTCGGTGACGACGAGTTCGGTGTGCATGGTCGAGGATTCCTCGATCGTGACGACACCGTTTTCGCCGACCCGCGTGAGGGCCTCGCCGACCATCTCGCCGATTTCCGCGTCACGGCACGAGACCGTGGCGACCTGCGCGATGGCGTTCTTGCCCTCGACCGGGGTGGCGGCCGCGAGCAGAGCTTCGCAGACGCGGTCGGCACCCTTGGAGATGCCCGAACCCATGGCCATCGGGTTTGCTCCCGCGGCGATGTTTCTCAGGCCGGCCTTGACGAGCGCCTGCGCGAGAACCGTCGCGGTGGTGGTGCCGTCACCCGCGACGTCGTTGGTCTTGGTGGCAACGCTCTTGACGAGCTGAGCGCCGAGATTCTCGAACGGGTCTGCCAGTTCGATCTCCCGGGCGATGCTGACACCGTCATTGGTGACGGTGGGGCCACCGAAAGCCTTGGCGAGCACGACGTGCCGCCCACGCGGGCCGAGGGTGACCTTGACGGCGTCGGCGAGCTGGTCGACACCGCGTTCGAGTGCTCGGCGCGCGGTCTCGTTGAACTCGATTTGTTTGGACATGTTCTCCGGCTACTCCTGGACTCGGGTGATCCGCAACGGATTCCGCCCCGGGTCCATGACGGAACTCCGGGGCGGAATGTGTGCGGCCTACTTGGCGACGACAGCCAGGACGTCGCGCGCAGACAGGATCAGGTACTCCTCGCCGGCGTACTTGATCTCGGTTCCGCCGTACTTGCTGTAGATGACGACGTCGCCTTCCTTGACGTCGAGCGGGATGCGCTTGTCGCCATCTTCGTCCCAGCGGCCGGGGCCTACAGCGACGACGGTGCCCTCCTGGGGCTTCTCCTTCGCCGTATCCGGGATGACGAGGCCGGAGGCAGTCGTCGTCTCGGCCTCATTGGCCTGGACGAGGATCTTGTCCTCGAGCGGCTTGATGTTCACGCTCGCCACGATGAGCCCTCCACTTTCAGGGGTTTTTGGGTCCGAAGCTCTCGATGTCCTCGGACGCGGGGTTGTTCAGTCACCACGGGTGACGCCGTACGCAGACCCGTCGTCGCGGGTGCCGGATCAACGCTCGGTGTCACTAGCACTCTATACATGAGAGTGCCAGCCACTCAAGAGGGGCCGGGGCCGACGCGCCGAGCCGAGTAACCACATACAGAATTATGTTACGGTTGCATAACGAAATCGAGAGCGTGACCATACGGTGACCCCAGAGAGGGAAAAGAACCCCGCCCGAGCACCGGTCATGCACGAGAGGTGAACTTATGCCCACGTCGCTAGGCATCTCCGTGGGAACGTCAGGTGTCGGTTCGGCCCTACGGGTCGACACGGAGACCGGATCCACCACCGAGTACCGCCGACTGGCTGCCGATTCCGACCGAAGCCGTGAACTCGGTGATCTTGTGTTCGACGCCGTCTCCCTGATGTGCGCGCACCTGGCGGATCGTCCTGTTGTCAACGTCGCCTACCGCACCGACGAACAAGCCGAGACCGTACGTCTCGCTGCCGAACGCGAGGGACGACACGTACGACTCGTCCCCGAAACCGCTGCGACGCTCGCATTCCTCCGCACCGTGGGCCTTCGCTCCGAAGCGGGAACGGTCGCGATCGCCGATCTCGGTGCCACGGGCACCACGGTGTCCGTCCTGGACCAGTCCACCGGCACCGTCCTTCGCTCTGCACGCACCGAAGAAGTCAGCGGCAACGCGCTCGGAACACGGATCTACGAACGGGTCCTCCGCTCCACGAGCACGATGCGCACCCGCCGCCGGATCGACTCCGAGTTGCTCGCCGCCCGGTGCCAGGGCGCCCAGGAGGTACTCACCACCGCCGACGTCGCGCGGATCGACATCGCGGAAGCGGGACCCGACGCGTCCGTCACCCTCACCCGCGCCGACCTCCACGAACTGAGCGCCGACCTCGCCGACACGGCTGCCGCATTCACGCGGCGCATCTGCACCGGATCGACACCGCACCCACGGACACTCGCACTGGTCGGTGGCGCGGCCGGCGTTCCCGCCCTGGCCGACGCAATTGCGGGCGCGTTCGACGGCGACACCATGCGCGTGGCCGAGCCTGCATCCGCTGCGGCTCAGGGCGCCGCCCTGATCGGCGAGTCGGCCGAGGCAGCGGCCTATCCCTTGGTCGGGTCGTCGAGGACGCGTCGCGGCAAAACGAGCGGACGACTCTCGGGCACGCTTGCCAGTGTACTCGTGCTGAGCGCGATCCTCGCGGGTTTCGCCACCGAGCATTTCGCCGGCCGCGACACCGCCGGCGGGCCGGTCTCGCCGTTGATGACGAGCGGAGCGGTACCCCCGGCGAACGAGGACGCACCCCGGGCGCCCACCGAGACCGCGATCCCGTCCCAGGACCCGGATTCCCTGCCGATCTCGACTCTCACCTCGGACGCACAGTTCCCGCCCGCACCGACCGCCGACATGCTCCCTCCGGCCATCCTCGACACGGACATCCCCGGATCGAGCACGTCGAATCCCCGGTCCGGTGGAACCACGGTGACCCCCACCCCGATCGACCAGGTGCCCACCCCCGAGGTCTCGCCCGACGAGACCTTCCCCGATCGCGACACCACCACTGCGCCGCCGTCGAGCACCACACCGGACCCGTCGACCACACCGGGGCCCGACGACACCACACTTCCGGACACCACGAGTCCGATTCCGGTGTCACCGGAACCGAGCGATCAACCGGGTACGGAACCGTCCGACCCGGGGATCGCTCCGTCGCCGGCGCCTACGACGACAGAGGGCGCACCGGCCGTCGCGCCCGGGACGCCGCTCTCGGGCGAGACCGGCACCGTTGTCATCCCTCCGGAGAACGCCGACACCGGCGGCTGACGCCGCGCGGGGACGGTCAGGCGGAGACCTGCGACACGGATACCGGCAGGCCGGGATCGGTGGCCGCACCCAGCGAGGACGGTGCCGCACCGCCGGCGATCAAGTGCGCGCCGAGCGCTGCGATCATCACACCGTTGTCCGTGCAGAGTTTCGGCCGGGGCACCCGCAGCGTCATACCTGCTGCCGCGCAACGCTCTTCGGCCAGTTCCCGCAGTCGGCTGTTCGCTGTCGCCCCGCCACCGAGCACGAGGGTGTCGACACCGAGATCCTTCGCGGCCCGGACGGCCTTCATGGTGAGCACATCGGCCACCGCCTCCTGGAAACCCGCGGCGACGTCGGCGACCGGAACAGGTTCACCCGCACGCTGTTTCGCCTCGACGAAGCGCGCGACGGCCGTCTTCAGCCCGGAGAACGAGAAGTCGTGGCGGGAGTCGCGAGACCCGGTCATCCCGCGGGGGAACACCACCGCCGTGCGATCGCCTTCTCTGGCGAGCCGATCCACTTCGGGTCCGCCGGGATAACCGAGACCGAGCAACCGGGCCACCTTGTCGAACGCTTCACCTGCTGCGTCGTCTACAGTCGTGCCGAGTTCCACGATGGGCTTGCCGATGTCCTCGACATGGAGCAGGTGCGTGTGCCCGCCCGAGACGAGCAGAGCAATGCACGGCGGCATCGGTCCGTGCTCGAGGGTGTCCACCGCGACGTGGCCACCGAGATGGTTGATCGCGTAGAAGGGCACGTCCCACGCTGCCGCGTATGCCTTGGCGGCGGCCACTCCGACGAGCAGCGCACCGGCGAGACCAGGTCCGATGGTGACGCACACCGCGTCGGGCCTGTCGATCCCGGCCGCGGCGAGCGCACGTCGCATCGTCGGCACCATCGCTTCGAGATGCGCCCTGGACGCGATCTCCGGAACCACTCCCCCGAACCGGGCATGCTCGTCCACGCTCGAGGCGACTTCGTCGGCGAGAAGTTCGAGGGTGCCGTCACCGGTCCACCGCACGATTCCGACACCGGTCTCGTCGCACGAACTCTCGATACCCATCACGATGGGATTCTTCGGCAGTGCGCTCACCGTGGTCACGGTTGTCGCTCCTCTCGCGGATCCGGACGCTTCATGGTGTACGCGTCGGCGCCGCTCGGCTGGTAGTAGTTCTTTCGGGTTCCGACGATCTCGAAGCCCTCACGCCGGTACAGGGCGATCGCGGCGTCGTTGTCGGTACGCACTTCGAGGAACACCGGGCCGCCCCACCGATCGGCGGCCGCGAGCAGGTTCGCGAGCAGTGCGCCGCCGATGCCCTGCCGGCGCGCAGCGGGATCCACGCCGATGGTGTGGACTTCGGATTCGGGGAAGACGGCCGGACCCAGGCGGGCGAGTCCGGCATACCCCAGGACTCGTCCGTCGGCGTCCCGAGCGGCGACGTAATGATTGTTCGGCGACGCCAGTGCGGACCGGAACGCGGCCGCACTCCACGGACCGTCACCGGGAAACAAGATCGTTTCGAGTTCCGCACAACGGTCGGCGTCCTCGGGCCGCAATGCGTCGATCGTCGTGCGAGTCATGCTCGCCGGTCCGCAGTCTCCACCGCGTCGGGACGGCGCAGATACATCGGCACCAGCGGATCGGGGGTCGCGCCGGAGCCGATCGCCTCCGCGGCCACTGCCACCAGACCGGCCGGGGACGGTGTCTGCACGTCCACCGTGGGCACGTCGAACAGCGCGGCGTGCGGCGCCGAACCGGCGACTCGCACCGACGGCTCCGGGGTGACCTCGGCCGGTTTACGAACTTCGGGGCCCTCGACACGCTGATCCTGCTTGTACCGCGCCCAATAGATCTCCCGGCGACGGGCGTCGGTGACGACGAGCAGGTCTCCGCCGTCGACGTCACCGTCGAGACGACGGACATCGGCGGCGATCGCGTCGAGTGTGCACACTCCGTACACGGGAATGCCCAGGGCGTCGCCGAACGCGGCGGCTGTCACCATGCCGACGCGCAGCCCGGTGAACGGGCCGGGCCCGACGCCGACGACGATCGCGTCGAGTTCTGCCGGTGTGTGTCCCGCGTCGGCGAGGCATTCGAGAATCTGGGGAGTGAGTACCTCCGCGTGCGCGCGAGGGTTGTCCGTGACGCGCGACGCCAGAGTCTCGGGACGGGCGCCGCCGCCGAGACGGACGAGTCCGGAGGTCACGGCGGGGGTTGCGGTATCGACGGCGAGCACGAGCACGATGTACCAGCGTACCCGCCGTTCGAGTCCGTCAGCCCACCCAGGCCCACTCCGCCCGGCGGACATCGCTGTCGGGATCCCTGCGCAGACGCACACGCAGATGCCGGTCGGTGAGCTTCTCGACGAGTCCCTCGCCCCATTCCACGACCACCACCGCATCCGCCAGATCGGTGTCCAGGTCGAGCGCATCGAGTTCGTCGAGTGCCCCGGGACCGTTGCCGAGCCGGTACGCGTCGACGTGCACCAGGCCGACCGGCGGCCGGCCGTCGGCGCTGCCGGGGCGGTGTTCGCGGGCGATCACGAAGGTCGGCGACGTCACGCGTCCCTGAACCCCGAGACCGGCGGCGATTCCGCGGGTGAGCGCGGTCTTCCCCGCGCCGAGAGGGCCGTCGAGGACCACGAGATCCCCGGCGTGCAGGTCGGCGGCGAGCCGCCTGCCGAACGCTTCCGTGTCCTCGACGGTCTCGAGTTCGATGCTTCGTGACCCGGTGTCCCGGGTCTGGTCGTCAGACAATTGCGGACCGCCTGGTCGATACGTCGTGCGCGAAACCGCGCTGGATCAGGCGGTCCACCGCCCGGTTGACAACTTCGGGGAATTCGAGCTGCACCAGGTGGCCTGCACCGCGCACCCGCTTGAGTTCGACGTCGGGCAGCACCTCGGCGAGATCCTCGGAACTCGCATAGGGAATCACCATGTCGGCGTCCCCCGACAGCACCAGAACCGGCACGGTGCCGAGCACCGGCAGCGCTGCGGACTCGTCGTGCCGCTCGAGTGTGCGCAGGAAGTTCACGATGGTGAGGACGGGCGTCTCGTCGAGCATCCGGTCGGAGAACCGCACCAGACGCGGGCTGACCACGGTGCCGTACGACGCGGCCCGCAGGATCGGTGACACGATCGCCCGCGCCATGCCTCGCGCCTGCTGCACGAAACCCGGCGCCGTGCGTGCGGCGTACCGGAAGGCGTCGATGACCGGGTTGTCGAGGTTGCGCCCGATCCCGGTCTTGCTGAGCCCGGCTGCGGTGGTGGCGAGCAATCCCACTGCCACGACCCGCGGCCCGAACAGTTCGGGGCGCTGCGCCGCCAGCGCGATGGTGGTCATCCCACCCATCGAATGTCCCACCACGACCACGGGCCCGGCCGGGGCTGTGGCGTCGATGACACGTCCGAGGTCGCGGCCCAGTTGAGCGATGGTGCACGTCTTCGACCCCGACGCACCCGACTCGCCGTGCCCCCGCTGGTCGACGAAGACCATCCGCACGTCGCGGCCCCAGCGCTCGGCGATGTGCCGGTACTGCAAGTGCCACGACTGCATGCGCAGGCAGTAGCCGTGCACGAAAACCACGGTGAGCGGCGCGAACGGCGATCCGGCCTCCCGGACGACGAGCGAGACGTCGTCTTCGGTGTGGATCACCCGTTTCGGCAGCCGCAGGATCGCGTCGAAATCTTCGTCCTCGTAGAGTTCGTGGGCGGGCATTCCCGCGGTACGGACCGCGTAGAGGCCGGCCGAGGAGGCGAGTGTGATCAGGCTGGACCCGAGCATGCCCATTCGGCCCAAGACCGTCATGGCGTCACGCTCCCTTCGCCCCCGACGTAGGTTCGCACGGTGCGCCCGCCGATGCCCGTGACGATCTCGTAGTTGATCGTGTCGAGCTTCTCGGCCCAATCCTGGGCTCCGGGCTCACCGTGACGACCGTCACCGAAGAAGAACGCCTCGTCGCCTTCGTTTACTCCGGCACCGTCCGGGCCGAGGTCGACGACGACCTGGTCCATGCAGATCCGGCCGATCTGCGGCCGCCGCCGGCCGCCGAGCTGCACCTCGATCCGCCCGCTGAGATTGCGGCGGATGCCGTCGGCGTATCCCATCGGCAGAAGTGCCACCGTCGTGTCGGTGGGAGCGATCCAGCTGTGCCCGTACGACACGCCCGTCCCTGCTCGAACCTTCTTCACCAGAATCACCTTCGTCCGTACTGTCATCACCGGACGGAACCCGAAGTCGCCGCGTTCCGGAATGGGTGTCAGACCGTACATCGCAATTCCGGGCCGAACCATATCGAATCGCAGGTCAGGGCGGGTGAGCGTGGCAGCGGAGTTCGCCAGGTGCACTACCTCCGGAGACAACGACCGGCGTCGCAGATCTGCGACCGCCTCCTTCAGACGGTCACGCTGCTCGTCGTTGACGCGGTGCTCGGGTTCGTCCCCGTGCGCGAGGTGGGAGAACACACCGCGCAGCCGCACCGACCCCTCGGCCTGGGCGCGCGCAAGATCGTCGACGAACACGTCCCACTCGTCGGGGGCGACGCCGTTGCGGTTGAGTCCGGTGTCGACCTTCACCGCGATCGACGCCGTCGTCCCGGTGGAATGCGCCGCTGCGACGATCGACTCGAGGTGGCGGGGCGAGGAGACGCCGAGTTCGACGTTCGCCACGATG
Source organism: Rhodococcus sp. BL-253-APC-6A1W (assembly GCF_012843405.1). NCBI lineage: Bacteria > Bacillati > Actinomycetota > Actinomycetes > Mycobacteriales > Nocardiaceae > Rhodococcus > Rhodococcus sp. BL-253-APC-6A1W. The sequence continues at coordinate 370,363 of NZ_JABAFB010000002.1, forward strand.
GCGGGTGCGAAGTCCGCGTCGGAGGCGTGGAGCCAGGACAGCACCGGCGCCTCGATTCCGGCGGCACGCAGTTCGATGGCTTCACCGAGTGTGGTGACCCCGAGTTCACGGGCGCCGGCGGCGAGCGCAGCCTTCGCGACGGGCACGGCTCCGTGGTTGTAGGCGTCGGCCTTGACCACCGCCATGACGGCAGCGTCCCCGGCGAACTCCCGGAGCCGCCGAACGTTCTCGGCGACCGCGTCCAGATCGATGACCGCCTCGGCTTGAGGGCGGGCGTTTCGGGCTGAAGGCAGGGTGTGCTGGGTCGTGGTCACGTCTCTCGATCCTGCCACTGCCCGTTTTTGTACGGACGCCGTGGTCCGGCGCGTCCGGTCACGATTCGGGCATATAGGTACGGAGCAACCGCACGGCGTCGTGCAGCGAGGCGAGGATCGCACTCGCCGACACCGGCGCCGCCGACGCTGCTTGCAGGCCTTCCCCGGGCGTGCCGCCGGAAGCAGCGAGGTTGGCGGCCAACGCATGTGCCCGAGCACCGGCGGCAGCGGCGAGATCGACGGGCATCCCCGACGACAGCAGCGCGCCGATCGTTCCGGACAGCACGTCGCCGGCGCCCGCCGTCGAGGCCCAGGACCCTCCGGCGTCGTTGACGAACACCAGGCCGTCGGGCCGTGCGATCAGTGTCACGTGCCCCTTGAGCAGGACATGGACGCCCCACTCCGCGGCGAGTGTGCGTACCGCTGCGACCCGGTCCGGTTCGGGTCGTGCCCCGGTGAGCCGTGCGAACTCACCCGCGTGAGGAGTGAGCAGGGTCGGGGCGGCACGTCCCCGAACCAGGTCCGGGTTGCGCGCGAGCACGGTCAGACCGTCGGCGTCGACCAGGACCGGCAGATCGGTGGCCAGAATTGCCCGGAGGGTCTCGGCGGCCTCGGTGCCCGTGCCGCCGCCCGGGCCCACGACCCAGGCCTGCACGCGACCGGCCTCCGCGACCGAGGGTGCGGCCACCACTTCGGGGCGATGGGCAAGAACTTCGGCCGACGCGGAACCGGCGTAGCGGACCATGCCGGAGGTCGCGGCGACGGCTGCCCCCGCACACAGGACCGCTGCCCCGGGGTACTTCGCGCTGCCCGCGGAGACACCGACTACGCCCTGGCTGTACTTGTCGTCGTCCGGGCCCGGTACCGGCCAGATGGCTCCCACCTCGGCGGCCTCGGCAGCGATCAGGCGGGATTCGGGGAGTTCGAGTCCGATGTCGACGAGTTCGACCCGGCCGCACCGGGGTGACGCGAGTGCGTGGACCGGTTTGAGGGCCCCGAACGCGACGGTCACGGTTGCGCTCACCGCCGGGCCGTCCACGGCGCCGGTGTCGGGGTCGACGCCGCTCGGCGTGTCCACCGCGACGATCGGCGCGGTGATCGCGTCGACGATGTCGGCGGCGGCGGGACGCAGTGGGCCGCGACCGGAGATTCCGACGATGCCGTCGAGCACCAGGTCGGGGTCACCGAGATGCTCGGGCCGGGCCGGCACGGCACGACCCCCGGCGGCCTTCAGTGCGGCGAGACCGGCGGGGTGCGCACGGTCCGGATCGAGGAGCAGTGCGGTCACCGCGCAGCCACGCCGGCGGAGGAACGACCCGGCCCACAGGGCGTCCCCGCCGTTGTCGCCGGACCCGACGAGCAGAACAACCCGCCTCCCGGCGACTCCCCCGGTGACGGCACGCAGTTCCGCCGCGGCGACGGTCGCCAGACCGTGCGCCGCCCGGCGCATCAGCGTGCCCTCCGGCAGCGAGGCCAGCAGCGGCGCCTCCGCGGCTCGCACCGCCTCACACGGGTAGTAGCTGCGCATCGCCCCTCCTGGGAGCCTCGTGCCGCCCGGCGGCGTGGTCCGGGTTATTCGACCGTGACGGATTTCGCGAGGTTACGGGGCTTGTCGACGTCGTACCCGCGCGCCTGCGCGACCTCGGCCGCGAACACCTGCAACGGCACCGTCGACAACAACGGCTGCAGCAACGACGGCGCCGACGGGATCTCGACGAGATGATCGGCGAACGGGCGCACGGTCTCGTCGCCCTCCTCCGCGATCACCACGGTCACCGCGCCACGCGCCTGGATCTCCCGGATGTTGCTGAGCAACTTGCTGTGCAGCACCGCGCGGCCCTTCGGCGACGGCATCACCACGATCACGGGCAGACCGTCCTCGATCAGCGCGATCGGACCGTGCTTGAGTTCACCGGCCGCGAACCCCTCGGCGTGCATGTACGCCAGTTCCTTGAGTTTGAGAGCGCCTTCGAGCGCCACCGGATACCCGACGTGCCGGCCCAGGAACAGCACCGCCGGCGAGGCCGACAGGTCCCGCGCGAGTTGCCGGACCGAATCCATACCCTCGAGCACCTGTGCGATCTTCTCCGGCATCGCCGCCAGATCCTCGTACTCGCGTGCCACCTCGTCGGGATACTTCGTGCCCCGGGCCTGCGCCAAAGCCAAGCCGACCAGGTAGTTCGCGGCCATCTGCGCCAGGAACGCCTTCGTCGACGCCACCCCGATCTCCGGACCGGTACGGGTGTACAACACCGCGTCGGCCTCACGCGGGATCTGCGCGCCGTTGGTGTTGCACACCGCGAGCACACGAGCCTTCTGGTCCTTGGCGTGCCGCACCGCTTCGAGGGTGTCGGCGGTCTCCCCGGACTGCGAAATGGCGACCACCAGCGTCGAACGGTCCAGCACCGGGTCGCGGTACCGGAACTCGGAAGCCAGTTCCACCTCGACGGGCAGGCGGGTCCAGTGCTCGATCGCATACTTCGCGACGAGACCGGAATGGTAGGAACTGCCGCACGCGACGACGAACACCTTGTCGATGTCGCGCAGTTCCTGATCGGAGAGCCGCTGCTCGTCGAGCACGATGCGGTTGTCGACGAAGTGCCCGCGCAGGGTGTCGGCCACCGCGCCGGGCTGTTCCTCGATCTCCTTGAGCATGAAGTAGTCGTGGCCGCCCTTCTCGGCGGCGGCGAGATCCCAGTCGATGGTGAACGGCTGGGTGCGTACACCGGTGTTGCCGTCGAAGTCGGTGACCTCGTACGAGTCCGCGGTGATGACGACGACCTGGTCCTGGCCCAGTTCGACGGCGTCGCGGGTGAACTCGATGAACGCGGCGACATCGGAGGCGACGAACATCTCGCCGTCCCCGACGCCGACGACCAGCGGTGTCGAGCGTCGAGCGGCGACGATCGTGCCGGGATGGTCGGCATGGGTGAAGACGAGTGTGAACGCACCTTCGAGGCGGCGCAGCACGCTGCGCGCACTTTCCACGAAGTCCCCGGCGGTCGGGCCTTCGGCGTAGGCACGGGCCACGAGGTGCACGGTGACCTCGGTGTCGGTGTCGCTGGCCAGCTCCACGCCGTCCTTCTCGAGTTCTTCGCGCAGCGGTGCGAAGTTCTCGATGATGCCGTTGTGCACGACGGCGACCTTGCCGGTCACGTCCCGGTGCGGGTGCGCGTTGCGGTCGGTGGGGCGGCCGTGTGTCGCCCATCGGGTGTGGCCCATTCCGGCGGTGCCTGCGAAGTGGTCCTCCCCGATCTCGGCGAGTTCGGCCTCGAGGTTGGCCAGACGCCCGGCCTTTCTCTCCACTGCCAATCCGCCTCGACCGTCGAGAATGGCGATTCCGGCCGAGTCGTAACCCCGGTACTCCATCCGCCGCAGCGCTTCGACTACGACGTCGAGAGCACGACGGTGCCCGACATACCCCACGATTCCGCACATGGTTAGCAGGGTACTGGTCGCGGGCTGGACGACCGCAACTCATCGGGAACTCGGCCGCCCGCGGGCAGCTACCCGGGCACGACGCGCACCGACTTCGCGCGACACGCACGTCACGGGCACACCGGACCCGCCTCCGCGGCGTATCCGCTAACGTTCACGCCGTGGCGGCGAACCCGAAATCCCTGGCTAAGGAACTGTCCAAGCGCGGTCCGCACTCGGTGCTGCGCGGCGACCTGGCGCTCGCGGGACAACCCGGCGTGGTCTATACCCCCGCCGAAGGGTTCAACCTTCCAGCAGTGGCGTTCGGGCACGGCTGGCTCACGAATGTAGGCAAGTACACAGCACTGTTCGAGCATCTCGCGTCGTGGGGCATCGTCGTCGGGGCTCCCAGCACCGAACGCGGCCCGGTCCCGTCGGCTGTGGGGCTCGCCACCGACCTGCACACCACACTCGACATCTGCCTCGGCGTGCGACTCGGCACGGGACGCATCAGCGTCCATCCGGACCGTCTCGCGTTCGTCGGCCACGGGTTCGGTGCGGGCGCCGCAGTGCTGGCTGCCGCGCGCCGCGAGGTGGCTGCGGTCGCATCGCTCTACCCGGCACCGACCTCACCGCGTGCGTCGGACGCCGCGGCGCAGGTCACCGCTCCCGGTCTGGTCCTCGTCGGCGAGAAGAGCGTCGGGTCGATGACCAGCGACGCGGCAGCGGTGGCCGCATCGTGGGGCGGCGACGTGCAACTGCGCGTCGTGGAGAAGTCCGACGACAACGGTCTCGCCGAGGGCCGTCGCATGCTCGCCGCTCTCGGCATCGGTGGGAACGAGCGACGCACACAGCAGCACACCCGCTCGCTGCTCACCGGTTTCCTGCTCCACCGGCTGAACGGGGACAAGACCTACGCGGCCTTCTCCGACCCGACCGCCGAGATTCCGGGCTCCATCGCGCTCACCGACCCCAACTCCATCGACCGCGAACTCGGCAGCCAGATCAATCTTCTTCTCGGACGCTGATCCTGCTCGACGCGCGATCGCCCACGGCGACTGCGCCTTTCCCCGGGTGTCAGAGCGGCCCGGCTTCGGCAAGTACCACCCCACCGTGGGGGTCACCGGGTTGCCGGCTCGCCCGATCCGTCTCGGCAACGGCCGGCGCAGGGGGAGATGTCGAGGTGTCGCGGCGGCCGGACGCGCGCGGAACGGCCACCGGGGGGATGCCACTTGCGGGCGTCCCGGATGGATGGATCTCGTCACCCACCGGCTCCGGTGGCGAACTGCCCACAGGTGTGGCGACCGCGCTCGGGTTCTCGGTCGGCAATCGATCGGGGGGCCTGTCCACCACTGGTTCCACCGGCACCAGGTTCGACGCCGACGGTTCCTCGGATTTGCCGGACGGCTCTGTTTCCCCGTCGGATCGGGTCGTCGGCGTTGCTGAGCCTGGCGCGGACGGCTCCGCATCGGGAGGCGCGGCGGGGGGTGTGGCGCCGGGCGACATCGCGGCATCCGTGGCGGCGTCGAGCATCGCGGTCGCGGCCCGCACTCCCGATCCGGCCAGGTCGAGTACGGCACCGGCGAGACCCGCTGCCGCGACGACGAGATCTACTCCTGCTCGTACCGGGTCGCTCCCGTCATCCCCCGACGGCGGCACGTTCGGAGCGAAGCCCGATCGGATACTGCCCGGCACCGACCCGCCGAACGCGGCTCCCACCCCACCGAGGTCTTCGATACTGGCGAATGATGCTGCCAGAGAGTCGAATACAGATCTGATCGTTCGATCGGTATCGTCACAGACTCGCAGCACACCGTCGATCGCAGCGCCGAACTCCGGGGTGAACGTCTCGCGTAGCCATCGCGAGCACGACTCCGCCGTGGCAGCCGGGTCGCCTGACACGCGATCGACGGGAGGAAACCAGCCCGCCACCTGATCCGGAGTGGGACCGCCGGATCCACCCGACGCGCCGGCAACAATCACCCGGACTTCGTCGGCAGTACGTCCGCCGACGAGGCGTCCCTCGAACGCGCCGACGACGCGCGCCTTGTCGCCGACGATCACAGCGATGTCCGCCGCAGCGGTGGCGAGAGCACGCGAGAGCGCGTCCACCCCGCTCTGCAGTGCCCACCCCTGGGCGACGACAGCGTCCAGGCGCGACCGGGCGGTGTCGGCGGCACGTCCCTGCCAGACTCGCGGCAGGCCACGCACGTGACCGCTCTGATCCTCGACATGCCCGCCGAGCAGACAGGCGAGCCGAGCAAGATCTGAGGCGTCGGCGACGAGCGTGGCGAGATCGAGGCCGCGCTGCTCGTCGTACCTCTCCCGCAGCGACTCGGCCGTGACGGAAGACGCGATGCCCAGCTGATGCGCACAGGGGAGGTAGTCGGCGAAGAACGTCAGACCGCCGGCACCCATGTCGAGGATGCGGGCCGGGTCCGGTGCCGGCGTCATCGTGACCAGCGGCCGGGATCGCCCCGGAGGGTATCCGGACCCGGCACACGGGCCAGATCGTCCGCTGTCGCCGCATCGCGCTCGGTGTAATGGTCGGCTGCCGTGCGCAGCGCATCCACGTGTGCGTTCACCGTCGCCACCCACTCGTCACAGGCCCGGCGCACTCGCCGGTATCCGTCTTCGACGACGGCGCCGCAGTTGCGGTAGTGCTCGCCGGCTGTGCGTGGACCGAACTCGAGGTTTCCCAGCACATGACGGCATTCGTGATCGCTGTCGTCCGCGGATCTCGCCAATCGACCCGCTATCGACGTGACGCCCTGCTCGTCGAATCGCACACGATCCCGTGGTGCTGCCATGTCCCGCCCCTCCCCCGCACTGCGTTCGCAGGGTTGGACGCAGCGACGCCCCCTCCGGTTCCCTCATCGTGGAGGGGTCGGGAGGGGGCGTGGTGCCGATACGGTCCCAGCGGGGACCGGATGAGGGGCTGTCCTGGCGTCAGACGCCCGCCACGACTCCGGCCAGCCGGTCGGCGAGAGCGCGGGCATGGCTGTCGTCGGCGGCCTCGACCATGACGCGGACGAGTTGCTCTGTCCCGGAGGGCCGCAGCAGCACGCGTCCGGTCTCGCCGAGTTCACGCTCCACTTCGGCGACGGCGCTCGCGACAGCGGGATCGTTCGACACCGCCGCCTTGTCGCTCACCCGGACGTTGACGAGCACCTGCGGGAGGATGGTCATCACCGACGCCAGTTCGGTGAGCGAGCGTCCGGTCGCGGCGATCCGTTCCATGAGCCGCAGTCCCGTCAGCACGCCGTCGCCGGTCGTGCCGTGAGCGGGGAGAACAATGTGCCCGGACTGTTCGCCACCGAGGCTGAATCCCCCGCGGCGCAGTTCCTCGAGCACGTAGCGGTCCCCGACCCCGACGGTCCGGACGGCAATTCCGGCGTCCTTCATCGCGAGGTGGAGGCCGAGGTTGCTCATCACCGTCGTGACCAGCGTGCCGTCGCGCAGTTCACCCGACTCGTGCATGCTCAGCGCCAGGATCGCCATGATGGCGTCGCCGTCGACGACGGCACCGGACGCGTCCACCGCGAGGCAACGGTCGGCATCCCCGTCGTGAGCGAGACCCAGATCCGCGCCGTGTTCCAGCACAGCTTTCTGCAAGCCTTCGAGATGTGTCGAGCCGCAATCGAGATTGATGTTGAGCCCGTCGGGCTCCGCACCGATTGCGATCACCGTCGCGCCGGCGGCCTCGTAGGCTTCGGGGCCGACGCGTGACGCCGCACCGTGCGCACAGTCGACGACAACCGTCAGACCCGTGAGGGGATGATGAATCGTCGACGCGAGGTGCGCGAGATAACGGTCCACAGCGTCTTCGGCGACCCGGACGCGTCCGATCCCTGCTCCGGTGGGGCGTGCCGGTGATCCGTTCTCGCCCTGGAGTACCGCTTCGATGCGGTCTTCGACCGAGTCCTCGAGCTTGTGCCCACCCGCCGCGAAGATCTTGATGCCGTTGTCCGGCATGGGATTGTGCGACGCGGAGATCATCACTCCGAGGTCGGCGCCGTACGCGGCGGTGAGGTACGCGACTGCGGGAGTAGGCTGCACGCCCACCGACAGCACATCGACGCCGGCTGCGGTGAGCCCGGCGGTGACGGCGGCCTCGAGCATCTCACCGCTCGCGCGTGGGTCCCGGCCGACGACGGCCACCGGCCGTCGTCGGCCGGAATCCACCGGCGCCAGCACCGCGGCAGCACCACCGGCCAGACGCAATGCCAACTCCACCGTCAGCTCGGCATTTGCCAAGCCTCGAACTCCGTCGGTGCCGAACAACCGACCCATAGACACGCCCCTCACCATTCACTGCGGTCACTACCGCGCAATGCTCCCCTGTTCCGCGGCACGGCGTACCCGGCCCCGGAATCTGACGGAAGACAGAATGCACGAAAGCAGGCGCCGGTAGCGAATCTCTACCGACGCCTGCTCTCGTGGTCGAACAAGTGCCGAGGCTGACCAGGTCAGCGTCGGCGACACATCAGCGCTTGGAGTACTGAGATGCCTTACGGGCCTTCTTCAGGCCGTACTTCTTACGCTCGACGGCACGCGGGTCACGCGTGAGGAAGCCGGCGCGCTTGAGCGCGGGGCGATCCTCGGGAGTGACCTCGATGAGTGCACGTGCGATGGCGAGACGCAGCGCGCCGGCCTGGCCGGACGGGCCGCCACCATGCAGGCGAGCGTGGATGTCGAAGCCCTCGGGGCGCTCGACGGTCACCAGCGGCGACTTCACGAGCTGCTGGTGCACCTTGTTCGGGAAGTAATCCTCGATGGTGCGACCGTTGAGGACGAAGTTGCCGGAGCCGGGCACCAGACGCACGCGGACCACGGCCTCCTTACGGCGACCGACGGTCTGGATCGGACGGTCGAGCACGATCGGAGCCACGGGCTCCGCAACAGCCTCTTCGGCCACGTACTCGTCTGCAGCGACCTCGACGTTGTCGGCGAACTCTTCGACGTTCGTCACGTTCTCGTTCTGTTCCTCGGGCGTCGTCACTGTGCCACCTGCTTGATCTCGAACGGCACCGGCTGCTGCGCGGCGTGGGGATGGTTCGGGCCCGCGTAGACCTTCAGCTTCTTGGCGATGGCGCGGCCGAGCTTGTTCTTCGGGAGCATGCCGGTGACGGCCTTCTCCACGAGACGATCGGGGTTCTTGTCGAGAACCTCGCCGACCGAACGACCCCGCAGGCCACCCGGGTAACCGGAGTGGTGGTACAGGAACTTGTCGGTCCGCTTGTTGCCGGAGATGGCGACCTTGTCGGCGTTGATGATGACGACGAAATCACCGCCGTCCATGTGCGGAGCAAAGGTGGGCTTGTGCTTGCCACGGAGCAGGTTTGCCGCCTGCACCGCGAGGCGGCCGAGGACCACGTCGGTGGCGTCGATGACGTGCCACTCGTGGGTCAGCTCGCTGGCCTTCGGTGTGTACGTAGACACAGAATTTCCTCGTCTATCGTTTTCGCTGCTGGCCCGCGTGCCGCCGATGGTCACACCCGGCGGCCAGTTGAGACCCGGGATGAGATGTTCGCCGCGCACAAGGCAACGGCGACGGACGACACGCCGAGGAACCACTTTACCGGCGCAGCGCCCGGTAGGTCAAAACGCACCCGGACAGCACAACGTCCCGGCGGCCTCTCCACCACCGGGACGCAGTGCCGTGGGTTCTCCCCCTGCACCCACCGGACGCACCGGGTATCACCCCGGGAAGCGTGCCTGGTTCCTCCGTTCGGTTGCCAGCATGTCGTCGTTGCCGCTCGACACGATGCGGCCGATGTCCTGCAGCACCTGGATCAGGCCCGCTTCGGCCCGGTTCCACCGCTGCTGGGTCGCGACGTAGTCGGCCTGCGCCTCACCGCTCCACGTGGCCACCAGCGGCGCTACCTGCGATTCAATCCGGTCGAGCGTGTCCCTGATCGCCTTCTCGCCCGAGACGAGACGCGCGTGCAGATCTGCGACGCCCGCGAAATTCTGGAAGATCTCGGATCCACCGTCGACTGTCACTGTTCGTTCTCCTTCAGCTGGATTCGGGACCGGGGATCAGAACGAACCGCGGAGAAGAGAACCGGCACCGGGGTCGACGGCACCGAGCGCCCGTGCGTTCTCCTGTTCGGTCGCGTCGTAGGACCGGCCGCTGGTCCGCACCGCTTCCGCGAGTTCGTCGAGCGCGGCGGTCAGGTTGGTGTTGTTGACATTCCAGCGCTCCATGATTCCGGCGAAGCGCGTGGCGGACACACCTCGCCACACGGACGGTGCGGACTGCACGACGTCGCCGAGCACTCGGAGAATCCCCACGAGTTCGTTGCGAGAATCCTGAAGTTGCCCCGCGACCACCTCCATGGTTGCGACATCTGTGCTCAAGCCATTCGAGTGGCCGGACCCTGCTCCGGCCGACGGTTCGGTCACGAGTGCTCCTTCGATCGTTCCGCGCACCGGCTGTCTCAGCCCCCCAGTTGGTCTGAGCCGGATTGCGCCTACACAAGGTTGGACGCCGCAACCGGCCGAGCGGTTCCCTCGGATCCGGAATTCGTTTTCCAGCGTGTCTTCACCCGGTCCGGAGGGTGTGCACCGCCTGCTCGCACTCGCGCCGGATCCCTGCCCACTCACCGTCGAGGAACTGGCAACCCACCGCGACCTGCAACCCCGGGAAGACCACGACCGACCACCGGACCTCGGAGAATTCGTCGGGCACTTCGGTGTAGGCGATCACACTCCGGTCCGCGAATGTGGTGTCGGCGTCCATATTTCGAATCACTCGGCCGCGTTCCTCCGCCCGTGTCCCGAGCACCGCGGCCACGGCATGCTCGTCCATGCCGTCGGCCAGGACGCTGTGCACGATCACGATTCTCCGGTCGGTGCCCGACGCCGGGACGAGTTCCGCACGCCCCGAGTCCGCCGATTCCGGCGTTCGCAGGCGCCAGGAACCGGGCAGGTCGAGGCGCACCGGCCCGATCTCGAAGCGAGCCGGCCGATCCGTGCGGGGCTGTGAGAGATCCGGGTCTGCGGCCGAGGCGGGGCTGTCGGTGGCACCGGCGCCGTCGCCGGTCGTCCCGGCACCCGCCACGGATCCGGAGGGCGCGGGGGCGCCGACCCACAGGGATACCGCGGCGAGCAGACCGACGCTCACCACCGCGAGGATCACTTTGGCGGTTCGCCCGTTGCGGGTGGCAGGAGTTCCCGGTGTCCGTACCTCGTGTAGCCACGGCACCGTCGAGGCGGTCTCGGCGGGGGCGGTCTCCTGGACGCGGCGGCCGGACACTGCCGCCACCATCTCCGCGGCAGCGACCGGCACGGTCGGGACGGTGCCGGCGATCCGGTTCGCTATCTGCTCGCACGCCGACCCTCCCGCCGGTTCGCCCGGCGCACCGGTCACGACCAGCACACAAGAGTCTTCCCGGCCGTCGTTCACCGCTGCGATCAGCGACCTGACCGCCCCTTCCGCAGACACGGTGTCGCCTGCATCCGCCGCCACGAGGTCGTCGACCAGGATCTCCGGATTCCGGGCGACCCGGTCGACCGCCGGACCGTCATCGCGCGACCCCGGCATGACCGATACAGCGGTGACGCCTCGCTCGGCGAACTCGAGCACGACGTACCGCTCGGCATCGCCTTGGTGCGCGGCACGACATGCCGCAACGGAGACCGGAACCAGCAGCACGTTGTGCGCGACCTGACGCGCGGCCGTGTCCAGTAGGCGGCGGCGACGCTCGTTCCACCAGGTCGGGTGCACCACGACGGCTGTCGCGACCATCGATGGGGCACCCACGGCCGCGGCGGCATAGCACACGAGTCCGGTCAGCACGGGTCCTGGCTCGTGGCCGTCCGTTCGCGGCGAGGCAACCGCAGCGGGGTCGTCGACCGTGTCGGTGACGTCGATCGCGTCCGGAGAGTCGAGAGCCGAGTCGCCGAACACCCAGCCGCCGCCGAACCGAGCCGCGACCGCGGGTACCGATCGTGACGTCTCACCCCATTTCCCCCGCACCCACCCCGGCAGCACGGCCAGGACCAGCACTTCCGGCGACGTCACGGCAGCGGTGACCATGCGGTCTGCACGAGCGACGCGCCGTCGCGGCGCACGAGCAGTCCTCTTCCGGCCGGCATGGGCGACGGGCGAGCCGAGCCCACCAGCGCACCTTCGTCCCGATTGCCGCTCATCACCAGCCCGGGACTGGAAAGTTCGCGCAATCGGGCCAGCACCGGTTCGAACAGTGCCCTGCCCGCGCCTCCGGCTCGGCGCGCCACCACGAGGTGCAGACCCAGGTCCTTGGCTTGCGGCAGATACTCGAGCAGCGGGGCCAACGGATTCTGGCCGCTCGCCGCAACCATGTCGTAGTCGTCGACGATCACGAAGACCTCCGGCCCGGACCACCACGAACGGTCCCGCAATTGCTGTTGAGTCGTCCCCGGCCCGGGCAGTCGCCGCTCGAAGATCCCGGCGAGTTCCTGGGCCATCGTGGCCAGCACACTCGCGGCCGGTGCGTAGCCGCCGAGGTGGTCGCCCTCGACCACGCCGAGCAGGGTGCGGCGGTAGTCACCGACGATGATGCGCACCTGGTCGGAGGTGTTCGACTCCATCAATCCTCGGCAGATGCCACGGAGCACGGCTGTCTTCCCGCAGCCGGAATCACCGAATACGAGGAGATGCGGGCTGTCGGTGAAGTCCACGGCGACCGGCGCGAGTTCCGACTCGTCGATGCCGATCGGGATCGTCAGCCGCACCGCGGGCGGCGCATCCGGGGCACTCGGCCATCCGCGGGGCAGCGCCGCGAGCAGATCGGTGCGATCGATGGTGTCGGGCAGCATCCGGACCCTCGGTGCGCGTCCGCCGGGCGTCGCGGCGGCGATCGCGGCGACCGCTCCCGACACTCCGGCGCCGAGATCGGTGGTGTCCGTGACGCCGTCCACGCGCGGCAGCGCCACGAGGATGTGCAGCCCGTCGCGGTCGATCCCACGGCCCGGTTTCCCCTCCGGCACCGTCGCCGCCTTCTTCCGTCCGTACTCCGAATCGGACGGATCTCCGAGGCGCAGTTCGAGTCGCGTGCCGAACTGATCCCGCATCGCCGGACGGACATCCCCCCAGCGGGGCGCACTGAGCACCACGTGGATGCCGTACGAAAGCCCTTGGGATGCCAACACACTCACGACCTGCTCGAGAGCCTCGAAGTCCTGTCGGATACTCGGCCATCCGTCGATCACGAGGAAGACATCGCCGAACGGATCGGTGGACGTGCCGGGTGCGCCGCCGGCCCGGCGGCGGCGAAACTCCGCCATCGACTCGATACCCTGCTCGGCGAACAGTCGCTCTCGGCTCCGCAACAACGACACGAGTTCCGCCACGGTACGCCGCACCCGATCGGCATCGAGACGGGTTGCGACCGATCCGACGTGAGGCAGCGCTGCCAGACCTGCGAGCGCACCGCCTCCGAAGTCGAGACAGTAGAACTGCACCTGCTCCGCGGTATGCGTCAGGGCCGTCGACACGACGAGAGTGCGCAGCAACGTCGACTTTCCCGCCTGGGGACCGCCCACGATCACGACGTTGCCGGCCGCACCCGCAAGATCCACCACGAGAAGGTCGCGGCGCTGATCGAACGGCCGGTCGACGATGCCGACAGGAGTCCGCAGCGGGGCGAGCTGGGGTACCTCGCCCGTGAGGACCGAGCGCGGCACCAGCGCATCGAGAGTCGGAGACTCCTCGAGGGGAGGAAGCCACACTTCGTGCGCGGGTGTTCCGTGTCCGCGGATCCGGTCCACGACGAGGTCGAGGAGGCTACGGCCTCCTGCGGCCGCCGTGTCGTCCGTAATGTCCGGTGCCGGGACCGCCTGCGGAACAGGATCGTCGAGCGGAACGGCGCGCGCGGTGAACACCCGGGGCCGCAGTGCACCGGTGACGCCGTGCACCGCAGTCCGCCGGGACGGGCGTCCGGACACCGAGGGCCCGGAAACGTACGCCGCAGCGAACCGGACGATCTCCGCCGAATCCGACTTGAGGTAACCCGCACCCGGCGCCGACGGCAGATGGTAGGCATCGGGAACGCCGAGGACGCTGCGCGATTCGTTCGCAGAGAACGTCTTGAGGCCGATGCGGTAGGACAGGTGACTGTCGAGCCCTCGCAGTCGTCCCTCGTCGAGTCGCTGGCTGGCGAGCAGAAGATGCATGTGCAGCGAGCGCCCCAGCCGTCCGATCGCCGCGAACAGGTCGGCGAATTCCGGTTGCTGCGAAAGTAGTTCGGAGAACTCGTCCACGACGATGAACAACGCCGGGAGCGGATCGAGGGGAGCACCCGCCGCACGTGCCTTTTCGTAGTCTCCGACGTTGGCGAAGTTTCCGGACGCCCGGAGCAACTCCTGCCTGCGGTTCATTTCACCCTCGAGTGCGTCCTTCATCCGGTCGACCATTGCGAGTTCATCCGCGAGATTGGTAATGATCGCCGCTACATGGGGAAGGCCTTCCAACCCCAGAAAGGTTGCACCGCCCTTGAAGTCGACCAGAACGAGATTGAGATCGTCGGGCGAATGAGTGGCGACGAGCCCGAGGACAAGTGTGCGCAGTAACTCCGACTTCCCTGATCCGGTCGCTCCGATGCACAGACCGTGTGGGCCCATCCCGTTCTCGGCGGCTTCCTTCAGGTCGATCTCCACAGGTCTGCCGTCGGGATCGACACCGATGGGAACCCGCAGACGGTCGCGCCCCCGGCGTGGGACCCATGCTCGGCCGGGATCGAAGCGCAGCACGTCGCCGACCCCCACAAGGTCCTGCCAGGTGGCCGGACCTTCGTCGGAGTTGTCGCCTGCCGAAGCCTGCGCGACCACGCGATACGGAGCCAGACGGCGCGCGACCGTCTGAGCCCGTGGCGCGCTGACGGAATCGGCGTCGGCGAACGATTCGACCTCCACGCCGGATCGTGCGCCGACAGAGCCGTCCTCCACCACGAGTTGGAGACCGCGAGCCGACGCGAGTCGCGGCGCGAACCCCGACAGGTCGAGGATCGTCAGCGAATCCAGCCCGTCCTCGAGCAGTCCCGACCCGGACCCCGACACACCACCGTCGACCACGACGACGAGCTGCGGAACTCCCTCGAAGGCCGGGGCATTGCGTGTGAAGCGTCCTCGGGTCGAGAGGACCGGAGCGAGGTCCGTCTCCAGTTCGAGGACCGAGCCGAAGACCATTCGCGCGCTCCCCGCACCGTCGCGGGCATCGGGGTGCTGAACGTGCGGGAGCCATTTGGCCCACTCCCATTCCGCGGCGGTGTCCGGTCCGCAGACGACCGCTACCCGAAGGACGTCCGGCCCGTGAAAGGTGCACAACTGAATGAGCATCGCGCGCACCAGAGACCGGGCGGCCTGCCTGTCTCCGTCGAGTCCGATCGCCGCAAAGCCTCGCAGTGCGACCGCCGTGGGCAGCGCGGGTACCACCGAGTGGGCGCGCACAAATCGCCGGAGGGAGACCGCCGCGACCGGCTCGAGATCTTCGAGCGGACCGGTGTCCGGTGCGACGAGGCGGGTGGCGAGTCGCTGCCCGCCCCGTCCGACCCGCACGTGGCAGAAATCCGCGTCGGTGCACCGCCGTTCCCACATCCGCGCGGTGCCGACGAGAGTCCAGAGCAGGGCGGGGTCGGGGTGTGCCCATTCGAGCGACTTGCGCTGTTCGCCACTGGTTTCGGTGACCTCGCGCCGGACCTGGTCGAGATACCGGAGATAGTCTTTGCGGTCTTCGTCCACCTCGGAGGTCTTCGTTCCTCCGCGCCCGCCGTTCGCGAGCATGCCGACCATCGAGACGACCATCATGATCGGGAAGATCATCGCCATCGGACTCCGGGCCATGCCGGAGGTGAACATCAGCGCCATCATGCCGATCATGGCCGCCACCATCACGAGCGGCAGTAACCTCACCAGCAGATTCCCTGGCGTCGGACGCGGAATATCGGGCGGCGCTTGCACACTCAACTCGCCGCTCGGAGCCCGCGGAGCCTCCTTGCGCGCTGCGCGCACGAAGCGCTCGGTACTCAACGTTCGCCACCCCCGGAACACCGCATCCCACAACCGTCCCCCGACGGCCGACCCCCACGGTCCGAGGAAGGGTAGCGCACGACGCAGACATACAGGGCACCTCGTGATCGGGTCCTGCCGGCGACTCCGTCACGAGACACCGACCGGCGCGTGTCGTATGGTCTGCGTCGTCCCGGTCGGCGCGGTGCACATCCGAGGGGAGCCGCGCGCAGCGGCCGGCGACCGAGTGAACGACGGGGGAAGAAGAGCGATGACGTCCGCGCAGACCGGATCCGAGCATCACGGCGCTGTCCAGGCTCCGGACCTGTGCCGGATCACGGTGCTCGCGCAGCACACCGAGGTGGATCTCGCTCTTCCCCTCGGAGTTCCTGTGGCGCTGCTGATTCCCGGCATCGTGGACCTCGTCGCATCGCACCGGGCTGCGAACCGGTTCGATCTCACGCCCGAGCAGGTGGAGCCGGGGGCGTGGACGCTCGCCCGGATCGGTCATGCGCCGCTTGCGGGTGCGCTGAGCCTCGACGAACACGGGGTACGCGACGGCGAGTTGCTCGTCCTGGCCGATGCCGGATCTCCTGCACCTCCCCCGCTGTTCGACGACGTGATGTATGCGGTGGCGGTGGAGGGCAAGGACAGCTTGCGCCGGTGGGGTGCCGCTCCCGCGGGTGTGCTGGCAACGGTGCTCGCTCCGGCGGCGCTCGCTGCGGGCTGTTTTTCCCTGCTGCAACTGCCGGCGGGTCCTCACCGACTCGTGGCGGGCGCGATCGCGGCGGTGCTGGGCGTTCTGCTCCTGGTCGCGGCAGCGGTCGTCTCACGCGGCTACGGCGACCCGCGGACAGGGCTCCTGCCCGCCGTCTGCGCGGTACCGCCGGTGTTCGCCGCGGGAGTGCTGCTCGTGCCGGGCAATGTGGGGCCTCCACAACTACTGCTCGGGGCAGTGCTGGTCGGTGCGGCCGCGGTGATCGCCTTGCGAACGGCCATGGTCGGTACTGCGACGTTCACCGGTGTCGCCGCCGCTGCGGCAGGTGCGGCGGTCGCACTGGTCCTTGCGTCGACGGCCGGTGCGGGGCCGCACGCGGTCGGGGCGGGCACGGTGATCGCAGCCTTGCTTCTCGTGGCTTCCGCGCCACGTCTCGCAGCGGTTCTCGGCCGCCTGCCCGTACCTCCGGTACCCGTACCCGGAACGTCACTCGACCCGGTATCGCCCGATCCGGAGGCAGCCGCTCCGCTCCCGTCGTTCGGGGAACTCGAGGCGCGGATAGGACGCGCCCGCGCGCATCTGACGGGGCTGGTCTACGCCGCGGCCGCCCTGGCTGTCGGCGGCGCGTGGTGCGCGGCCTATCCGGTGGCCGGGGCGGTGTCGTGGCCGGGGGTCGGTCTGGCCGTCACCACCGCGGTCGTGCTGATGTTCCGGGGCCGCTCCTACACGTCCGTGACCGAAGCGGTGCCGCTGGTGGTGGGCGGCGCGACCATCCTGATCGGGCTGATCACCGGAGCGGCGGTACTCGCCCCGGTTCCGCCGTGGTTCGTCTCCGCCGCTGCCCTGGCAATGTTCGCCGGCGCGATCGTGTTCGGTGTGGTGGCGCCCCGCCGTCAGTTCACGCCGGTGCAGCGCCGGATCGCGGAACTGACCGAATACACCGTGATCGCGCTCATCGTTCCGCTCGCGTGCTGGGTCGCGGGCTTGTACTCCGCGGTGCGGGGGCTGTGAAGGGATGCGACGGCCTGCGGCGTCCGCCTGCGTTGTCGTCATCGCGGCTGTGATCGCAGGCGGCGGCAGTCCGGCAGCGGCGAGACCACCCGTTCCGGATCCCGCCCTTCTGCCGTCCGGTGGCACTCCGGCGCCGCCGGACGCCACGGAACAACGCATCGTGTGCTCCGAACCGGAGGAGGCACCGGACGGGCCCCAGATGCCCGTTGCCCAGCGGATTCTCGATTTCGAGTCCGTCTGGCCGCTCACCCGGGGCGCGGGGCAAGTCGTCGCGGTCATCGACACCGGGGTGCAACCCCATCCCCGGCTACCCGCACTGCAACCGGGTGGCGATTACGTGTCGACAGGGGACGGCACGGACGACTGCGACGCACACGGCACACTCGTCGCAGGTCTCATCGCGGCTGCCCAGGTTCCCGGATCCGGGTTCGCCGGTGGTGCGCCCGATGTCCAGCTGATCACGATTCGCCAGTCGAGCGGACGGTACTCTGATCGGGCACGCGCAGACGACGACACCGCCCGCAATGCCACCGGTTACGGCGACGTGCGCACACTCGCCCTCGCGCTCCGTCGAGCGGTGGATCTGGGTGCGACCGTCGTGAACATCTCGGAGGTGGCATGCCGGACCACTGCCGAAGGGCTGTTCGACGGCCCCTTGGGTGCGGCGGTGCAGTACGCCACCGATGTCGAAGACGTCGTCGTGGTCGTGGCGGCCGGGAACACCGATACCTGCCGCCCCGGCAATCCTGGATCGCTCGATCCTGCTGCGCCCGAGGACGATCCGTGGAATTCTGTAACGACTCTGGCGTCGCCGGCTTGGTACGACGACTACGTGCTCGCCGTCGGCGCTGTCGAACCCGACGGCACCCCGTCCGAATACAGCCTGCCCGGCCCGTGGGTGGATGTCGCGGCACCGGGCAGCGGACTGGTCTCCTTGAATCCCGGCACGGCGGGTCTCGTGGACCAGGTCTGGGGATCGAACGGGCCGCAATCGATTTCCGGTACCAGTTTCGCAGCGCCACTGGTCGCGGCGACTGCGGCTCTCGTGCGTGCCCGGCACCCGCACCTGACCGCACGTGAGGTGATGGCCCGGATCGAGGCGACCGCGCACGCCCCTGCCGAGGGCTGGAATCCGCGGGTCGGCCACGGGATCGTGGATCCGTACGCAGCCGTCACTGCCCCACTGTCGGCGAACCGTTCATATCCGGTAGAGGCGCGTCCACCCGAACCGCACCCGCTCGCTGCCCCCGCAGACACTCCCCCGCCGGACAACCGGTCGCGCACCATCGCGCTGATCGCTGCGGCCGCTGTGTGTATCGCGCTGGTGCCCGTCGTGTTGCTGTCGATCCCGCGGCGCCGTCTCGGCGCGCGGACCTGAGCTGTCAGCCTCCCGCGCGTAGGGGTGCGGGGCTCGGGTCCGGTGCAACACCGTCGTGTGCGAGCAGCGCCTCTGCCCTGCCGAGGGCGGGACCGGGTGCGAGGAGTTCCACCATCGGCCACGGAGCGCGGACCGGGTCCGACAGACCCAGGGCTGCCGCGGATTCACCGTCCACGATGCCGTACCGGACCCCGGTGTCCGCGACATAGAACAACGGGCCGGCGCGATCGCTACCGGGTGTCACGGCCGTCGTGCCGAGGTACACGCCCCGCCCCGGCGGAACGTACACGGCGTCGGCATTCGGGCCGGCGCCGTCCGCTTGCGCCGGTACCACCGGGACGGCGTCCTCGGCGAGGGGGAGCCCGGTGCCGGCCGACAACCCCAGCGTGGAGCGGTTCCGGTCGTCCCCGGGTCCCGTCGGGTCCCAGGTCAGACACGCCACGGGAGCGTCAGCCGGCTCCACGATGTCGGGAATCACGGCGGGGAAGGTCGCCACCGCAAGCTCCCGCACGGCGGGCGCATCCTTGAGGACGTCCGGCGGTACGACCGGGATCTCCGCCGCCCCCTGGGAATCCGACGCGTGCAGGATCTGCGCGGTCGCGCGCGACACCTCTTGAACGCCGTCACGCAGCACGACATGGAAACTCTGCCCATCGGGTTCGGTCAGCGCCACCACAGATCCGACGGGCAACCCGCGAACGTGCACGCTCGGAGCACCGCCCGCACCGGGAATCACCGGAGCGGCGAGAGCAGGCACTTCGGGAATCGCGCCCAGGAGGCCGGGACTCACCGGACGAGCCCGCGTCACATCGAGACCGAGCACGCGCGTCAACGCACGGTCGTCCGGATCGATCTCGGCTCGAACCCCGTTGTACACCAAGTAGAAACGATCGTCGGACGAGACGAGAAACGCTTCGTCGTCGCGCAGGGGTGTATTTCTGCCACTCTCCGGCTCGCCGACGACGACGGCGGTCGTCACGGCGAGCATTCCGTGAGGTTCGACGGTGTCGCACACGGTCCACGGCCGATCGTCCGCACCGTGTGCCAGCGACGACGGCGCCCCCGGGATCCCCACAAGAGGGCCACGGGGGCGATCCGCCAGCTGGTCGTCGGCCACAACGACCGGTTCGACAGGCGAGCCGAGCACGAGGCGTGCGGACGCGAGGTTGAGGGCGGGGTGGAAGGTCCCGTCGATGGCGACATACAGCGCGCCGGACTCGCGTCCGACGACGACGGTGGCATCCCCGATCCGGTCCTGAGGCCGGAACAGCGCCAGCGCGGCGCAGCCGGCGAGTCCGAGGCAGGCCACGACCGTTCCCACGGCGAGCGCGCGGGATTGGGAGCGAAGCGGGTCGTGGATCATCCGCACATCGCGTCGCACCAATGCGTGTCCCATGCGCCGCATGAGAAATCTGTATCCGCTGACCTGCCATCGCGTGGTCGGCTGTGCTGCCATGCATCTCCCCCTGTGCGGCACGCTCTCTGCCGCAACACAGTACAGTTCCGCCGGGAAGTCCGGTGGAGCGCAGGGGGCGCGGCCGGGCGGGATCGGGGGGAGACATGGCTGGGGCTTCGGCGGCGGCGGGACGGACGAAATCCGTTGCCGTCACTCGTCTGGTGATCGCACAGATCTCTGCGGTGGCGGTGTGGGCCGCAGTGCACGGTGCCACCGGGCGGATGTGGCCGGCGGTAGCGGCGGGCGCGCTCGTCGCGGCGGCCCTGATCATCCCCGTTCGCGGAGTCGATGCGATCACGTTCGCCTCCACACTGGTGCGCTACCGGTTCGGACGACGCGGACACGAAGCGGTCCTGCGCGACTTCCCGCAGCCGGCCGGGCGCCCGATCGGTCTGAGCTGGGACGCTCCATACGTGACGGCGGTCGTCGAAGTCGTGTCGCGGCCCGGGCAGGTCATGCGACTGGGGCGCGACAGCGTCGAGGCCGAGGTCACGCTGCCGCTCGACGCGATCGCATCGTGCCTGCGCCGGCACGACGTCACCCTCGACGGGATCGATGTGGTGACGCACGGATGGCGGGTACGCGATTCGAGCCCGGCAGGGCAGGTCTACGCACACCTGCTGGGTCCGCTGCCCGCTGCAGCCGAGCGAACGGTCTGGCTCGCTCTCCGTCTCGACGTGTCGACCTGTGGTGAGGCGATCGCCCGGCGCGGCGGCGGAGCGGAAGGGGCGGCACGCACCGTCGCGGCGGCGGCGCGGCGCGTCGTGCGAGTGCTCGACGAAGGAGGTTGTGCGGGAATCATTCTCAGCGCCTCCGACATCGAGAACGCGTCGCGTCGCGTCGCGCACGGTGTCGCGCCCGCCGAATTCGCGCGGCACCCACATCACGTCCCCCTCCCGATGGGCTTCAACAGCGGTGGCTACTTCGACCCCCGCCGATTCGGTCGGCGAGCAGCGACCAGCGTGTGGACCTATCCCGCCCTCTCCTCGACACTCGTGGTCCGGCTGCGGCCGGGAGATCATGGCGCCGTCCGGGTCGCGGGATCGGCTCGGTTCACCACGAGATCACCTGTCGTTCCCGCGCTGCCCGGACTCCGCTGCCCGTACGGGCTCGACCGGGAGTCGTTGACCGCCGCCTTGCCGGTCGCGGCTCCGCGGCTCGAGCACGTGGCGCCGTTGCGTGATGTGAGTGCCGGCGAACTGGATGGGCTCGCACTGCCACCGGGCGGTTGCGGTCAGCTCATCGGTTCGGACGATGCCGGGCGTGCGGTCACCGTGCGACTCTTCGGCCCCGGGATCCGCTCTGTGCATGTCGCGGGTGAGTTGTACCTGGCACAGCAGGTCGTGTTCAGAGCGGTGGCCGTGGGAGCGCGGGTTCTCCTGTACACCGACCGGGTCGGTGCGTGGCGACCACTGCTCGACGGTGCTGCCGGACCGGATCGGCTTCGCGTGGCAGGTGAGTACGCCGACGACCGGAAGTTCGACACCGTGGTCTACGACGGCGTGCGGCCCACGACGGTTCCGCCGCAGGTCAGCGCGATTCACGTGCAGATGCACCCGGACAGCCTGCCCGGAGAACGCCCCACGGTCTTGCTTCACCAACCGGGCGCATCGGGAGACCGGATCCTGCTCACGACAGCCGGCACCCGCGTGCGCCTCACGCTCGTGACCATTGCCGCCGAGACCACCCACATCGGACGGCCGCGGAGTCCCGAACCTGTTCCGGTGTCCTGACTGCCCCGCTCAGCCGGGATATTCCGTGCGAGCCTGCCCCGCCCGCACAGTCCGCGCCCACCAATCGATCTGGTCGAGCATGCGCTCCGCCGCATCGATCGCCGCCCCGTCGGTGGTGGTGCCGTCCTGCGCGAACGCGTGCTTGACGCGGTGGAAGCTCACCGATTCGCGGACCGGCACCATGTGCACCTCGACGACGACCTGCCGGAGTTGCTCGACGGCGCGCAGACCGCCGGACAGCCCGCCGTAGGAGACGAATCCGATCGGTTTGGTGCGCCATTCGTGTTTCACGGTGTCGATCGCGGTCTTGAGCGCGGCCGGATAACCGTGGTTGTACTCCGAGGTGACCACGACGAACGCTTCGGCCGCGCCCACCCGGCGGGTGAACGCGTCGGCTTCGGGCCCTCCCGACAGATCCTGCGGTAAGGGAGTGTCCGCGAGGTCGATGATTCCCACATCGAATTCTGCTCGGCGCCGAGCGGTCTCGGCGAACCAGTGGGCGACCACCGGTGCGACGCGTCCGGCGCGCACGCTGGCCACGACGATCTCGAGGCGGACCGGCCCGGTCCCGATCTGTGGGTCCATGCCTGCGATCCTAGGCTCGGTCAGGTGGTGAGACCGTGCGTCAGGAGCGCCGCCAGTTCGCGGTAGGCCTGGGCGTCGGCCAGTCCCGTCGCCTCGGCGACCTGCCGTTGCTGGATTCGAACCATGACGGACGCGACGACGTCGGCGACGAAGGCCGCGTGCACGTCGCGGAGATCGCCCGCGTCGACACCCTCGGAGATCAGCGTGCGCACCCGATCTGCCGCCATCCGGGTGTTGCGCTCGTACACCTCGCGGGCGACGGGAGTTCGGGCGATGTCCTCCATGAAGCGCGCGGATGCCGGTTCGAGTTGCCGTCCGACCGCCTCGAGGTAGGTGCGGATCCGCGCTTCCGCTCCTGTACTGCGTGCGAGTTCTGCTTCGACGCGCTCGGTGGCACCCCGGAAGAAGTGCACCGTGACGGCGTAGACGAGCCGGTCCTTGTTCTCCGCGAGCGCGTAGAGCGTGGACTTCGAGCAGTGGAGGCGGGCGGCTATGTCGTCGAGGGTGAGGTGCGTGAAGCCCTCGGCCAGAAACATCGCGACGAGCTGGTCGAACAGTTGGGCCCGGCGCGCTGTCGTCCGGCGCGTCTCCGCTCTTGTCATACTTAGGACAGTACTGCAGTATCGTTCTCAGTACTGTTTTCTGAGGGAGGAATCCTGTGGCTGTCGAGCGTCTTCTGCCCACCCAAGAGGCCTACGACCTGATCGAGCTGACCCGCGACGTCGCCGACAAGGTCTTGGCCCCGCGCGTCGACGAGCACGAGCGCGCCGAGACGTTCCCGGAGGGTGTGTTCCCGGCACTCGGTGCGGCCGGACTGCTGAGCCTGCCGTACCCCGAAGAGTTCGGCGGCGGCGACCAGCCCTACGAGGTCTACCTCCAGGTCCTCGAAGAACTCGG
Source organism: Rhodococcus sp. BL-253-APC-6A1W (assembly GCF_012843405.1). Classification (NCBI taxonomy): domain Bacteria; kingdom Bacillati; phylum Actinomycetota; class Actinomycetes; order Mycobacteriales; family Nocardiaceae; genus Rhodococcus; species Rhodococcus sp. BL-253-APC-6A1W. The sequence continues at coordinate 393,863 of NZ_JABAFB010000002.1, forward strand.
AGCCCGGTGGGCTGCGGTCGCGGTCGCGGTGAGTGTGCACGGCCTCTCCTGTTTCGCCCTGGCCACCCACGGCACCGACGAACAGAAGAACGCGTGGCTTCCGGACATGCTCGGCGGCAACACCATCGGCGCGTACAGCCTGTCCGAGCCGCAGGCCGGATCGGATGCCGCCGCCCTCGCGTGCCGGGCGACCGCGGTCGACGGTGGATACCGCATCACCGGATCGAAGGCGTGGATCACCAACGGTGGCAAGGCCGATTTCTACACGCTGTTCGCGCGTACCGCGGACACCGGTTCGAAGGGCATCTCGTGCTTCCTCGTGCCCGACGGAACCGAGGGCCTGAGCTTCGGCAAACCCGAGGAGAAGATGGGCCTGCACGCGATTCCCACCACCGCAGCACATTACGACGACGCGTTCGTCCCCACCGACCGCCGTATCGGCGCCGAAGGCCAGGGGTTGCCCATCGCGTTCAGCGCGCTGGATTCGGGCCGCCTCGGCATCGCCGCCGTTGCCACCGGTATCGCACAGGCAGCGCTCGACGAGGCCACCGCCTACGCCAAGGAACGCAAGGCGTTCGGCAAGCGCATCATCGACCACCAGGGTCTCGGATTCGTCCTCGCCGACATGGCGGCGGCAGTGGACTCCGCCCGCGCCACCTACCTCGACGCCGCGCGCCGCAAGGACGCGGGTCTCCCCTACTCGCGCCAGGCCTCGGTTGCGAAACTCGTCGCGACGGACGCCGCCATGAAGGTCACCACCGATGCCGTGCAGGTGCTCGGCGGCTACGGGTACACGCGCGACTTCCCCGTCGAACGGTTCATGCGCGACGCCAAGATCACGCAGATCTTCGAGGGCACCAATCAGATTCAGCGTCTGGTGATCGCACGGTCCCTCGCCGGCTGAGCCGACCGGCAGTCCCCGACACCGGGCGAGTCTCCGTCTAGTCGTGCGCGCCGATCAGCGCGCGGAGCGCGGCGATCTCCGCGTCGAGCGCGGCGCGACCGGCCGGGGTGATCGTGACCCAGGTACGTGTGCGTCCTTTGCCTTCTTCACGCGTGCTCTCGAGCAGTCCCGCGTCGACGAGCACTTTGAGATGACGGTTCAGATTTCCGTCCGTCAGGCGCAGCGTTTCTCGGAGCACCCCGAATTGCATCGACGCACCGTCTCGGAGAAGCGAGAGAATTCCGAGGCGGGTGCGTTGGTGGACGACGTCGTCGAGGCCGAGCGTCGGATGCTCGTCCGGAGAAGACGTGTCAGGCATGTGCACGTCCCGGATCCGCCTGCGCGAGTTCGACCATGGCCGCCGCGACCGCTCCCGTTCCGACGACGAGCGTCATGATCACCCCTACGTTCCCCCAGCCACCGAGCGCGACGACCACGATCGCCACCGCGGTCGCTGCGGCGAAGAAACCGGTCGGCGCCGATCGCCACATCAGAGCGAATATCCCGAAACCGCAGGCGATCACGAGCCAGGGCAGGAAGTCTGCGCTGTCCCCGGCGAACCACAGCAGGAAGCCGGCGACGACGAGGAGCATCACGACGCCGGTTGCGAACACGATCGTGCCGCGCATCATCGGTAACTGCACGCGACGGGTGGCGAAGTACCACCCCGTGACCACCGCGGAAAGCGGAGCCACGACAGCCCAGTAACCCGTCGCGTTGCCGCCGAGCAGAAGCGCGGCCGGTAGTGCCGCAAACACCGCGACGGACACGACGAGAAGTGGGAACCACGCGGGCGACGACAGCCTTCTCCCCTGCCGCGACCACTGGTCGATGTCGGTGATGAGATCCCGCGCCTGGTCGGCGTCGCGTTCACTGTGCGAGGGAGGGTTCATGCCGTTCACTTTGCAACGCAAAGTGAGCAGTGTCAATGGGTCGGCGCCGACAATCCGGTAACGCTGCAGCAGAAGACGGCAGGACTCCCGCTGCGCCGGCCGGCGCGCCACGACATGGGACGGGACGAGACCGTCAGCAGCAACCCGGCACGATGGGCCCGCGGACTTCGCGGGTCGCGACATTGCGTGCGGCGAGTTCGTCGTCCGCCGGATAATCGACGCGCACGAGCGAGAGTCCGTGCGCGGGCGCGACGGCCACCGATGCGGCGCGCTCGCGCTCCTGCAGCAACGCGGTCATCCATTCGACGCTGCGCCGGCCCTCACCGACGGCGAGGGCAGCACCGACGAGGCTTCGCACCATCGACCAGCAGAACGCGTCGGCGCTGACATAGGCGGTGAGAATGTCACCGTCCCGCGACCAGTCGTAGCGCTGGAGTTCACGGACCGTCGTGGCACCGTCGCGGCGTTTGCAGAACGCGGCGAAATCGTGCAATCCGAGAAGCGATCGGGATGCGCGCTGCATCGCCTCGAGGTCGACGGTCTTCGGCCACGCCACGGTGTCGCGCGCACGCAACGGCTCCGCACCGTACGGCGCCGTCGTCAATCGGTATTCGTAGTGGCGGCGGATCGCGGAGAACCGCGCATCGAAATGCTCCGGCGCCACGGAGATTCCGGTCACCCGGATATCGCGCGGAAGGAACCGTGCCAGTCGCCGGATCCAGCGCGAAGGGTCATCGGGCAGTGCCGCGGTGGGAACGTCGACGTGCGCGACCTGACCGGAGGCGTGCACCCCGGCGTCGGTCCGGCCCGCGACGGTGAGCAGCACAGGGGTACGCACGATCGCGCCGAGTTTCTCCTCGATCTCGCCGCACACGGTGCGGCGGCCGGGCTGTCGTGCCCATCCGGAGAAATCGGTGCCGTCGTACGCGATGTCGAGCCGGAGCCGGGTGAGCTCGGGCCCGTCCGCAACAGCGGGGTCGTGGGAAGCGACGAGCCCGCCGCCCTCGGAAGGGTCGGCGGGCTCGTGTGCTTCAGCAGATGCCGAAACCAAGGGAACTAGTCCTTCTTGGCCTCGTCGGCATCGGCGGCCGTAGCGGTGTCGTCCTCGATCGACTCGATAACGGCATCCGCGTTCTCGACCTGGGCATCGGTGGCGTCGGCCTCGACGGCCTCCACCACGTTGTCCTCGGCAGCCGGAGCAGACTGCGACGCGGCGACGCGGCGAGCGCGATCCGCCTCGTTGCTGACCGTCTTCTCACGGACGAGCTCGATGACCGCCATGGGGGCGTTGTCGCCCTTGCGCGGCATCGTCTTGATGATGCGGGTGTAGCCACCGTTGCGATCCTCGAAGGAAGGACCGATCTCCGCGAAGAGCGTGTGGACGACGTCCTTGTTGCGGAGGACCTTCAGCACCTCACGACGCGAAGCCAAGGTGTTGGCCTTTGCGTGCGTGACGAGCTTCTCGGCGTAGGGGCGCAGGGCCTTGGCCTTGGACTCGGTGGTGGTGATGCGGCCGTGCTCGAAGAGCGCGGTGGCCAGGTTGGCGAAGATCGCCTTCTGGTGCGAGGCCGACCCGCCGAAGCGGGCGCCCTTCTTGGGCTTGGGCATGATTTTCTCCTAGTAACGGACCGTGAGCTGCTACAGCTGCTCGGTCTCGGCGTAGTCCTCGTTGCCGTCGGGCTCACTGAAGGAGCCGGGCTCGGTGTCGCTCCAGGTACCGGTCGCGGCGTCGTAGCCGGCGACGGTGCTGGGGTCGAACGAAGCGGGGCTGTCCTTGAGCGACAGGCCGAGCGAGTGCAGCTTGACCTTGACCTCATCGATGGACTTCTGACCGAAGTTGCGGATGTCGAGCAGATCGGACTCCGTGCGTGCCACGAGCTCACCGACGGTGTGAACGCCTTCGCGCTTGAGGCAGTTGTAGGACCGGACCGTGAGGTCGAGGTCCTCGATCGGAAGTCCGAAGGAGGCGATGTGGTCGGCCTCGGCGGGGGAGGGACCGATCTCGATACCTTCTGCTTCGACATTCAGCTCACGAGCCAGACCGAAGAGCTCCACGAGAGTCTTGCCCGCCGAAGCGAGCGCGTCCCGCGCCGTGATGGAGTTCTTGGTCTCCACGTCGAGAATCAGCCGATCGAAGTCGGTGCGCTGCTCGACGCGGGTCGCTTCCACCTTGTACGTCACCTTGAGCACCGGCGAGTAGATCGAGTCGACCGGGATACGGCCGATCTCGGCGCCGGACGCCTTGTTCTGGACGGCGGGGACGTAGCCGCGACCGCGCTCGACGACGAGCTCGATCTCCAGCTTTCCCTTGTCGTTCAGGGTGGCGATGTGCAGGTCCGGGTTATGGATGGTGACACCGGCCGGGGGGACGATGTCGCCGGCCGTAACGGTGCCGGGACCCTGCTTGCGGACGTACATGGTGACCGGCTCGTCCTCTTCCGAGCCGACCACGAGGCCCTTGAGGTTCAGGATGATGTCGGTGACATCCTCCTTCACCCCCGGAACCGTGGTGAACTCGTGGAGCACGCCGTCGATGCGAATGCTGGTGACGGCTGCGCCCGGGATCGAGGAGAGCAGGGTGCGACGAAGCGAGTTGCCGAGTGTGTACCCGAAGCCAGGCTCGAGGGGTTCGATGACGAACTTCGAACGGTTGTCAGCGATGACCTCTTCGGTCAGGGTGGGTCGCTGCGAAATGAGCATCTGTTGCCTCCTTGTGGGCGTCCGCTATTTGACGCCCTGGTGGATGGGTGTGTGTTTCTCCGGCCCGAAGGACCGGAGAAACACACGGCACGAAGTGCCTTACTTCGAGTAGTACTCGACGATGAGCTGTTCCTGCAGCGGGACGTCGATCTGTGCGCGCTCGGGCAGCTGGTGAACCAGCACCCGCAGACGCGAACCGACGACCTGCAGCCAACCCGGGATCGGGCGATCGCCCTGGGTCTCACGGGCCACCTGGAAGGGCAGCGTGCTCAGCGACTTCTCGCGGACATCGATGATGTCGTACTGCGAGACGCGGTAGCTGGGAACGTCGACCTTCTTGCCGTTGACCAGGAAGTGGCCGTGGCTGACGAGCTGACGAGCCTGACGACGCGTGCGGGCGAGGCCGGCACGGTAGACGACGTTGTCCAGACGCGACTCGAGGATGGTCAGCAGCACCTCACCGGTCTTACCGGGACGGCTGGCGGCTTCCTCGTAGTAACGACGGAACTGCTTCTCCATGATTCCGTAGGAGAAGCGAGCCTTCTGCTTCTCCTGCAGCTGGAGCAGGTACTCGCTCTCCTTGATCCGCGCGCGGCCGTGCTGGCCGGGCGGGTAGGGGCGGCGCTCGAAGGCCTGATCGCCTCCGACCAGGTCGACGCGGAGACGACGCGACTTACGTGTAACGGGACCGGTATAACGTGCCATGACTTAGAACCTTTTCCTTTCCCGTATTAGACGCGACGCCGCTTGGGCGGACGGCAACCATTGTGCGGCTGGGGCGTGACGTCGGAGATGGTGCCGACCTCGAGGCCTGCGGCCTGGAGGGAGCGGATCGCGGTTTCGCGGCCCGAACCGGGGCCCTTCACGAAAACGTCGACCTTCTTGACACCGTGCTCCTGCGCCTTGCGGGCAGCGCTCTCGGCGGCGAGCTGGGCGGCGAACGGGGTCGACTTGCGCGAACCCTTGAAGCCGACGTGGCCCGACGACGCCCAGGAGATCACGTTGCCCTGGGGATCGGTGATGGACACGATGGTGTTGTTGAAGGTGCTCTTGATGTGAGCGGCGCCGTGCGGAACATTCTTCTTGTCCCTGCGCCGTGCCTTCTGGGTCTTCTTCGGACCGGCGGTGCGTGACTTGGGAGGCATTACTTCTTCTTTCCTGCGACGGTGCGCTTCGGACCCTTGCGGGTACGGGCGTTGGTCTTGGTGCGCTGTCCACGCACGGGCAGACCACGACGATGCCGCAGGCCCTGGTAGCAGCCGATCTCGATCTTGCGGCGGATATCCGCCTGGACCTCGCGGCGGAGGTCACCCTCGACCTTGTAGCTTTCCTCGATGTGCTCGCGGAGCTTGGCGAGATCCTCGTCGGACAGATCCTTGCTGCGCAGATCCGGGTTCACGCCGGTTGCCGCAAGGATTTCCTGGGAGCGCGTACGGCCGATGCCGTAGATGTAAGTGAGTGCGATCTCCATCCGCTTTTCACGGGGTAGATCGACACCTGCGAGACGTGCCATGTGGCATTCCTATTCGGTGTGCGGAGGTCTTCTCCCAGCCCGTCCCCTGCGTCGAAAAACTGTGTAAGTCGATAAACACAGTGGGGCCCCGGCCTCCGAACCGGGGGTTGATCGCACAGCTCCTCGACTGATCGAGGATCGTAACCGTGCGACTGGTGCTGGAAGGTCTTCTTTGCTTGTTGCCAAGCAGATCTTCGAGACGAAGGTCCGATCTAGCCCTGACGCTGCTTGTGACGCAGGTTCTCGCAGATCACCATGACCCGTCCGTTACGACGGATCACCTTGCACTTCTCGCAGATCTTCTTGACGCTAGGCTGAACCTTCACGTGCGTCCGATCTCCTGTATGTGCGCCCCCGGACACGGCTGACCGCGACCGAAGACAGGGTTCCCCCCGACCGTATAGCCGGGGAAGCTTCTACTTGTACCGGTAGACGATGCGTCCACGCGTCAAGTCGTAGGGCGAAAGCTCCACGACCACGCGGTCCTCGGGAAGGATACGAATGTAGTGCTGGCGCATCTTGCCGCTGATATGGGCCAGAACTTTATGACCGTTCTCCAGCTCGATGCGGAACATCGCATTGGGCAGTGGTTCGACAACCCGGCCCTCGACCTCGATTGCCCCGTCTTTCTTAGCCATATCCTCCGCGATCCGTCGTTCGATGTGTGGTTGCATCGGCATCCGATACCGTGACGCTCGGCCTCCGGAAGTCGCGCGAATCGAGATTCGACACGTACCGACCCGGAGCGCAGCGCGCACCACCGGTCAATGCTACGGGAGTTTTCCCACCAGGCCAAATGGAGACGGACGAGGAGGACACGAGTTGCGGGCGCTGATTCAGCGGGTGACGACCGCGTCGGTTGCGGTGGAGGGCGACGAGGTTGCCCGGATCACTCCCCCACCCGGCGGGCACGGTCTGCTCGTGCTCGTGGGGGTGACCCACGACGACGACGCGGCGAAAGCGGCGACACTCGCCCGCAAGGTGTGGACGATGCGCATCCTCGACGACGAGAGATCTGCGTCCGATGTGGGCGCTCCGGTGCTGGTCGTCAGCCAGTTCACGCTGATGGCCGACACCCGGAAGAGCCGGCGGCCGTCCTGGTCGGCGGCGGCACCGCGCAGTGTGGCGGAACCTCTCGTCGAGGAGTTCACGTCCGCGTTGCGTGCGCTCGGCGCACACGTCGAAACGGGAGTGTTCGGCGCACACATGGAGGTGAGCCTCGTCAACGACGGGCCGGTGACCCTGATCGTCGAGGTGTGACGAACGCCGCTACTCGGGGCGCAGCGTGAGGATGCGCGGGCCCGACTCGGTGACCGCGACGGTGTGCTCCCAATGCGCGGCGCGGCTGCCGTCCGACGTGACCACGGTCCAGTCGTCCTCGAGCACCTCGGTCTCGTACGTGCCGAGAGTGAGCATCGGCTCGATCGCGAGCACCGATCCGACCACCAGCTGCGGTCCCTTGCCAGGCGCGCCTTCGTTCGCCAGGAAGGGCTCCATGTGCATTTCGCGGCCGATGCCGTGGCCGCCGTAGCCGTCCACGATCCCGAAGGAACGGCCGAACAGCTTCTCGGCGGCGTGCGTGCCGTTCTCGATCGCGTGCGAGACGTCGGTGAGACGGTTGCCCGGAAGCATCGCCGCGATACCGGCTTCCATCGACAGCCGCGTCGCCTCGCTCAGATCGGCGTCGTCCTGTGCGAGTTCACCGACCCCGAATGTCCATGCCGAGTCGCCGTGCCAGCCGTCGAGGATCGCGCCGCAGTCGATGGAGACCAGATCGCCTTCGGCGAGGATGTCGTCCGCCGACGGGATGCCGTGGACCACGCGGTCGTTGACCGACGAGCAGATCGACCCGGTGAAACCGTGGTATCCCAGGAAGGACGGAACGGCGCCCGCATCACGGATCACCGCTTCCGCCACCCGGTCGAGTTCCAGGGTGCTCACGCCCGGCTTCGCCGCATCCCTCACCGCAACGAGTGCGGCGCCGACGATCGCGCCGGCAGCCGCCATCGCGTCGAGTTCACCGGCCGTCCGGAACGGAACCACCTTGCGCTTGCGCCCGAAACCCATGTCGAAACTTCCTACGTGTTACTTGCCGAGCGCTGCGAGCGCCCGGGCGTTGATCTCCTCGACGTCACCGATGGCGTCGACCGTGATGATCGCGTCGCGGTAGTAGTCGAGCAGCGGAGCTGTCTCCTCGCGGTAGACCCGGAGGCGATTGCGGATGACGTCCTCGGTGTCGTCGGCGCGGCCGCGGGCGAGCATGCGCCCGACGACGACGTCCTCGTCGATGACGAAGGACAGCACGCCGTCGAGGGCCACGCCCAGGTCCTGCAGGATGTTCTCGAGTTCCTTGGCCTGCTCGACGCTGCGCGGGAAGCCGTCGAGAAGGAAGCCGTGTGCCGCGTCGGGCTCGCCGAGACGGTCACGCACCATGTTGTTCGTGATCTCCGCGGGTACGAGGTCTCCCGCGTCGATGTACTTCTTGGCCTCGACGCCGAGCGGCGTTCCCTGCCCGATGTTGGCGCGGAACAGATCGCCGGTCGAGATCGCGGGGACACCGAGCTTGTCGGACAGGATCGCGGCCTGCGTGCCCTTTCCGGCACCGGGAGGACCGAGGAGTACAAGTCTCACTTGAGGAACCCTTCGTAGTTACGCTGCATCAATTGACTTTCGATCTGCTTGACGGTGTCCAGCGCGACACTGACAAGAATGAGCACCGCGGCGCCACCGAAAATGCTCGAGGCGGTCTGGCCCCCGGACAAGAAGAAGTTCGGCAGGGTTGCGATGAGACCGAGGTAGATCGAGCCCGGGACCGTGATGCGGTTGAGCACGAAGCTGAGGTACTCGGCGGTGGGCCGGCCCGGACGGATGCCCGGAATGAAGCCGCCGTACTTCTTCATCTCGTCGGCGCGTTCCTCCGGATTGAAGGTGATCGCGACGTAGAAGAACACGAAGAAGACGATCAACGCGAAGTAGATCGAGATGTAGACGGGGTTGCTCGGATCGATCAGGTACGTGTTGACGATGCGCTGCCACCAGTTCGGCTCGACCGCCGACGTCGCGCCGGTGAGCTGCCCGATGAGGTTCGGCAGGTACAGCAGCGACGACGCGAAGATGACCGGGATGATGCCGGCCTGGTTGACCTTGAGCGGCAGGTACGTCGACGAACCGCCGTACATGCGCCGGCCCACCATGCGCTTGGCGTACTGGACCGGGATACGGCGCTGGCCCTGCTCGACGAACACGACGCCGGTGATGATGACCAGGGCCACCACGCAGACGATCGCGAAGACGAGGCCGCCGCGCGACTCGAGGATGGTGCGACCCTCGGTCGGGAGCGCCGCAGCGATACCCGAGAAGATCAGCAGCGACATACCGTTGCCGACACCGCGCTCGGTGATGAGTTCGCCGAACCACATGACGACGGCGGCACCGGCGGTCATGACCAGGACGATGATGACCATCGCGAAGATGCTGTCATCGGCGAGGATCGGCTCGGAACAGCCCTGGAGCAGCTGCCCACGGGCAGCGAGGGCCACGATGCCGGTGGCTTGGAGAACAGCGAGTGCGACGGCCAGATAACGCGTGTACTGCGTCATCTTGGCCTGGCCGGACTGGCCTTCCTTGCGCAACTCCTCGAAGCGAGGGATGACGACGGTGAGCAACTGGACGATGATGCTCGCGGTAATGAACGGCATGATGCCGATCGCGAACACCGACAGCTGCAGCAGCGCACCACCGGAGAAGAGATTGATCAACGAGTAGATGCCGGCTTGATCGCCACCGGCAAGCTGATCGACACAGGCCTGGACGTTGCCGTAGTCGACGCCCGGGGACGGCACGGTCGCACCGAGGCGATACAGGGCCACGAGACCGAGGGCGATGAGAATCTTCCGCCTCAGGTCCGGTGTCCTGAGGGCCGAAACGAAGGCGGAAAGCAAAGATCCTCCTGGCAGGCCGATCGGGGACGGCGGGTCGACTTCGGACCCGTCGGAAAAGTAGACAACTCTAAAACTCTAACAGTGTGCCCTCAGCGGGCGAGTACGCCGGTAGCGTACTTCAACTCGGTGAAAGCACGAACGGCCGCGATGCAGGGTTCTGCAACGCGGCCGTTCGCGAGCCTTGGCTCACATGATCGAACAGGTCAGACCAGTTCGGTCGTGGTGCCGCCGGCAGCGGCGATCTTTTCCTTGGCGGAGCCCGAGAACTTGTTGGCGGTGACCTGCACGGCCACCGACAGCTCGCCCTCGCCGAGCACCTTCACGAGCTGGTTCTTGCGGACCAGTCCGTTCGAGACGAGCTCGTCGATGCCGATCTGGCCACCCTCGGGGAACACCCGTGCGATGTCGCCGACATTGACGATCTGGTACTCGGTGCGGAATGCGTTCTTGAAGCCCTTGAGCTTCGGGAGACGCATGTGAATCGGCATCTGGCCACCTTCGAAGGCTGCCGACACGTTCTTACGTGCCTTCGTACCCTTCGTACCGCGACCAGCGGTCTTGCCCTTGGAACCCTCGCCACGTCCGACGCGGGTCTTTTCGGTCTTCGCGCCCGGAGCCGGGCGCAGGTGATGCAGCTTGATGGTCATTTTCAGACCTCCTCAACGGTCACGAGGTGACGCACCACGTTGATCAAGCCACGGTTCTGCGCATTGTCCTCGCGGACGACGGACTGACGGATCTTCCGCAGACCGAGGGTGCGCAGGCTGTCCCGCTGATTCGACTTGGCGCCGATGGTGCTCTTGATCTGGGTGATCTTCAGCTCTGCCATTACTTCACGCTCCCAGCAGCCTGTGCACGGGCGCGAAGCATGCCGGCGGGGGCAACTTCCTCGAGGGAGAGACCACGGCGAGCCGCAACCTCTTCCGGACGCTGCAGGCTCTTGAGAGCCGCAACCGTCGCGTGCACCACATTGATGGCGTTGTCGGAGCCCAGGGACTTCGACAGGATGTCGGAGATGCCCGCGCACTCCAGCACGGCACGCACCGCGCCACCGGCGATAACACCGGTACCCGGCGAAGCCGGACGCAGCATGACGATGCCTGCTGCGGCCTCACCCTGAACCGGGTGAGTGATGGTGGTGGCGATCATCGGCACGCGGAAGAAGCCCTTGCGAGCCTCTTCGACGCCCTTCTGGATGGCCGCGGGAACTTCCTTGGCCTTGCCGTAGCCGACGCCGACCAAGCCGTTACCGTCGCCCACGATCACCAGAGCGGTGAAGCTGAAGCGACGGCCGCCCTTGACGACCTTCGACACACGGTTGATCGAGACGACACGCTCGATGTAGTTCGACTTCTCGGCAGCGTTGCCGCCACGCGAGTCGCGGTCACGGCGGTCACGACCGCCGCGGTTGTCACCGCTGCTGCTGCTGTTGGGGTTCTGGCCGGCAGGGCCGCTGCCGCCGTCACGCCGCTGACGTCCCGGCATCAGGCGTTCCTTCCGTTCGAAAAAGTCATCATCAGAACTTCAACCCGCTTTCGCGAGCCGCGTCCGCGAGGGCCGCGATGCGGCCGCTGTAGGTGTGGCCACCGCGGTCGAAGACCACGGCCTCCACGCCGGCAGCCTTGGCGCGCTCGGCGATCAGCTGACCGACCTTCGCGCCACGAGCCTTCTTGTCGCCCTCGACAGCACGCACATCGGGTTCGATGGTCGAAGCTGCGGCGAGGGTCGTACCCGTCAGGTCGTCGATCAACTGCACATGCATGTGACGCGACGACCGGTTCACGACGAGACGCGGACGCTCGGTGGTGCCGGAGATCTTCTTGCGGAGGCGGAAGTGACGACGCGTCTTCGAGAGGCGACGCGTGGTGGACACGTCCTTGCCGCGCGGAATGCGCTTTGCCTTCTGGTTCTCGGTCTGGCTCATGATCACTTACCCGTCTTTCCGACCTTGCGACGGACCTGTTCACCCTCGTAGCGGATGCCCTTGCCCTTGTACGGGTCGGACTTGCGCAGCCGGCGGATGTTGGCAGCGATCTGGCCGACCTTCTGCTTGTCGATCCCCGTGATCGAGAACTTCGTCGGGGTCTCGACGGCAAACGTGATGCCCTCGGGCGCTTCGATCAGCACCGGGTGGCTGTAGCCCAGGGAGAACTCGAGGTCCTTACCCTTGAGGGCCACGCGGTAGCCGACACCGAAGATTTCCATCTTCGTGGTGTAGCCCTCGGTCACGCCGACGATGAGGTTCTGCACCAGGGTCCGGGACAGACCGTGCAGCGCACGGCTGCGACGCTCGTCGTTCGGACGCGTGACGTTGATTGCTCCGTCATCACCCTTGGTGACGACGATGGGCTCGGCGACCGTCAGCGAGAGGTTGCCCTTGGGGCCCTTCACTGCGACGGCCTGGCCATCGATGTTCACCTCGACACCCGAGGGGACGACTACGGGGAGTTTTCCGATTCGCGACATTGTGGTGGCCTCCCTTACCAGACGTAGGCGAGGACTTCCCCGCCCACCTTCTGCTTGGCCGCCTGGCGATCGGTGAGCAGGCCGGAAGACGTGGAGATAATCGCCACGCCGAGGCCGCCCAGGACCTTGGGCAGGTTGGTGGATTTCGCGTACACGCGCAGGCCGGGCTTCGACACGCGGCGCACGCCTGCAAGGCTGCGCTCACGGGAAGGGCCGTACTTGAGGTCGACGATGAGGGTCGTGCCCACCTCGGCGTCCTCGGTGCGGTAGTCGGAGATGTAGCCCTCGCGCTTGAGGATCTCGGCGATGTTCACCTTGATCTTCGAGGACGGGAGCTTGACCTCGTCGTGGTACGCCGTATTGGCGTTACGCAGACGCGTCAAGAAGTCTGCGATGGGGTCGGTCATGGTCATGGCTGACCTGTACACCTTTCTCGGTGCGGTTCCCATGCAACACCGGGATATCCCGGCCGTGGGCCTACATCGAACTCGGTTTCGATGCGGGTTCGCGGCGGTGCCGCGAACCCATGACAGCGTGGCGGTGGGCGGAGGCCGTCGGCGCTCCGCCCACCGTTCACGTCACCAGGAGCTCTTGTGAACTCCCGGAAGCTCACCGCGGTGTGCCATCTCGCGAAGGCAGATGCGGCAGAGTCCGAACTTGCGGAAGACCGAGTGCGGGCGCCCGCAGCGCTGGCAGCGGGTGTAGGCGCGCACCGCGAACTTCGGCTTCTTGTTGGCCTTGTTGACCAGTGCCTTCTTAGCCATGGGCTCAGTTCTCCTTGAACGGGAAGCCGAGGTGCTTGAGCAGGGCACGGCCTTCTTCGTTGTTGGTGGCGGTCGTGACGACGGTGATGTCCATGCCGCGCGGGCGATCGATCTTGTCCACGTCGATCTCGTGGAACATCGACTGCTCGTTCAGGCCGAACGTGTAGTTGCCGTTTCCGTCGAACTGGTTGCCGTTGAGGCCGCGGAAGTCCCGGATACGGGGCAGCGCGATGGACACGAGACGGTCCAGGAACTCCCACATGCGGTCGCCACGAAGCGTGACGCGGGCACCGATCGGCATGCCTTCGCGCAGCTTGAACTGTGCGATGGACTTACGTGCCTTGCGGATCTCGGGCTTCTGGCCGGTGATCAGTGCGAGGTCGTTGACCGCGCCGTTGATCAGCTTCGCGTCGCGGGCGGCGTCGCCGACACCCATGTTGACGACGACCTTCACGACGCCGGGGATCTGCATGACGTTCGCGTAGCCGTATTCCGACTGCAGCGCGTCGCGGATCTCCTCGCGGTACCGCACCTTCAGGCGCGGCATGGTCTTGGTCTCAGTGGTGGTCATGTCAGATGTCCTTCCCGTTCTTCCGGGAAATCCGAACGCGCTTGCCGGTCTCCTCGTCGACGCGGTAGCCCACGCGCGTGGCGTTGCCGTCCGAGTCGATGACCGCAACGTTGGAAACGTGGATCGGGGCCTCTTGCGTGACGATGCCGCCGGTGGAGGCACCACGCTCGTTGGCCGAGACTGCGGTGTGCTTCTTGATGCGGTTCACGCCCTCGACGAGGACACGGTTCTGCTTCGGGTAGGCCTCGATGACCTTGCCCTTGGCGCCCTTGTCCTTACCCGAGATGACGAGAACGGTGTCGCCCTTGTGCACCTTCATCACAGCACCTCCGGAGCAAGCGAGACGATCTTCATGAAGCGCTTGTCGCGAAGCTCGCGACCGACGGGTCCGAAGATGCGGGTTCCGCGAGGATCGTTGTCGCCCTTGATGAGGACGGCAGCGTTCTCGTCGAACTTGATGTACGAGCCGTCCGGCCGGCGGCGCTCCTTGGTGGTGCGCACGATAACGGCCTTGACGACCTCACCACGCTTGACGTTGCCGCCGGGGATCGCCTCCTTGACGGTGCCGACGATGATGTCACCGATACCGGCGTAGCGACGGGACGAGCCACCGAGAACGCGGATGCAGAGAATCTCCTTGGCACCCGTGTTGTCGGCGACGCGCAGTCGCGACTCCTGCTGGATCACTTACTTCTCCTTGACCTGGATTGGTATGTACGTCAGATTTCCGACCTGGACGTACGCGGTCGTCGTTTGCTCGCGGCGCACATACGCTGGGCGCACGGGTCCCGTGAGCAACCCGTCCAGAGTAGGCCATATACCGTACCCAGGGCAAATTAGCGAACCGTGTGCTCGGTCCCATGCCCCGGGTCCGGCTGTGCCGGCCCGTTCCGTACGTCACTACGGCGAAGAACAGCACCCCCACCACCCGAGTGATCGGGTGCCGGGGGTGCTGTCGAGGTACTTCACCGACGATGCCGGAAGCCTACTTGGCCTTCTCGAGCACCTCGACCAGACGCCACCGCTTCGACGCGGACAGCGGACGGGTCTCCATCAGCTGCACGCGGTCGCCGACGCCGGCGAGGCTGTTCTCGTCGTGTGCCTTCACCCGGGTGGTACGGCGGATGATCTTGCCGTACAGCGGGTGCTTCACACGATCCTCGAGCTCGACAACGATGGTCTTTTCCATCTTGTCCGAGACGACATAGCCGATGCGAACCTTGCGGCTCGCGCGGTCTTCGTTTGTGCTCACTGTCTTTTCCTCACTCATGCCACATCACCCGTGTTCGGGCCGGTGGCCAGTCCGAGCTCACGCTCGCGCAGCACCGTGTAGATACGTGCGATCTCGTTGCGAACGACACGCAGCCGACGGTTGTTGTCCAACTGTCCGGTGGCCATCTGGAAGCGCAGGTTGAACAGCTCTTCCTTGAACTCACGGACCTTGTCGGCCAGCTCTGCGTCGCTCAGCTCGCGGAGTTCCGCGGCGGGGGTACCGGTAGCCATCAGAACTGCTCCTCCCTCGTCACGATGCGGCACTTGCAGGGGAGCTTGTGCATCGCGCGACGCAGGGCCTCGCGAGCAATCTCCTCGTTCGGGTAGCTCATCTCGAACAGGACCCGACCGGGCTTGACGTTCGCGACCCACCACTCGGGGGAACCCTTACCGGAACCCATGCGGGTTTCGGCCGGCTTCTTCGTGAGGGGGCGATCCGGGAAGATGTTGATCCAGATCTTGCCGCCACGCTTGATGTGCCGGGTCATGGCGATACGAGCGGACTCGATCTGCCGGTTGGTGATGTAGGCCGGCTCGAGAGCCTGGATGCCCCACTCACCGAAGGTCACCTGGGTTCCGCCCTTGGCGGCACCCGTACGGCTCGGATGGTGCTGCTTGCGGTGTTTGACCCGCCGTGGGATCAACATGCGTCAGCCCTCCTTGTTCTCAGTCGAAGCGGGGGCGTCGGCCGAGGCTGCGCGGCCGGCGTCGGTGCTCGTCGCCGTGGTGCCCGACGCGCCGGAACGACGCGGGCGGCTGGGACGCTCACGACGCGGACGGTCGGCGGGAGCAGCTGCAGCAGCAGCGAGCTCACGACGGCCACCAACGATGTCGCCCTTGTAGATCCAGACCTTCACGCCGATACGACCGAAGGTGGTCTTGGCCTCGTACAGGCCGTAGTCGATGTCCGCACGCAGCGTGTGCAGCGGAACCCGACCCTCACGGTAGAACTCCGAGCGCGACATCTCGGCGCCACCGAGGCGGCCCGAGCACTGCACGCGGATGCCCTTGACGTTGGGCTGACGCATGGCCGACTGAATGGCCTTGCGCATCGCCCGACGGAAGGCAACACGGTTCGAGAGCTGCTCGGCGACGCCCTGCGCCACCAGCTGAGCCTCGGACTCCGAGTTCTTGACCTCGAGGATGTTCAGCTGAACCTGCTTACCGGTCAGCTTCTCGAGCTCGGCGCGAATGCGATCGGCCTCGGCGCCGCGGCGACCGATGACGATGCCCGGGCGTGCGGTGTGGATGTCCACACGCACACGGTCACGGGTGCGCTCGATTTCGACCTTCGCGATGCCTGCACGCTCGAGGCCGGAGGCCAGGAACTTACGGATCGCGACGTCTTCCTTGACGTATTCCGCGTACTGCTTGTCTGCGTACCAACGCGACTTCCAGTCGGTGGTGATGCCCAGACGGAAGCCGTGCGGGTTGATCTTCTGGCCCACTACTGAGCTCCCTTCCGGCGGTTGCGAGTCGAACCCGACCGAGATGCGACGCTTTCCACGATCACGGTGATGTGGCTCGACCGCTTGCGGATTCGGAACGCACGGCCCTGGGCACGCGGCTGGAACCGCTTCAGGGTCGCACCCTCGTCCACATACGCCGTCGCGACGACGAGCGTGCTGGGGTCGAGGTTGTAATTGTTCTGCGCGTTCGCAGCAGCAGAGGCGATCACCTTGGCGACCGGCTCGGCCGCGGCCTGCGGCGCGAACTTGAGGATTGCGAGGGCTTCCTCGACGGACTTACCGCGAACGATGTCGACGACGCGGCGCGCCTTCATCGGGGTTACGCGCACGTGGCGCGCAACAGCCCGAGCGCTGTTGGTTGTGGTTTCAGTGCTCATCGACGCTTGCTCTTCCGGTCGTCCTTGATGTGGCCCTTGAACGTACGGGTCGGTGCGAATTCACCGAGCTTGTGGCCGACCATCGAATCCGAGATGAACACCGGCACGTGCTTGCGTCCGTCATGGACGGCAAACGTGTGACCGATGAAGTCCGGCAGAATCGTGGAACGGCGCGACCAGGTCTTGATGACCTGCTTGGTGCCCTTCTCGTTCTGGACGTCGACCTTCGCCAGGAGGTGGTCGTCGACGAACGGGCCCTTCTTGAGGCTGCGTGGCATTCTCTAACTCCCTCCTTGACTAGCGCTTTTTACCGGTACGGCGGCGACGGACGATGAGCTTGTCGGACGCCTTGTTCTTGCGGGTACGGCCTTCCGGCTTACCCCAGGGGCTGACCGGGTGGCGACCACCCGAGGTCTTGCCCTCGCCACCACCGTGCGGGTGGTCGACCGGGTTCATCACGACACCACGGACGGTCGGGCGCTTGCCCTTCCACCGCATACGGCCGGCCTTACCCCAGTTGATGTTCGACTGCTCGGCGTTGCCGACCTCGCCGACGGTGGCGCGGCAGCGCACGTCGACGCGACGGATTTCACCGGACGGCATACGCAGCGTGGCGTAGGTGCCTTCCTTACCGAGGAGCTGGATGCTCGCGCCGGCGGAACGTGCCATCTTGGCGCCGCCACCCGGACGCAGCTCGACTGCGTGGATGGTGGTACCGGTCGGGATGTTGCGCAGCGGCAGGTTGTTACCCGGCTTGATGTCGGCCGTGGGGCCGGACTCGACCGGAGCACCCTGCATCAGGCCCTTGGGGGCGATGATGTAGCGCTTCTCGCCGTCCACGTAGTGGAGCAGCGCGATGCGAGCGGTGCGGTTGGGGTCGTACTCGATGTGAGCGACCTTCGCCGGGATTCCGTCCTTGTCGTTGCGACGGAAATCGATCAGGCGGTAGGCGCGCTTGTGGCCGCCACCCTTGTGCCGGGTGGTGATGCGACCGTGCGCATTACGTCCACCACGACCGTGAAGCGGGCGAACCAGCGACTTTTCGGGCGTCGACCGAGTGATCTCGGCGAAGTCCGACACGCTGGCGCCACGACGGCCCGGCGTAGTCGGCTTGTACTTACGGATTGCCATGAGTCTTCTCGTCCTCTATCTCTCGAGAGTTCCGATCGCTACGCGACCGGGCCTCCGAAGATCTCGATGGGCTTGCTGTCGGCGGCCAGGGTCACGAGCGCGCGCTTGGTGTCCTTGCGCTTGCCGTAACCGGAGCGGGTCCGCTTGCGCTTGCCCTGACGGTTCGCGGTGTTGACGCTGGTCACCTTGACGCCGAAGACCTTCTCGACGGCAATCTTGATCTGCGTCTTGTTCGAGTCCGGGTGAACCAGGAAGGTGTACGTGCCGTCTTCCATCAGTCCATAGGACTTCTCGGAGATGACGGGAGCCAGCAGGATGTCGCGCGGATCGGCGATCGTGCTCACTTGGTCTCCTCCTTGAATTCCTGGCCGGACTCTGCCGGGCCGTGGATGAACGCGTTCAGCGCTTCGACGCTGAACACGACGTCGTCGCTGTAGAGCACGTCGTAGGTGTTCAGCTGATCCGGCGCGAGCGCGTGGACGTTCGGAAGGTTCTGCACCGACTTCCACGCCGCCACGTCTTCACGGCCGACGACGAGCAGGACCTTCTTGCGGTCGCTGATTTCGCCGAGGAACGTGCGAGCACTCTTCGTCGACGGGGTCTGACCCGCGACGAGTTCGGTGATCACGTGGATGCGCTCGTTGCGTGCCCGGTCGGAGAGGGCACCGCGGAGAGCGGCAGCCTTCATCTTCTTGGGGGTGCGCTGCGAGTAGTCGCGCGGCTGCGGGCCGTGGACGACGCCGCCACCGACGAACTGCGGTGCACGGGTCGAACCCTGGCGGGCGCGGCCGGTGCCCTTCTGGCGGTACGGCTTCTTGCCGCCGCCGCGGACCTCGCCACGAGTCTTCGTGGAGTGCGTGCCCTGGCGAGCCGCCGCAAGCTGTGCGACGACGACCTGGTGCAGCAACGCGATGTTCGCGGGAGCGTCGAAGATCTCCGAGGGGAGATCGACGGTGCCGTTGGACTGGCCACCGGGCGCCTTGACGTCCAGTGTCAGCTTGGTTGCGGTCTCGGTGCTCATGCCCGTGCACCACCCTTCACTGCAGTCTTGACGATCACGAGGCCGCCCTTACGGCCGGGGATCGCGCCCTTGATCAGGAGCAGACCGTTCTCGGCATCCACCTTGTGGACCGAGAGGTTCTGCGTCGTGATGCGGTCGGAGCCCATCCGGCCGGACATGCGCGTGCCCTTGAACACGCGGCCCGGGGTGGCGCAGCCACCGATGGAACCCGGACGACGGTGCACAGCCTGCGCACCGTGCGAGGCACCCTGGCCCGCGAAGCCGTGACGCTTCATGGTGCCGGCGAAGCCCTTGCCCTTGGAGGTGCCGGTGACGTCGACGAATGCGCCGTCCTCGAAAACCTCTGCGGTGAGCTCCTGGCCGACCTCGTAGTCCGAGGTGTCCTCGACGCGAAGCTCGACGAGGTGGCGGCGCGGGGTCACGCCGGCCTTGTCGAACTGGCCGCGGACGGGCTTGTTGACCTTGCGAGGCGCGATGGCACCGAACGCGAGCTGCACGGCGTTGTAACCGTCGCGCTCCTCGGTGCGAACCTGCGTGACCACGTTCGGTCCGGCCTTGACGACGGTCACCGGAACGACCCGGTTGTTCTCGTCGAAGACCTGGGTCATGCCGAGCTTGGTGCCCAGGATTCCCTTGATCTGGTTAGTCATGTGTTATCTCCGCTGCGTCTTCCGAAGCTCACTGAATGTTGACATCGACGCTCGCCGGAAGGTCGATGCGCATGAGCGCGTCGACAGTCTTCGGCGTCGGGTCGAGGATGTCGATCAGCCGCTTGTGGGTACGCATCTCGAAGTGCTCGCGCGAGTCCTTGTACTTGTGCGGCGAACGAATGACGCAGTACACGTTCTTTTCTGTAGGCAACGGCACCGGGCCGACCACGCGGGCACCCGTACGGGTGACCGTCTCGACGATCTTGCGCGCAGATGCGTCGATCGCCTCGTGGTCATAGGCCTTGAGCCTGATGCGGATCTTCTGTCCCGCCACGCTTAGTGTCCTTTTCTTGCCGCGTTTCGTAGCACCCGATCAAGCCGGGAACCACCTCGTCTGCACAGTTCCCCAGGGGAACGGCGACAGAGAACAGCACTGGAATACACATTGCGAGCCGGGGTCACCCGATCCGCTGCCGCTGTTCATCTGTCATTGTTCTCCGGTCCACGCGGTCGGGCGTGTCGCCCAGTCGCTCATTCCCCGGCGACGAAGCTCTGGGCTTCGACACCGCAAAGAACGGGACCGAATGCACTCATACGAGCGCACGCTGGTACTGCTTCCGTCTTGCATTGTGGCCGCAACCAACCCTCGGGCCGATCAGCGACTGTCACGATTTCCCGATCCGAGCCGCGAAACAACCCATGGCCCGGTCAAGGCAACCCGACCAGTATGCAGGAGTCCACGCGAGAGTTCAACTCGGCGCCCTTCGTGGTCTCGCTCACCCGGCAACCGGTGCCGGCTACCCCACCGGATTCATCGCGGGCGTGCGCAACGGCGCCGCCGCGCCGACGGTGTTGGTGGGATCGGGCCCTCGCCCCGGCTGCACCCTCCCCACCTCGGGAACACGAGCGATCGCCGGTACGAGTACCGGTTCGTCACGCCAAACCGGCAGTGCTGCTTGCACTTCCAGGCCGAGCGCGATGAGTTCGGCATCCTGCCAGGGGCGCGCGCCGAGTTGCACCCCCACCGGCATCCCCGTGTCCCCCGACCGCCCCGCCGGAAGCGTCACCACGGGCGCGCCCGCGTAGTTCGCCCACCGCACGTCGCCCACCACACCCGCCGTGACGCTGACGCCGAGGAACTCGTCGCGACGCGCACCGTCGACCGCCGACCCCGCCACCGCAATGGCATCGAGATCCTGATCGGCGAACATCCGGTTGTACTCCGATTGGTAGCGAAGCCGGTCGCGTTCGAACTGGAAGTAGTCACCGACGGGCACCCCCAGCGACGCGACGGCCGCGGACACCAGCACCGCCTTGTCCGGCCGGTACAGCCCGAGCCGATCTGCGAACTGCTGATGGTAGGAGCCCATCTCCACCTGATCGCCCGTCGCGAGCGACGACGGCAGAGGCGGCATGGTCACCGGCACGGTCACAGCGCCGAGCGAACGTACGACGTCGAGGAATCCGTCGACGACCCGCTGCACCGCGGCCACGGGTGCGGGACGGGAATCGACCGGTACCCCGATCCTGATTCCGGAGAGAGGCGCCGCTCCGCCGCGAGCAGCGAGCGGGTATCCGCCCTCCGGAACCGGGCGCCCGAGGGACGTGATCGGATCGTCGGCGTCCGATCCCGCGAGCACGGACATGAGCAGGGCCGCGTCTCCGAGACTGCGCGCCATCGGCCCGACATGGTCTCGGGTCCAGGTGAGCGGGATCATGCCGTACGACGTGATCGCCCCGTAGGTGGGTTTGATCGACGAGACTCCGCAGGCACTGGCGGGCAGTCGTGCCGAGCCTCCGGTGTCACTGCCCAGAGCGAGGGGCACGAAGCGCGCCGCGAGAGCGGCTGCACTGCCTCCCGAAGAGCCCCCGGGCGAGAATCTCGTGTTCCAGGGGTTGCCGACCTGTGGGGTCGTGACCCCCATCGCGAACTCGTCGGTGTGCGTGTGACCCATGAGTACCGCGCCGGCCGCGTCGAGCCTCCGCCACACCCCCGAGTGACCGGCTGCGATGTTGCCCTCGAGCACCCGGCTCGACGCGGTCAACGGCAGACCGGATACCGCGAAGATGTCCTTGAGCGCGATCGGCAGCCCGCACAACGGGGAGATGTGCGTCTGCTCGCGTCGCGCGCGGGCGAGACGCTCCCCCGCCGCATCGGCCGCCTCGTACGCGAGTTCGGGATAGAGCCGCACCCAGGCACCGACGTCACCGTCGAAGGCGCGGGTGCGGCTGAGGCACGACTCGAGCAACTCG
Organism: Rhodococcus sp. BL-253-APC-6A1W; assembly: GCF_012843405.1. Classification (NCBI taxonomy): domain Bacteria; kingdom Bacillati; phylum Actinomycetota; class Actinomycetes; order Mycobacteriales; family Nocardiaceae; genus Rhodococcus; species Rhodococcus sp. BL-253-APC-6A1W. Next base: position 415,827 of record NZ_JABAFB010000002.1, read on the forward strand.
CGGGGATGCAACAGGCCGGCGCGCAGAAGTGCAGCGGCGTCCACGGCGCTCATCAGCGCCGGATCGCCGGCGGTGACCGTCTCCGGCTCCGGCAGTCTGTGCCGAGCTGCCCGAGAGGTAGCGGCCGAGACCGAACCCCAGGCGACCAGTCCGCCCGCCGCTCCCCCGATCAACTGCCGACGCGTTACTGGGACTGCCACGCCCCCAGAAGACCACGGATCGGCCGGATTCGCCGGTCGGGGGTGTCCCGTTGTGATCTTGTCTCGAAAACGGCGCGGCGGCTCGATTCCTCCCACCATCCGTTGCCAGAGGCCCGCCGATACACCATTGGACCCGCCTCGTTGCAGTGACGCCGGTAACATCGCCTCTCGACGGCAGCGCATCCGTCATGGTCGGCGGCACCGCCGCCGGCGGGAAGACGAAGTCCCGATGCAGGGCGGGACCGAGTTCGACGGTGGAGTGTGATGCTGAACAGTCATGATCAGGCAGTCCTCGTGGAGGACGTGCACAAGTCTTTCGGCGATGTCGAGGCCCTCGACGGGATCGGTTTCACTGCCGCTGCGGGGCGTGTCCTCGCCATTCTGGGACCCAACGGAGCCGGAAAGACCACGATGGTCAAGGTCCTGTCGACGTTGTTGCGCCCCACTTCCGGGCGAGCGGTCGTTGCGGGACACGACGTCGTCACCGACGCTGCGGCGGTGCGCCGATCCATCATGATGACCGGCCAGTTCGCGGCGCTCGACGACACGCTCACGGGCCGGGAGAACCTCGTGCTCTTCGGCCGGCTGATGGGTCTCGACAACGCATCGGCGAAGCGGCGCGCCGACGACCTCCTCCGCCAGTTCGATCTGGTCGAAGCCGCTCGCCGCCCGGTGAAAGGCTACTCCGGCGGCATGCGACGCCGCGTCGACATCGCCTGCGGACTGGTGGTCCGCCCGGAGGTGGTCTTTCTCGACGAGCCGACCACGGGACTCGATCCGCGGAGCCGGCAGGGCGTGTGGGCGCTGGTGTCGGCGCTCAAGGACCAGGGGATCACGGTGCTCCTGACGACCCAGTACCTCGAAGAGGCGGATGTACTGAGCGACAACATCATCGTGATCGACAAGGGCACCGTCATCGCCGAGGGCACAGCCAACCAGCTCAAGGCATCGGCAGGAGGCAGCTTCTGCGAGATCGTGCCGGTCGAGCCCCGCGCCCTCCCGGCCATCGCGCAGGCGCTCGGTGACATGGTGCCGCCGGACGCTCGCGCGGCGTTCCCCCTCGGGACCGAAGGAGACGAGGACAGGATCTCGATCCCGGCACCCGACGGCGCCGCGACCCTCACCGAGGCTCTTCGGCGCCTCGAACCGCTCGACGTGGACCTCGCAGATATCGGGCTTCGGAGGCCGTCGCTCGACGATGTGTTCCTGCGTCTCACCGGACACACCGCGACGCCCGTACCGGGTGAGTCGCCAGCGGACCCGTCCGCCGGAGAACGACCGGAGGCGGCGGTGGCGGGGGAACTACCGTGACGACACGCACCGATCGGGCGCCGCTCCCCGACCCTCCGTCGACCGGCTCGTCCACTCCGGGTTCGGGCGACAGCCCCGGAGGAGACCATCGCCGGATCGCGCCCGCCGCCTCGAAGCAATGGTGGGTGCTGACCACGCGCGCGCTGCGGACGATGGCGCGCAACGGCGAACTCGTGGTCGCGGTGATAGCGCCGGTCGTCTTCGGACTCGGGTTCTACCTACCTCTCAAGTTCGTGATGCAGCTCCAGGGCATCGACTACGCGCAGTTCCTGATGCCGATCATCGTGTTGCAGTCCATGGCGTTCACCGCGATCTCCGCGGCTCAGCTTGCTGCGTCGGAGGCATCGACCGGACTGACGACACGAATGCAGACGATGCCGGTGGTGGCTGGGATACCGATGCTGGCCAGATTGGCGGCCGGGACGGTCCGGTCGATCGTGTCGCTGATTGCGGCCATCGGATTCGGCTATGCGATCGGTTTCCGGTTCTCGGCGGGATTCGGCCAGGCGGCCTTGTTCTGCGCGACCGCACTCGCCATCAGTGTTCTGCTGTGCCTGGGCGCCGACGCGATCGGAAGCCTGTCCAAGAGCCCGGAGGCGACGTCTCAGGCGCTGACACTCCCACAACTGATCCTCGGGATGCTCTCGTGCGGATTCGTGCCCGAGAGCGGCTTTCCCGAATGGATCAGGCCGTTCGTCCGCAACCAGCCCATCTCGCAGTTCTCCTTCGCGATGCGCGACATGGCGCAGGACGGCGTGACATGGGAAGTCTTCAGGCCGAGTGCGTTCTGGATGATCGGGCTCGCTGTGGTCTGTCTTCCGGCAGCTCTCTGGGCCACGACGAGGAGGGGGTGAGCGGATGAGCGACACCGTCGAATCACGCCCGAACGGCACGGTTGTGTACCCGGCAGCCGACCATGCGCGGGACGAGAACTCTCTCCCCGCGTTGTGGGAGCACAGCCGGTTGCAGTGCGGGCGCCTCCTGCTGCGGTGGGCGCGCGATCCGGTAACTCTGATCCAGGCGTTGATCTACCCGGCGCTGACGCTGGTGATGTTCCGGATCGTGCTCGGGGACAGCATCACCGCCGCGACCGGGCAATCGTCGATCTTCGGTACCGTTCCCATGATCGTGCTGGTGGGCGCGATGTTCGGGTCGGTGGTGAGCGCGGTCGGGCTGCGCGCCGAGCGCGACTCCGGACTGCTGGGACGCTTCTACACCCTGCCGATCCATCGTTCGGCCGGCCTCGTGGGCCGCCTCATGGCAGAGACGATACGAGTCTTCGTGACCTCGCTCGTGATCGTCGCCGCGGGGATGGTGATGGGTTTCCGGTTCACCCAGGGCCTCGGCGCTTCCGTCCTGCTTTTCGTGGTGCCGCTGATCTTCGGTATCGGCTTCGCGATGATGGTGACGGTGCTGGCAACCGTTCCCGGACGAATTCCCCTGGTGGAACTGGTGTCGATCGTCTGCACGATGCTCATGTTCTTCAACTCGGGATTCGTGCCGGTGATGGCCTACCCGACCTGGCTCCAGCCGATCGTGGCCAACCAGCCGATGTCGTGCGCAATCGACACGATGCGCGCGCTGGCGATCGGCGGGCCGGTGGCCGAACCGTTCGTGAAAACGCTTGCGTGGTCGCTCGGAACCGTGGCGGTGTTCCTCGTTCCGGCGATCAGAGGGTACCGGCGCGCGGCGCAGAACGGCTGACGAACCGGGCAGTCCAGGCGGCAGAAAGCAGTGAAGCCTCTCCCACAGGTGGGAGAGGCTTCACGCGTTCACAGCCGATGTCAGATGCCGAGGGCCTTCTGCAGCACAGGCCACGAATCCTTCAGGTCGTCCTGCCAGTACTTCCACGAATGAGTGCCGGAGTCACGGAAGTTGTAGGTCGCGGGGATGTCCAGCTCGTCGAGCCGGTCGCGAAGATTGTGAGTGCAGTAATTCGTCGCGGCTTCGATGACACCGCCCACGACCACCTGATTGGCGAGAATCTCCACCTTGCCGTCGATCTCCGGGCCGTAGAGGGTGTCGTACTGTCCGGGCAGTCCGTTGCCGTTGGAGATATAGAGCTCGAGACCCCGAAGTTTCTCGGCGTTGACGTACGGGTCCTTCTCCACCCAGGTCGGATCGTCGGTTTCACCCCACATATTGCGAGTGTCGCCCCCGCCCCACACCTCGGTGGTGATCTTGACGAACTCCTGCCCGATCGGATCGGAGGTCTGCGCACATCCGCTGTAGGCGGCCACACCCTTGTAGAGACCCCCGCCCGCGATCGCGAGCTGGAGCACCGAGGTACCCGATGAGGACAAACCGGCGATCGCGTTCACACCGTTGGTTCCCAGCGCCGCATCGATCAGCGGAGGAACCTCCTTGGTCAGGAAGGTCTCCCATTTGTTCACGCCGAGGGCCGGGTCCTCCTGATTCCAGTCGGTGTAGTAGCTCCACTTACCACCGACCGGCGAGACGACGTTGAGATTCTTGTCCTTGAAGAAGTCGATGGCGTCGGTACGGTAACGCCACGTCGCGCTGTCTTCTCCGCCACCGGCACCGTTGAGCAGGTACAGCGTGGGGCGCGGTTCACTGATGTCTGCCGGACGCCATACGTCGAGCAGGATTTCCTTGTCCATCGAGGCCGAGTAAACGTAGACCAGCAACTGCTGCTCGTCGTACTTTTCGATGCGGCTGATGTGCGATCCGTTCTCGCTCGTCACCGACTCGAGCGGCTGCAGGGTGTCCGCGACCGGATCAGCCGCTGCCGGGGAGACCAGCAGAGCGGAAGAGAACAACGCGCATGCTGCGCCTGCAGTCAGGACGCGAAGTCGTCCGGATCCTCGTCTCGGATGCTTCATACGGTTCTTTCACCTTTTTCGGGTTGGACAGCGTGGTCGACATCAACGGCGCCTCGTCCGAGGCGAGTACGAACGGAACGTACCCGATCGCAGCCTACGTACAGTTACATGCGTCGCATTCCAGCGGCAACTTGTTACACCACATTCCGTTTGAGGTAGTGGTCGAGCACGGGGCCGATCTCCGCGAGCGCCTCCGTCGAGGTCATGTCGTCGTGGCTGAAGTCGATCGGTACATCGGTGACATGTCCGGTCACGAGGTGAGCCCACCGCTTCGCCGCTCCGTGCCGGGCGGGCGGATGGTTGGCTGCACTGAAATACAGGATGTCACCGTCGAACGTTCCCGGGAGATGCGATGCGATCAGTTGTCCCGATCGGACGGCGCTTCGGTACAAGTTGCGGAAACGCTCGAGGGTGAGCGCGCTGAGCGCAGTCACGTCCTGTGCCATCGTGTCCCAGAGTCTTCGGATGTGTTCGTCGGACAGGGCAGCCACATCGTCCGAGTCCTCGAGCATCACGCCGATCTGTGCGAGGTTGGCGCGAATGGCACGGCGGAACTCCGCTGCCTCGAGATCCCAGTGGCTGTCCAGCATCACGAGGCTTTCCACGAACTCGCCCTGCTTCTGCAACTTCACGGCGACTTCGTGTGCCACCACTCCTCCGAGCGACCATCCCATCAGGTTGTACGGTCCCTCGGGCTGCGCCGTCCTGATCTCCCGGAGATAGTCGTCCGCCATCTCCGCGATGGTTCCGGGAAGGTAGTCGTTGTCCGACAGTGCGCGCGTCTGTATCCCGTACAGGGGCCGATCGTCCACGAATCCGGTCAGGCCCGAGTAGGTCCACGCGAGTCCGTACATCGAATGGATGCAGAACAACGGGTTTCCGGAACCGTGCGTACGGAACGGCAGCAGAACCTGTACGGCGCCGTCCGTGAGCGGATCGAAGTCCTCCTCGCTCCCGGCATCGGTTTCGATGCGGTGCGCGAGTGCAGCTACCGAGGAGTCGGTGAACAACCACTGGACCCGAACTTCGACCCCCGTCTCCTTCTGCAGCCGGCTGGCGACCTGCGTCGCGACCAGGGAGTTGCCACCGAGCTCGAAGAAGTTGTCGTCGAGACCGACCCGCTCGAGACCCAACACATCCGCAAACGTCGACGCCACACTCTGTTCGACGGTTGTCTGCGGCGCCCGGAACTCGCGAGCTTCGAAGGTAGGGGAAGGCAACGCCTTGCGGTCCAACTTGCCCGACGAACCCACCGGCAACTCATCGAGCACCATCAAGACCGACGGCACCATATACGCGGGCAACAACCCCGAGACGAACCCCGCCAACTCGTCACGATCCACAGTCTCGCCCGCAACAGGAACCACATAACCCACCAGCTGATCCCCGAGATCAGAGGCCGACACCACCACCGCAGCCTGGCTGATCGACTCGTGCGACACCAACGCCGCCTCGATCTCACCGAGCTCGATCCGCAACCCCCGCAACTTCACCTGAAAATCGGTACGACCGATGTACTCCAACTCCCCATCAGCAGACCACCGCACCAGATCACCCGTGCGATACAACCGCTCACCCACACCGAACGGCGACGCCACAAAACGCTCCGCCGACAAATCCGGCCGACCCACATACCCCCGAGCCAACTGCACACCCGACAGATACAACTCACCCGCCACACCCACCGGCACCGGCGCCAGTCGACCGTCGAGCACAAACACCTGCGTATTCCACACCGGCACACCGATCGGCACCGACACCACATCGGCATCGGACACCTCGTGGAACGTCACATCCACCGCAGCCTCGGTCGGACCATACAAATTGTGCACAGCAGCATCCGGAAGCATCGCACGCGTCCGCGCCGCCAACGACGGCGACAACGCCTCACCCGAAGCAAACACGTAGCGCAGACCCGACAGATCCGAGACCCCGGCCTCGGTTACGAACACCGCCAACATCGACGGCACAAAATGCGCCACCGACACCGAACGCTCGGCCATCACCGTCGCCAGATAGGCCGGATCCCGATGACCGTCCGGAGCAGCCATCACCAACCGCGCACCCACACCCAACGGCCAGAAAAACTCCCACACCGACACATCGAACGTAAACGGCGTCTTCTGCAACACCACATCATCTCGGGTGAGCGAGTATTCGTGCTGCATCCACTCGAGACGATTGACAATCGCCCCATGCGAGACCGCCACACCCTTCGGCCGGCCCGTCGACCCCGACGTGAAAATCACATACGCCGTATTCGACGGCCGCACCGGCGCAATCCGCTCCTCATCGGACACCGGACCGGCCGCAACGCTCGAAAGATCCAGCGTGTCGATCGACACCACCGGCACCGACCCGGACCCGGAATCGGAACCGGGAAGCTCGAACCCGTCCCGCGACGTCGACACCACCAACACCGGCGACACCGACTCCACAATGAAACCATTCCGCTCGGCAGGCTGATCCGGATCGATCGGCACATAGGCGCCGCCCGCCCGCACGATCGCATACATCCCCACCAGCAGATCCAACGACCGGCGCACCGCCAGCCCCACCGTCGTCTCCGGACCCACACCCCGCGAGATCAGATACCGCGCAAGCCGATTGACCCGCGCATCGAACTGCGCATACGTCAACGACTCGTCTTCGAACACCACCGCAATCGCGTCGGGATTCGAAAGGACCTGCGCATCGAACCGGTCCAGCAACGTCGACTCCGGCACCGGATGCGACGTATCGTTCCACCGCTCGAGCACCGCAATACGCTCATCGGCGCCCAGCAAATCGATATCGCCGACCCGCAGCGCCGGATCGGCCACCACCGCCTCGAGGATCCGCACGAACCGATCCGCGAACGTCTCCACCGTCGAAGCATCGAACAGCTCGGTGGCATAGGTGAACTCCGCACGGAAACCGGCCGGCGAACCGTCCTCCGCAAACCCCTCCGACAACGTCAACTGCAGATCGAACTTGGCGATCTGCGCATCGAAGTCCACACCCGAGACACTCAGACCGGGCAGCTCGAGCTCCGCAGCCGCCAAATTCTGGAAAGTCAGCATCACCTGGAACAGCGGATGACGCGCCTGCGAACGCGCAGGATCGAGCACCTCCACCAACCGCTCGAACGGCACATCCGCATGCGCGAACGCATCGAGATCCACCCGGCGGACCTCATCGAGGAAGTCCCCGAACGACACCCCACCATCAACCGACGTCCGCAATACGAGCGTGTTGACGAACATACCCACGAGATCATCGAGCGCAGCCTCACCACGACCCGCGACGGGCGTCCCGATCGCAATATCGGACTGGGCGCTCAACCGTGACAGCAGCACCGCTAGAGCTGCATGCACGACCATGAATTCCGTTGCACCACTGCGGCGTGCGAGATCAGTTAGATCGGAACGGACGCGCCGATCGATCGTGAATCCGTGCGAGGCACCCCGGTAACTCGACACCGCCGGGCGGGGCCGGTCGGACGGCAACGTCGACTCCTCCGGCAGGTCCGCCAAAGCAGTGCGCCAGAACTCGGTTTCCCGCGCGAGCAACGACTCCGGATCGGACTCGTCGCCGAGGACCTCACGCTGCCACAACGTGTAATCCGCGTACTGCACCTCGAGTTCGGCCCAAGCGGGTTCCTTGCCCTCCACCCGTGTCACGTACGCGGCGACCACATCCCGGGTCAGGGGCGCCATAGAGAACCCGTCGCCGGAGATGTGATGGACCACGACCACCAGCACATGCTCTTCCGGCGTGATTCGCAGCAGCCGCACCCTGATCGGAACCTGCTGCGTCACATCGAAACCGGCAGCCACAACCTCCGTGACACGTGCCGGGACCTCGTCGGCCGCGACAGTTTCCGGACGTACCTCGACGATCGAGTCCGATGCGGGCAGGACCTCTTGGAATCCGACCCCGTCGATCTCCGGATACACCGTCCGCAACGACTCGTGTCGCGCGACCACATCCGACACCGCCGCCTGCAACGCATCGACATCCAACGAGCCCGACAACCTGATCGCCACCGGAATATTGTTGACTGCAGATTCTGGATCCAGCCGGTTGAGGAACCACATCCGCTGCTGCGCCAACGACAGGGGAATCTGTGCCGGACGCACCCGCGCAACCAACGGAACCCCGGCACCCCCACCGGACACCTGCTCCACCCGCACCGCCAGTTCCCCGACGGTGGACGCCTCGAACAGCACGCGCACCGGCACCCGAGTATCGAGTGCCGCACCCAGGCGCGCGACCACCTGGGTCGCAATCAGCGAGTTACCACCCAAAGCGAAGAAATCATCATCGAGCCCGACCCGCTCGACGCCCAATACCTCGGAAAACACCGACGCCACGACCTGCTCGGCAGAGGTAGCCGGAGCCCGGAACTCCGTGACCTCGAACACCGGATCCGGCAACGCCCTACGATCCAGCTTGCCATTAGCGTTGAGAGGCAACCCCTCGAGCACCACAAAAGCCGACGGCACCATATAAGCCGGCACACTTCGGCCCAGCGCGAATGCAACCTCCCCGGTATCGAGGACCACATCAGGCCCAGGCACCAGATACGCAACCACACGAGTACCCACACGCTCGCTGCCACGAGCAACCACAGCCACATCACGAATGCCATCCATCCGCCGCAGCGCCGACTCGATCTCACCGAGCTCGATCCGGAAACCACGAACCTTCACCTGGAAATCCGTACGACCCAAATACTCGAGCTCACCGTCACTCGTCCACGCCACCAGATCACCCGTGCGGTACAACCTTTCGCCGTCACCCCACGGCGACGCCACAAACCGCTCCGCCGTCAGATCAGGCCGGGCGAAATACCCACGAGCAAGCTGCGCACCCGCAAGATACAACTCACCCGGAACACCCACCGGCACCGGCTGCAAGCGCGCATCGAGCACATACAACCGGGTGTTCCACTGCGGCGACCCGATCGGCACAGACACCACATCGGACACCTCGACAGTGTGATCGGTAACCGACACCGCAGCCTCGGTCGGACCGTAAAGATTGTCCAACCGGGCCTCATTGCCGGCAAGGAACCGCTGCGCTGTAGACGCAGGCAACGCCTCACCGATAGCGAGCACCCGGCGCAAAGAAGACGGCAGAACACCGTCCCTGTCCGTCATCAACGCCGTCAGCATCGACGGCACCACATGCAGAGTCGTCACACCCTCCGACGCGACAAGATCGTTGAGATACGCCGGATCACGATGACCGTCCGGCGCCGCAACAACGACACGGCCACCGGATACAAGCGCCGACCAGAACTCCCACACCGACAGATCGAACGTCGCAGCGGTCTTCAGCAACAGCGCATCATCGGGCCCGAGATCGTATTCGTCCCGCATCCACAGCATTTGGTTGACAATCGCCGCATGGGACACCGCCACACCCTTGGGCCGACCGGTCGAACCCGACGTGAAAATGACATACGCCGTGTTCTCCGGCCGCAACGGCGCAAGCCGATCGACGTCCCTCACCGGCAAACCCGAGTACCCATCGAGGCTAGCGGTATCGAGCCGAACGACGACGATCCCCGAACCCACGCCCTCGGGAACATCGAACTCGTCACGCGCGGTGGTCAAGACCACCGCAGGAGCCGCCACCGACACAATGTAATGCGTGCGCTCGGCCGGCTGGTCCGGATCCAGCGGCACGTACGCACCACCGGTCTTGGCCACCGCATACATACCCACCAGCAGCTCGACCGACCGCCGCATCGCCAGCGCCACAGTCGATTCCGGCCCAACCCCCACCGAAATCAAATGACGGGCAAGCCGGTTCACCCGAGCATCGAACTCCTGATAGGACAGCGACAAGCCCTCGAACACAATCGCGGTCGCCGCAGGATCACGCCGTACCTGAGTGTCGAACAAGTCCACCAACGTCACCGGCGCCCCGAGCGGGCAGCTCGTGCGGTTGTGCTCCTCCAGCACCAGGTTCCGCTCCTCGACCCCGAGAATATCGAGGTCTCCCACCGGAAGCCCCGGCTCGGCGACGATCTGCTCGAGCACTCGCACGAACCGCTCCGCGATCCCCGCCACCGTCGACCTGTCGAACAGATCCGTCGCGAACGTCAACACGCTACCGATCCCCGCCGGAGACCCGTCCTCGTGGTAACGGTCCGCGGCGACCAGATGCAGGTCGAACTGCGAGGTCTGCACTTGCGCATCCAACCCCGACACCGTCAGACCCGGCAGCTCCAGGCTCGTCG